>JAJRWX010000107.1 GCA_024276605.1 Planctomycetota bacterium | reverse complement strand
TACATTGAACAACCAGCAGTGTTGGTTTATTTGCGTGGCCTGTCCGACGCGTCCGACTACACCTGACGGCGCATGCTGTGCACCTGACACCGGTGTATGTAATCTTAAGACGCAGTGTATATGCATTGACGAAGGTGGTATATATCGTGGAGATAATACAACATGTGATCCAGTTAATCCGTGCAAGGGAGCCTGCTGTGCTGCTGACAACTCTTGCAACGAATCCACTCAGTCGCGTTGTATCAGCGTGATTGGTGGAACTTATCAAGGTGACGGTACCACATGTGCTATGACCGGGTGTGGTCCTTCCGGATAGATAACACGGCATGGCAGACGATAGATATAATGAATCAAGGAGATAAATCATGACAATGAAAATATTCAGCACACTTCTCTTGGTAATTACGCTTGTCTGCATAATTCCTGTATACGGACAGGAAAATCAAGCCATAGTACGGTGGGACATGAAGGATACAATACGCCATGGACCTCCTGAAACACTGCTCGTTTATGTGGAGATAACGACCATTCAACCAAACGTTGAGCAAGGAATTGTATTCACTCTAAGCATCGAAAACAATGGTACGCAGGCTATTCAGATACTAGACCCTGTCGACATGATCAAAGTCAGATTGTACAGATTGGGACATCCTGGAACGATAAATTTAGAGAATACAAAGCCAGATTTCACTATTTGCAAATTAGACACTTTCAACGAACAACAACTCAAGGAGATACATGATAACAAAATGGCTCGCAGACCATTTCAAACCTTTGATATTGATGTTGCGCTACGCGATAGGCATATGAAAACTGTCAGTGATATTGTGCCATGGAAGCTCGATAGAAATATCGAGCGCTATAACGTCCCACAATCAAACATTGATCGGTTTCAAGCGATCACCGAGGGTAAACTCACCCTTGAGCCAGGCGAACAATTTCAGGCGGTATTACAGATAATAAAAATAATTTCCAATCCAGTCGCACCCGTGATAACAGAGACTGGCAACGTCGTCACCTTCACCAGCCCTCGACAACGGAACCCTCAAATTGTTGATATCGTACCTGATGTCTACTCTTTACGATTTCGCTTTACTCTATGGACAGATATTGAAGGTACAAATAGATGGTCTGCATCATCTGACCGCATCACGATTCAGCTTGGTGAACCCGACAACCAAGAACAATAGGACGCCAAGATGCGCAATGAATGATGATTGGCTTGGAATAACAGGTGACGGACAACGGGTACGATTCATATGGACAACATTTCATGACCAAGCTATTCAACAATAAGGTCGTGTTTGTAACTGTCCTCGTCTGCGCAGTACCCACTTTCGCACAAGCGGATCAGCACATCGTCCGGTTGGATATGAAGGATGCAACCAGTAGTAATGGGCCTCCTGAATCGTTGGATGTTTATGTAGAAGTGGCAACCATTCAACCTGGTGTTGAGCAGGGGATTGTGTTTACTCTAAACATCGAGAATAATAGTGGACAAGTTATTCGAACACTAGACCCCGTCGATATGACCAACGTTATGTTATTCAGCTCGTCACTGGGCGGTAAAGTTAGTTTGGATAATACAAAGCCTGATTATATGACGTGCAAGATATCCAGTTTTAGCGATCAACAACTCAAGGAAATGCATGATGAAAAAATGGCTCGTAGACCTTTTCTAGCTCTTCATTCCGAGATTGCTCTACGCGCTAGGCATTTGAAAACTGTTAGCGATATCGTACCACACAAGCTTGACAGAAATATCGAACACAATGTCGTTCCGAAATCAAAAAAAGATCGGTTTCAAGCGATGACGGAGGGTAAGCTCACCCTAGAACCTGGCGAACATTTTCAAGCGTTGTTACAAATAACACGAATAATCTCCAATCCCAATAAACCTGAGACAACCATCAATCAAAAAACAAAAGCTATCACATCATGGAGCAGTAGGCCACCACAGATTCCTCACATTATTGACATCATACCAGGCACATACTCTTTGCTCGTGAGTCATATTCTAATAACAGATTTAGAAGGAGAACATTCCTGGGCTACATCATCTGACCGCATCACGATTCAGCTTGGTGAACCAAACAACCAAGGACAGTAAAACGATCATGATGCACCATAAATTATGAATGATGGACTACGGATGCAATACATATAGACAACATTTTATGACAAAGACATTCCGCGATATAGTCCGTTGGGCCATTGCTCTTGTTTGCATAGTACCCGCACACGGACAAACAGATCAGCACATCGTCCGGCTGGAAATGAAGGATAGATTAAGACACGGGCCACCTGAAACATTGCGTGTTTATGTAGAGATAGCGACCGTTCAACCAGACGTCGAGCAAGGGATTGTGTTCACGCTCAACATTGAAAATAATGGTTCGCAAACTATTCAGATGTTGGACCCCATCGATATGATCAGCATTCTGTTGACTAGTTCTAAGCTGGGCGGAATGGTCAGTTTAGAGGATACAAGACCGGATTATATGACGTGCAAAGTTTACACTTTCAGCGATGAACAACTCAAGGAAATGCATAATAAAAAAATGGCACGTAGACCTTTTCAAGCTTTTGATTCTGAGGTTACGCTACGTCATAGGCATATGAAAACCGTCAGTGATATCGTGCCATGGAAGCTTGATAGAAATAGGAAACGCGGTAAAACGCCTCAATCGAATAGCGAGCGGTTTCAAGCACTTACGAAGAGGGAAGGTAAACTTACCCTCGAAGCTGGTGAACATTTTCAGGCGGAGATACAGATAACACGAATAATCTCCAATCCCGTTGCACCTGAGAGAAACGAGGCTGGTAAAGTTGTCGCCTACTCCTCCCGTCAACCACATGTCCCTGAAATTGTGGACATCATGCCAGATACCTACTCTTTGCGCGTGTGGTTTACTCTATCAACAGATTTAGAGGGAAAACATTCCTGGACTACATCATCTGACCGCATCACGATTCAGCTTGGTGAACCGGACAGCCAAGAACAATAGGATACCATGATGCTCCATGACTGATGAATGACTTGGCCTAACAGTTGCCGGACTTCGGATACAATACATATAGGCAACATTTCGTGACGAAACAAAACTATAACATGATTCTGTTAGTAACTGCCCTGGTTTGCGTGATACCTGTTTACGGACAAACAGGTGAGCACATCGTCCGGCTGGATATGAAGGATAGGTCAAGACACGGTCCTCCAGAAACACTGCCTGTTTATATTGAGATAGCGACCGTTCAACCAGATGTTGAACAAGGGATTATGTTCACCTATACCATCGAAAATAATGGTTCACAAACTATGCAGATATTGGACCCCATTGAACGTCTGAGTGTTCTTCTCATTAGTACGTTAAAAAACGGTCCTGGGAGTTTACCTGGGACCAAACCTGACGCTAATGAATGCAGACTACGTGCGATGAACAAACAGGAACTCAAGGCGTACCACGAGGACAAACTAACCCGTCGACCTTTTGAGGTATTTGAGCCTGAAGGCGTGCGGCGTAATAGGCGCCTCAAGACCGTCAGCGATATCGTACCATGGGTTCCCGACCATAAGCCTATACGATTGAACCCACCGTTGACCTTCAGTGAAAAATTCCAAATAATTTCAGCGGGAAAACTCACCCTTGAACCTGGTGAACATTTCCAGGCGGTCGTACAAATCAACCGTGTGGTTGAAAATTACAGAGCTTACAATAAATCCTTACAAGAGCCGGAAAATGTACCTGCTGTTGTACCTCATATCATAAGTATCCCGCCGGGCACATACAACTTGTATGTATTCAGCTCAATTTCAACCAACATCAAAGAAATAAGATGGGGTACATCATCTGACCTTATCACGATTCAGCTTGGTGAACAGAACAACTAAGTAACCGTTCACGGTCCGTGGAGAAAAGAAAAAGGAGACATCACTGATTATTGACGTACGGTGGGTCCGGATGGTCACACATGGTGTGCGTGTTCTATGTGATTGCGGCGTGTATAGTGCATTGAAGACACGGGTCGCTTGCGCTCGCCGCTCGGATTTGGCGCTACGTTGGACATGACTCGTATATCATCGACTCCCCCATGTCCAAAAGGAATGACATGGCCACCCCGCCACACACTTTCATTGTATGCGAGCCGCATACGTCAGCTTACACGGCGCTACTTTGTCCTATGAACTTTGATTGATAGCGCAACCAGCTTGGGGATTTTTTTGCAGGTACTTCTGGTGAGATTCTTCTGCCATATAGAAAGTCTTAGCCGGACTGATTTCAGTGACAATGCTGTCTTCGTATTGCCCGGAGACCGCTAAAGCATCACACGTAGCTCGCGCAGAATCTTCCTGGTCTTCTGATAGAAAAAATATGGCGGAACGATACTGCGAACCGACATCCGGTCCTTGTCGATTCAGCGTGGTCGGGTTGTGGCAATTCCAAAAGACGTCCAATAGTTCATCGTAGGATATTTTATCCGTATCAAACGTCACGCGGACGACTTCCGCATGTCCGGTTTTCCCGGTGCATACGTCTTTATAGCTTGGATTTTCCGTAGTACCACCGCAATAACCTACGGCTGTCTCGACAACGCCGTCCAGCACGCGAAAGGCTTCTTCCACGCCCCAAAAACAACCCGCACCAAATATGGCTTGTTCAGTATTCATCATGATTCTCCTGATAATTTCGAAACAGGATATGCGCAATCTTGTCCGGCGTCTAGGGCTAAACAGCGGTGTATATTCACGTCAATGACCACACAGGCTGGAACCCGGTTTAGATGTCTATCTACGCGATCAGTTTTCATCTGATAGCCGATAATTGGTAAAAAGTTGTCAGGCCTACTGGGTCTAAAGGCCGCAATATCATGCCAGAGCATGCGGGAGTAAGTTCACTATGGGATGCACGTGTTGGAACTGCACGCACTACCTTCGCCAACAAAGGTGTTACCATCCCCTTGGCATTGGGAGGCAAAGGTCATGATACATACACTCCCTCTGCAGCAGGCCCCGATCGTTTGCGGACAAAACGCGATGTCGCACGAAGTAATATCTGCCTGAAACGTGCCGCCATTGGTGGCACATTCCGTGGCGGAGGTAAGTGAACACTGCCCGGTTATGCAGCAGGCAGCTAGCGGACCTGTAAAGCATGGGTTCGGGTCACAAGCGACGCCGACGCCTTCGTAGGTGCCACCGAGTAATTGGCAATCCGTCACGCTTGAAAATGTGCATAAGCCATCGGAGGCACAGCAGGCGCCTCTACATGAAGTATCATCACACGTCGTGCCATTGCCATCATAAATACCGCTACAATCTTGTTCCGTCATGACCGTGCAGGCACCGGATGTATCGCAACATGCACCGGCACACGGGTTTGGTTCACAGGTCGTGCCGTCGCCTAGATAGCTGCCCTGGCAGGCCTCCTGCGTGACAATCGCGCAGTCGCCGGATTCATTACAGCACGCCCCAACACACGAGGTCGTATCACAGGATGTACCGTCACCCTGATAATTCGAGCCGGATGCACTACATTCACCCATTGATTTTTCGCTACATTGGCCGTCTTTATCGCAGCAAGCGCCACGGCAAGTGTTCGAGGCGCACACCGTAAGCTCACCGACAAACGTGCCATTCATCGATTCGCATGTGTTCTGCATGTTTTCCTGGCAACTGCCGTCTTCCAAGCAACAGGCACCGGCCATCGGTTCTTGGCATGATGTGTCCTGGCATGAAATTGAGTTTCCAAGATAATTGCCTCCGATACCGACACAAAATATGTCCGACACCGAATCGATACACGCACCCTCGCTACAGCAACCACCTGAAGCCGTGGGATTACACCCGGTCAGTAGAGACAGTAGAAACATGCCACTGCATAGGCATAACCACGACCAATGACTATGTATTAACCGCATAAGTACACGCTGTGTAATATAGTAAACCACATTGACATTCGATCGACAAAATACAAATCGAAACCCTGTACCGCGCCTACCGGAAACGATAGTCACGCTTCTATAGCATACTCTCTTTTATACGCCGTTGTGTGGTTAATTCAATCTAAGCCGTGTTTAGTGTAGAAGCAGTCATACCGAACCTCGCCCGTGAGGAAGTGGCTTTCCCGTGCCTATCGGGTGGCCGCTTCTTGGCAGGCGTGGTTTCGTTAGTGGCATGTGAGCTTTTTGTGCTGCGATGTATAGGCGAATTGCGTTGGGACAAATCGAGTTATAAGCCTCTATATGAAAATATAGCTTGCTCTATGTAGCTGAAAAGTGCGGTGAGGTAGTTTTTTTAGTACTCCGGCGACGATCTCGGCGAATGTGAGCCACCGTGGGATTTGATCGTTGCTGTAAGCGCGATAGATATTGTTCGAGTTCGAGTTTAGAAAACTCAGCGAGAAAATTGGGATTCGCAGTGGTGTTGAGTCGGATGATCGCTGTGATGGCTTCGTTTTTGGTTTGCATTTGTGTCCACTCCATCTTGCAGGGTTGACGGCCATGTTCGTCGTGTAAGAACCGCTTGATTAGTGGAGCTATCGGTATGGCCAAGCAGGCTGCTTGATCGCCCTTTGCAATGAAAAATCAGCCTACATGCGCACTTGTTGCATGGGTTGGATGTCAAAGTTGCGCATGTCAAAAACACATGAAGATATGGTTACGATAGCCCCCTTTACGAAAGCTTATAAGCCGCAAAATGTGCGCCTAACGATTGTCATAATTTTTTTGCTTTGCGTAGGCAAGTTGAATTTTTCATCAGTTGACCTTATGCCCACTACCCATGTACGATAGTCCGCCATGGCTATTAGATTTCAATGCGGATCGTGTGGACAGCCTATTGAGATTGACGATGTCTGGGCATCGAAACTCGTGGCATGTCCGTACTGTCAAAAAACGGTGACAGCACCTGCGGCTTCTACCCTGCCTGATTTATCATCAACACCCACAGCTACACCGCTAACGGGTAATCAGTCAGGCCAAGATCATGCGGGTGATTTTGCCGGCGGCTTACAAGCCCCTGTGCGGCGAAGCCGACTCGGCATCGTTGCATTGATTCTGGCAAGCTTGGCGTTAGTGATGTCGTTATCTTTTTCTTCCATAGTTGGCGCACATCTGGATCAGTTGCTTGAAATGGAGCATCTCAAAAAACAGTACATCGAAGAAGGTAGCGACATGCTCTCGGCTACACAGCGCGCTATGGCTGAGACCTTGCAGGCCGGTCCCGGAGGCGCACCGCCTATGTGGGTAGTCATCGCTTGCTTGCTGATGCTGGGTGCAGGATTGACCTGGTTTTCGGCTATAACCTGCGCCTTGATTGCTTTACGCAACCCCACGAGTCGTCGTCAGGCCTCCATTGCGCTTTGTCTATGCGTGCTCGTGCTGATTCTCACTTGTTTATGAGTGTATGTATAGCCTGAAATGCGTGCGGACTTGGTGTACTAGAAAAAAGCAGACTTTTGGGTTGGGTGTGTAGGCTGGCGGGTGCTGTATGTTGGCTCGAAAAGGAAAACGGGGGGGATACTTTAATTGTCTTTCTTCGCGTTTGAGGCGTCCGCGCCGCTGCCGGTATTCGCGGTAGGCTTGGGTGTGTTGGGTACGAAGAATGAAACGCCGCAACTAGAACAGCGCACGCGCTTACCTCGGATGTCATCGGGGACACGCAGTACGGCGCGACAGTTTAATCTGGGGCAGATCACGGCAATAGACACGATATCTCAGTCCATTTCAAGTGCGCTCAATTTGTGTGCGGCGTTGAAGTCTCGACACACGTCGGGACAAAGTTATCTCAACTGCCGCACAACCATATAGAGCTTGCCCTATCGGACGCTGTGCCACAGCGCTTTACACTACGCGTATCGACGAATTTCGGTATCGACTTAATGCGACCGTTTGGGGTGTGCCTAAGTGTACGATATCAATACAATCTCAGCCCAGATCAGGCGGACGCTCTGCGGCGTCGCCGCTCAGGAGATGAGAGAAGTGGCGTCTTACCCTCAGCTACGCTCTTGGTAACAACGCATTTACCGGACTGTGGTGTATCAGGTAAGGAATACATGGGATCAAGCATTAACTCTTCCAGGACTGCGCGTAGCGCACGGGCACCGGTATCTCGCTCCATGGCTTTACGGGCGATAACTTTCAGCGCGTCACGAGCGAATTCCAGCTTGGTGTCCTCATACTCAAAGAATTTCTGATATTGCTTGACCAGGGCATTTTTAGGCTCGGTCAAAATGCGAACGAGCGTATCGACGTCTAACGGCTCTAACGTAGTGATGACCGGCAATCGACCAACAAGCTCTGGAATCATGCCGTATTCAACGAGGTCTTCGGGGGCCACTTGTGCGAGAATCTCGCATTCTTCTTTGAGCATATCTCGTGGCTCACCCTCATTGGAAAAACCAATGGCACTATGCCCCAGACGGCGACGGATAATGTCTGATAGGCCGACGAACGTACCGCCGCAGACGAATAGAATTTGCGCGGTGTCCATTTGGATATATTGCTGTTCGGGATGTTTTCGTCCACCTTGCGGTGGAATGTTTGATACGGTCCCTTCAAGCATTTTAAGCAGGCTCTGCTGTACACCCTCTCCCGAGACGTCGCGCGTTATGCTTACGTTCTGGGAGGTGCTGCCGATTTTGTCAATTTCGTCAATATAAATAATACCGCGCTGCGCGGTTTCGAGATCGTACTCCGCGCTTTGGAGTAATCGAAGAAGAATGTTCTCCACATCTTCGCCGACGTATCCGGCTTCTGTCAGAGTGGTGGCATCCCCGATGGCGAACGGCACGTTGAGCATGCGCGAAAGCGTGCGAGCCAGAAGTGTTTTACCCGAGCCGGTAGGACCGACAATCAAGACGTTGGACTTATCAATCTCGACATCGTCAGCCCCGCTTTGATCCAGATGTCGCATGCGCTTGTAATGGTTATGTACACCAACCGACAGTGTTTTCTTGGCACGTTCTTGACCGATGATGTAATCGTTAAGATATTCGTGGATAACCCTGGGGTTGGGAATTTCATCCGATACCGCCCTGGCGGAAGAGGACCGGCGCATTTCTTGTTTGATGATGTTATGACAAAGTTCAACGCACGACTTACAGATGTATACATCCTTCGGCCCTTCGACCATTGGCCCGGCATCGCGCTGGCTTTTACCGCAGAAGCTGCACGTGCTGGTACGCCGAGATCGACTACCCGATCCTCCGCCGCGAACTGTTGTCATAGTTGATTCCTTATTACCCGAGCTTTTTTACATTAGCCCGCCGCCACCGTAATACGACACTAACTACGTTATCGGGCGAACGTCGGCAGCCCTTAAACGATGCCTGTGCTCATCACGTCGATGGCTTTTTCCTTGAGGCGTTCATATTGCTCTTGCGTAAGTTCACCTCGATCACGGAGTTGACGCAACTGCTCAAGCGTGAAATCCGGTTTTCCAGCATTGTCATTCATTATGAACCGCCGCCACAGGACGGTCATAAGCCACGCGGCAGCAAAAGCGACGGCCAGGAAGACACCCAGCCATACCGCACCGCTTACCACGGCGTGGCGACTGACCTGTTGTCCCAAAATAGAAGCAACCACCCAGTCTGTCCGATTGATGGCTAGAACTATCATCGCCTCTTTATACTATCGTATTCTCAAATTGTTGTGTAGGGGGCATCCGTGTAAACCCGTCGGAACGACCCCGCGTATATTCCGCCCTCTACCGGCACGTGCTCCGTCTGTCAGACGTTCTTTCATGGACGCCGCTATGGTATTCTAGATGTCGTCATGCTGTGAATCCAGCGGATTTTGCAGCCAGAGCACCATGATCCCTCGTATCATGGGTGGCATGGACAAACGCAATGGCCGATCGTTCGCCTACATCGGTCACGGGGTAAGTCTGATATTTTTTTTCGCATGTGGATGTGTGATATGAACAGGAAGCTCTACGACAAACCTTGCCCCGGCTTTGGGACAATCATCCAAGTAAATCGTACCACCTAACATACCCACTAACTCTTTGGTGATGGTCAATCCAAGCCCTGTCCCTTCGTATTCTCTGGTCTTGGACGCATCGAGTTGATAAAACTTATCAAATATCGTCTTGCGTTTTTCAACAGGTACACCCGGACCTGAGTCTTCTACCGCCAGCATGATAGTGTCCGCGCTTTTTCCAGTAGACGCTCGCAGTGTGATGTGACCACCCGGGGGTGTAAATTTGACCGCATTGCTCAGCAAGTTGTAAAGAATTTGTTTGATTTTGCCTTCGTCGTTATGGCAGGGGGGTAAGTCCGGTTCGATGTCAAGTGATAGGGTATGCTGTTTTTTCTCGGCTAGTGGGGTGACGAAATCAATCAGGTCATCGCACAACCTATCCATCGCAAAATCACCCAAGTGTAACTCCATTTTTCCCGCTTCGATTTTGGCAAGGTCCAGCAGATCATTGATGATGTCCAACAGCCCGCGACCACTTGTTAAAATGTTATCCGAGTAACGTTTCAACCGTTGACTATCGACCGGCGCGCCACCAAACGCATCGCGCAGCAGTTCCGCAAAACCGATAATCGATACCAGCGGCGTGCGAAGTTCGTGCGACACGTTGGTGAGAAATTCACGTTTCAACTGATTGGATTCATAAAGTACGACGTTTCTTTCAGCTAGCTCACCGAGTTTGATGTCTAGAGATCGATTAGTTTTTTGTAGTGCCTCTTGTGCTTGTCTTAAGTGTGAGAGCATTTCATTAAAAGCCGACGATAAATCCTGAAACTCATCCCCGCTTTCGATCTTCACCTGCGCGGTCATGTCCCCCGTGGTCACGCGCTCGGTGGCTTGTCGCAAGGTAGAAACCGGTGTGAGTACGAGACGTTGTGTCACTAGATAAAAGGCTAGGATCGCAAGCACCGCACCGCTGGCACCAGCCAGTGCGGTGACAACCTGATTCCAAACCACGTTAGCCTGCGCAACCGGAAGACTGACATCGATGAGACCAACGAGCGTGTTGGGGTGCGGGTCGGAATCGGCGCCGCGAATAGCTAAGGCAAACCGAAAACGTCGCCCGTTGTCTTGAAGTTTCCAGTAATGACGCTGATGTGGGCGTCCTTGCAAACGAGTGATAGCCTCTCGGCGAAAACCGCCGGGCAAAAGTTCCATGTCTCCACGGATCAGCACGGGGCACTCACCCGGCAAACCAAAATCGCGCAGCAGTACGGGCCATCGTTGATTGAGTTGCGCCTGAGCACGAGTCCAATCAGGCTGATGCAAATCTACCGCTTGAGACGCCGCCGTAGCCACGCGATACGCGCGCTCTAACATCGCCTCTTCGTTCAGATTTCTCATGTGAATCCACGGGAATAGCAGTGTAACGCAAATAGTCAGCAGCACTGACGAACCGAACAGCAAACTGATTTTTCGGGCAAGGGAGACTCGTAACCAGCGGCGGGTGTTCATAGCCAAACATTCTAACGCAAATTGTCGAGCTAACCATTATAGCAAAAAGTCTGCGTCTTGCGCACACGAGCCGCGTGAATATAGGATGCAAGACATGGGCGTCACGAACTACGCGGTCGCCGCGGGAGTTGGATTGTTGGATCCGCTCAGCCAAGACCATGCACTACGCGTGCAGCGCTTCATATCCTCGATGATGAGATACAGCGAAGGTACGGCGATGAGCGTTAATACGGTGGCGAATGCAAGGCCTGCCGCGATAGATAGCGCCATCGGAATAAGAAACTTAGCCTGAAAGGATCGTTCCATCAGTAGCGGCGCAACACCAAATACCGTGGTCATGGAAGTCAGCAGGATAGGTCGAAGTCGACTTTTGCCACTCTCAATCACGGCCTTTTCGATCGGGATGCCTTCCGCAAGTCGGCGATTGACAAAGACAACCAGTACCAGCGAATCGTTGACCACGATACCGGTGAGTGCAACCAAACCAATGGCGGACAACATAGTGAATGGAAACCCCATAAGTAGATGGCCTATCACCGCACCAATCGCCCCAAACGGGATGACCGACATGACGATCAACGGCTGAACATAACTTTTGAATAAACCGGCAAGAATGATGTAGATCATTAAAGAAGCGATCAGAAAATCTTTTTTAAGCGAACTGAATGTACGCTGCGTTTCAAGCTTTTGACCACCGAATTCGAAACGTACATCAGGGTATCGCTCAGATAAATCGGGTAAGGTTTGCGAAATCGCGGCGATGATATTATCCGGCGGCGTAATATCCGAATTCACATCCGCCGTGACGGTGACTGTGCGTCGCTGGTCCTTGCGCCGGATGGATGCAAAGCCGGTACCTTCGGTCAGTCGTGCCACCTCGGTAAAGGGAACCAGAGCGCCGGATGGCGTTTTGATACGCATGGTTTCAATATCGTAGATGTGACGACGATACGCAGGAAGGTAGCGCACCATGATCTTAACATCTTCGCTGCCGCGTTGCACTTTGTTGGCTTCATAGCCATAAAAAGCCGCACGCACTTGTGTGGCCAGCGACTCCGTCGTTAGGCCCAGGGCACGGGCGGAGTCGAATAATTCGACCTGTACCTCGCGCCGGCCTGCGTCAAAATCGTCAACAATATCGGATACGCCATCGTAACTGACTAATTGCTTCTTGATTTCATCCGCGACGGCGCTAAGGTCTTCCAGGTGATCGCCGCTGATCTCCAAGTGGAACGGTGCACCTCCGGGGCCTCCCTGAATGCTGCTGAATTTAAGTTTATCCATCCCTGCGATTTGGCTGGTGTTTTCACGAAGCATATTGACGATGTCTTCACTGGTTCGATCACGATTCTCTGAGGGGACCAATTCAATAAACACCTGAGATAGATGCGACTGAGGCGCGGATAACATCAGATCATCACTCACACGCATACCCACAAGTGTGTACATGTTTTTTAGTTCGGGAAATTCAAGAGCGGCACGCTCAATTACAGCCGCCGCTTCCCTGGTCTGGTCGATGGGTGTCCCCACACGCATATCCAAGTGGGCGACGACCGTCTCTGAATCCATCTTTTGGATAAGAACATAGGGTACGCGGCCACTGGCTACTAGGCCGACGGTAATGATTAACATGGCCGCTAACGTGGCTATGGTCACATAGCGATAGGATGTAGCGAGGCGAAGGAATTTTTCGTAGAACGCGACCAGCTTTTGTTGGAAGTACCTCTTCTGAACAAGACGTAGACGCCTGGTTAATGATCGCCACCCTATCGTCAAACCATTGTCATGGGTGGTGTCACGCTTGTGTCTATTGGCAGTCCGGGGGATATGCACCCCATGTGCGAGGTGAGATGGTAATATCGCCAGCGATTCGAACAGGGAGACGGCCAGCGCGATACTCACCACCACCGGCAGCACACCGATCCAATCGCCGATTTGACCTTCCATGTACATCAGCGGAATAAAAGTAACGATCGTCGTCAATACCGTACACGAGACCGGCCAACTAACTTCCTCGCTTGCGCTAATAGCCGCGAGCTTCGGTTCCATACCTTTTTCAATTTTACTATACACATGTTCAGCCACAATTATGGCATCATCAACCAGCAAACCCAGAACAATAATCAATCCCAGCATCGTAATTAAATTAAGTGTTTGTCCTAGAAGATGCATGAACACCAACGAACCCGCCACAGCCAGAACAAGTCCCATCATGACCCAGATGGCTACACGCCAGTGCAAAAACAGCAGCAGGCATAAAGTGACCAACACCAAGCCCCAAAAACCGTTGCGTGACAGTAGTTCGAGGCGACC
Organism: Planctomycetota bacterium; assembly: GCA_024276605.1. GTDB lineage: Bacteria > Planctomycetota > Phycisphaerae > UBA1845 > UBA1845 > JAJRPG01. Next base: position 14,376 of record JAJRWX010000107.1, on the reverse strand, counting down.
TTCAATAAAGACGGAAAGATCGTTGTGAATAGCGACATTCACTTCGGGTGGATACGGTTGCCCTTTGCCTAATTCGTAGGCCGTCGTGAGATCATCTCGACCGCTGAGCATGCTCGTGAATTGCTGAACTAGCGATTTGGTTAACGGCTCACCGGTTTTGCCGGCGACCATGGCGCGCACCATGGAGGCAATTTCGATGGCATCCTGTGCCTCAGTTTTGTACACCACAACATCAACGGAAGCGTGGCCATCATATAGACCGAGGATGTCCACATCTTCAAATCCGTCAGTGATGATAGCGACATCTTTGATACGCACCATTCTACCCGAGGCGTCACTGAAGATCACAATATCAGCGAGTTCCTCGCTGATGTCCGTTTCACCAAGCGTACGTACCGCGACATTGGCACCTTCAGTGCGTAGCTGTCCGCCCGGCAGGTCAAGGTTGCTTTCACGCACGGCTTGGGCGACATCAAGAAAGGAAAGGTTATACTCAGCCAACTTGCCCGGGCTAAGCTCAATACTGATTTCGTCTTTTCTTGTGCCATTGAGACGGACATCGGTCACGCCCGGCAATTCGAGAATCTCTCGCTTAAGCCGATCGCCTAAATTTTTGAGCTTACGATCACCCAAATCGCCATAGAGCGCCACGCTCAGCACCGGCCACTTGGGATCGAATTTAGCCACTTGTGTCTGAAGGGCTTCAGCGGGAAAATCGTCCGTGGGGATGTTGTCAATGGCGGACTTAATATCCGTGACGACTTGATCTACCTCATCGAAGCCGCTTTCCAATTCAGCTACAATGGTGCTAACCCCTTCGTTGATCGTAGAATACAAAGTCCTCACACCTTCGACATCCTTGATCTTCTCTTCGATTTTGAGGGTAATGCCTTTTTCCGTTTCCGTCGGCGTTGCCCCCGGATATTGCGTAGTAACCAGCACCCGGTTGGGGCGTGATTCAGGAAACATTTCGCGCACGAGAGTCGAGCCGCTAAACGCGCCGCCAATCAACATAGCCATCATCGCGAGATTGACGAGAATAGGGTTTTCTACGCTAAAGCGAGGCAGCGAGGTCATGGTATGTGCTCACGCTGGATGGCAAACGATATATCTTTCGAGGACGACGGTTGACCGTTCATGGTGACGGACAATTGTCCACGTACGGGTGAACCGTCTCCGAGGTAGTTGGTATAGTCCGTGATGACTTGATCCCCTACGCGCAAATCTCCAACCACAATCGCGTGATCGCCAATCAGCCTGATGACATCAACGCGTCGCACTTTGGCGACTTCATGCTCGATGACCAATAATTGCCCGTCACGCACCGCGCTGCGCGGTACCGATAAGCTTTGGCGGTGTAAGACACCCTCAACTTCGGCACTAACAAAGCTGCCGGGCAAGAGCGTATGTGATTGTTTCGAATTATCCACGTCTATATAGACGGCGAAGGTCCGCGATCCGGCGTCCGCAGAAGCAGCCAAACGTGCCACCCGCCCCACCCATGTATGATGGGTCATGCTTTCCGATGACAAACGTACCACAGCCCCAAGGTTAATCCGGTCATGCACGGCGGAGGGCAGTTGAATGGGAATTTCAACATGCGACGGGTCAACTAAAGTGAGTAGTACGCTCCCCGGCAAGACATGATCGCCAATGTCAACACTCAGTCTTTCAATCGTTCCCGCAAATGGCGCACGGATAGTGCATCGTTCCAGATCAAGCTCCGCTAGAGCCAATGCTGCGTCATATCCTCTTTTCGAGGCTAAAAGCTGTTCTTGACGCGGTTCGTTTCGAATCAAATCTAATTCATAACCCTGTAGGACACGTCGCGCTTGTTGGTAATCTAAGTTCGCAAAGTCATATTCCTTTTTGGCTGCATGTCCTTGCTCATATAGGATGGATACACGTTTTTTCTCTGCGCGTGTGACTTCCAACTCCAAACGTGCCGTGCTGATCATCTCATTCAGCTTGGATGCTTCGATGGCTAATTCACGCAGGGCGGCAACATCAGCTTGCGACCGCGCATCTGCTTGTTCTAATAAGTGGCGATATTCTCGTGTGTCGAGCTGAATGAGTGGTTGATTGGTACTAACGGTTGATCCTTCTTCAATGTCTGCCACACGTTCTATGACGGTAGCTGCGACTTCGGCAGCCAACTCGGCTACACGATCGGATCGGGCAGTACCATAGCCCACGAAACGTTCGACCAAGTCTTGTTGTTTGACAAAAACCGTTTCAACAACAGGGGCTAGGTTATGCGCCTCACGACGAGCAGGTTGAGTACGTGTGGCATATAGTAGCTGTGCTATCACACCGCTGGTACCGAGTAGGATGGCACATAAGACAATGGAAACGATAATCTTTCGGTATTGAATCATGGATGTCACGTTACCAGATTACAAGTTACCCCGCCTGAGCTATTTTAGATTCACCAGCGACGCCGGTGAATGTTGCGATGCATGGATGGCGTTGTCTATCAAATCAACTTTTACACAGTCGTCAGTGCCACATGCTACGTGATAAGTCGCTGTCTGGTACATACACGTTCGTTTTTCTTACGTGAAACAACAAAAAAGTCTTAGGACTATGACATTTCTGTGGTAGATTATCCAGCCATCTATTTGTGTAGATTGGGACCATCTCTTTTGGTGCATCTAGTCAGGCGAGCTACATCACCGGCAACTTCATCCAAGGCGTACCATGACCGCATATAAAAAGTTGGCCCGGCGGGGTAACCGGGCCTTGGGGACCGTCCAATGGGGGATCGGACGGCGAGTGAGAACAAAAAAACTACTGGATGAAAGGAGTCACCCCTCTACCCAACAACCCCATCTTAGCAGAAATTTCCTGATTTATGAAGATATTATTAAGAAATTATTGAATTGTAAGTCATTTGTACGTCCTATAACCATGATGTTTGAATGATGATACATGTTACATTAGCCTGAGGATCCCCAATTCTTGTTCGTACGGCGATATATTCCCCCGTTGAATCCCGACCCGTAATTCGACATGGGTAACGCTATTCTAGGTCTCAGGGAGGACATGATTATCGTTATATTGGACGTTTGTAGCGGTAAGAACCTCGTATTTTTCGCATCATTCCTTGTAAAGGCAGAGGAACATCACGCGGGGTCACGATGTGGTCCATAACTTGACGCAGTCAAAAACGTCAAGACTCATTGACACTGTTCACGTCAAATCTATACTTCGCGGCAGTCTCGACTGACCTTAACTCAGGCGCGGTTATGGGTGGTTGGCATCCAGATTACGCTGACAACGGATCCCTTAGTTCTTATGAATCATGTGCGGTGGATCTGCTTGTTCGTCCTGCTCACGGTGATGCCGCTATCTGCGCAGCGCCCGGCACCACTGACGGACACGGTTCGTTCTCCATTACTACCTGCTGAGGTTTCCGATCTTCCAGTCAATATTGATGGTGAATTGGCTTTGCTTTTTGAGGAGGATGACGGAACCAGTGTCGTCCATGTGATTGGTGATTTTTCTTTACAGTTGGGGGAAGGTGAAGGGCAAATCGTTCAAAGTCGAGAGGCGGTCATATGGATTGAAAACCTTGGTGCCCAAGGGGCTAAAGGTAGGCGCTATCAGGTAATCCTCTGGCAAGATGCCCAGGTGCGTGAGTTTGGCGGTACGATCACCACAGGTCCGGCGCTGTTCGTCACCTTAGCCAGCAAAGGGCCGTTGACTATCGCGACCGATGACTACGCTAATCAATCCTCGTTGGAGAGTCGAGCGTATCGCTATGGCCAAAAGATTCGACAGGAATTGGCCAAAGGCAAATCAGACATATTGACGACAAAGTCGTCTTTAAGTGTTATCGATACAACGGGGTTAGCGCAAAAGCCTTCTGCGCCGGGTATTAAACCTGTCATCACTTTTAGAACGGAAGGTGATTTGACCGGGCCTATCGCGGGCGGTACGCATCAGTACGTAACGGTTATAGGCGGTGTACACTTATCACGCGGCATACCTGGCACGAATGATTATCTTGAAATCCGCGCAGCACGTGTAGTGGTATATTTACCTGGCGATGCAGAATTCCCATCATTGGCAGGTTCTGCCGGTGCTGGAGCCATGGGTGGGAGAGGTGATGTCTCAGACCGTGAGGCTCAAGTTAAAGCCCGTAAGGACAAGCGTCGCCGCAACAATCGCCCCACTCTATCAGGTAGTTTCGGGGATGTGGAGGTTGAGGCGGTATACCTCGAAGGTGACGTGCAGATGATGCAAGGCCCCAATGTCATTCGCGCCGCGCGCCTTTACTATGATCTTTTACGCGATAAGGCCCTTATTTTAGATGCTGTGATTCGCGTGATGGATCCGAAACGCAATATCCCGCTATACGTTAGAGCGGAAGAGATTCGTCAATTATCAACCTCGGAATTTTCTGCCTCTCAAGCGATACTCACCACCAGCGAATTTCACACCCCACATTATCATATCGGTGCAGGATATATTGAGCTGATCAACAGAACCCCCGCCAGCCCCACTGGGGGGCGCACCGTACGCGCGGGAAGTTTTCGTATTGAAGATGCTACGTTGAATATTGGCGGCACGCCCATTGCGTATTGGCCTTATATTCGCGGTAGTGTGGATACGAGCGAGACGGCGCTTCGTCGCGTACGAACGGGTTTTAGTAACTATTTTGGCTTGGAGTTAGAGACGAGTTGGCACTTATTTCATGTACTCGATCTTCAACGTCCTGATGGTTTTGACGGCAAGTTGAACTTCGATTCTTATTCTGAGCGTGGCCCTGCGATCGGCGTCGATGTGAATTACCAGCGCGATCGCTACTTTGGGTTGGTCAAATCATACTTGCTTAGCGACGATGGCAAGGATTTTCTCGGCAGACAGCGTGAGCGGCAGTCCCAAAAAGATATACGCGGTAGGTTCCTACTGCGACACCGGCAATATCTCGAGGACGACTGGGAACTTACATTGGAAGTTTCCTATATCTCCAATGAAGGATTTCTTGAAGAATTTTTTGAGAGAGAATTCGATAACGACAAGGAACAGGAAACCCTGCTGTATCTTAAAAAACAGCGTGAGAATTGGGCATTTACCGCAACCTTACAGGGACGCATACTCGATTACGATACACAAACCGAACGTCTGCCGGACTTGGCATTCTACCAAGTAGGTGAGCCACTACGCGGCGGTGTCAATTGGTACAGCGAGTGGCGTACGGGGCTTGTACGTTATCGACCGGGCAATCAATCGTTCAAAGAGTTTCTTCGCGAAGGTCAACTTGCCGGTTCGGGTAGTGTCTTGCGCAGCGATACCAGGCAGGAACTAACCTATCCCGTAGATGTCGGGCCTGTGAGGCTCATTCCGTATGTCGTGGTTCGTGGTACTACCTGGGATGATACGCCCAGGCATGGTGGACTACAACGCATCTACGGGGCAGCAGGACTGCGTGGTAGTCTCTATCTGTCCCATCTTGATCGAGATGTTAAGTCTTCGATATTCGATCTTGACGGTCTGCGTCACATCGTCAAGGTGGATGTAGCTGCGTGGGCGAGCGAAGCCAACTATACCCGAGACGAGCTGTTTCAATTCGATGATACGGTAGAAGGTATCAATGACACTGACGGTGTGCTCATTGGGGTGAGGCAGCGCTGGCAAACAAAGCGTGGCCGGGACGAGACGCGCAGAACTGTTGACGTACTTACGTTGGACGTTGAAGCAGGTTTTTTTAATGATCGTGATAATGAAGACAAGACAAATGGTTTTATTCCGCTAAGTCGACCGGAAGAAAGTGTGACCAGAAACTTTGCCAATACTTCACTCATTTGGCGCATGAACGATCGAACCGCGTTGGTCAACGAGATGAACTTTGACGTTAACGACGCTCAGTTGGATATTTGGAATTTATCGTTCGTCATAGATCGGTCGCCCCGCCTGAGCTATTTGCTGGGATATCGTTTCATAGAAGATACCGGATCGAACCTGTTGGCTATGGATGTGAACTATCGCTTCACAGAGAAACATCTATTAGCTCTGCGTGAACGATTCGACCTGGCTCGCGGTCAGACACTGGATTTCACTGTGGCTTTGGTACGCAAATTTCCTCGATGGTTCGGGGCCATCTCATTTGAACTCGACGAAGCTGAGAACGATTTTGGTGTGAGTTTTAGCCTATGGCCTGAGGGGTTGCCCAAAGCGGCGTTGGGCTCGCGGCGTTTCACGGGCTTAGCTACATCCACCCGCGTGCTCAACAAATAGAACTTGTTGCTTCGCATGTTGGGTGGTATAGCTCTGCGTGGCGCAGCTATGATCGTCCGCGATTAAAAAAGTAGTCGGCAACTACTTCTTTTTCTTCTTTTTCTTGGTTACGGCCTTCTTTTTGGCAGGAGTTTTCTTCTTGGCCGTAGCCTTCTTCTTGGTTGGGGCTTTCTTTTTGGTGACTTTCTTTGCTACTTGTTTCGTGGCCTTTTTCACGGCTTTCTTTTTCTTCGTAGCTGCTTTCTTCTTGACTTTTTTGGATGTGACGGACTTTTTAGTTTTCTTTTTTGATGCGGTTTTTTTTGCGGTCTTACTAGTAGCTTTCACTTTTTTGCGCTTTACCTTCACCACCGAGGGAGCAGCTACTTTGGTTTTTTTAGCCTTGACGGTTTTCTTTTCGGGTGGCGGTGGTTTAGGGGAATTGATGAAATGCAAAGGATTTTTAACTTTGGGTTGGACGATTTTTTCGTCGGCTTTGACGATGCGCAAATTATTGTAATGGCCATCTCTAGTGGTACGCTCAAAATGTGCTTCCACTTCCTCTCGTTCGACGGCTTTGAATAGTGTCATAGTCATGCCATCACATGCATCGCCAAGCAGTTTCCAGGCAAAGGGGATGACTTCTTTAACGCCGATAGATCGCTTGGGTTGACCGGCGGGGGCATCGCCGCTGGGAGGCGTAGGAACGTCAGCGGTAATGACTGCGGCATCGACTACACCGTTGCCTTCATCCGTAGGATCAGTTTTTTTGACACTGTTGTTCGCGAGCAATACTCAACACCTTAGTAATAGTTATACATAACGAATGAGCCAGACATTAAGAAAATCAATGACCATTCACATGTCGGCAATCCAGCTAGCTTGATACACCTATCCCATAGGATACGCCTAGTCAAGCCTGTACGCTAGACCCTTTTCGTTTTTGTATGGTGGCATTTAACGGAAAACGTCCTGGCTATCCGGGTTTCGATCGCCATGCAAACTTATAGAGCTTGCGTTGGCGACGGCCATCTAATGATCAACGTTTTTTTTACCACAATTTTTCTAGGAAGCGGGGATAGATCGTCGCCCAAGGCGATGAAATACCGAACCTCATTAAACCGATGCCAAAATACCCGGCCCGACCTATTCGTAAGGTATCACCTACGGCTGGACGTGCCTAGCGACGGTACTATAATTGCAAACAGGCTTGGTTGTCGAGTATGGCCCAGTCCATCGGATCGCATACGAGCGCCTGTAGCTCAATTGGATAGAGTAACTGGCTTCGAACCAGTAGGTTGGAGGTTCGAGTCCTCCCGGGCGCATGGATCATTACCTGAGCAGCGTTGCTCCTTCGGTCAATACATAGGATTTATCGCTGCGACATTAGTCATCCTCCAGGTGTAGCACTGACATGAAGGCTTCCTGGGGGATGCCGACGTTGCCGACGGTTTTCATGCGCTGCTTGCCTTTTTTCTGTTTTTCCAGCAGCTTGCGCTTTCGCGTAATATCCCCCCCGTAGCACTTAGCGGTCACATCCTTACGGAAGGCTCGTACGGTTTCTCGGGCGATGACCTTCGAACCGATAGCCGCTTGCAGGGGAATCTCGAACATGTGGCGCGCGATTTCTTTTTTCAGACGTGAAATGAGTTTTCTCCCCCGCGTCATGGCCTTATCGCGATGGACGATGATAGCCAGCGCGTCAACGGGTTGAGCATTTACGAGAATATCCATCCTTACCATGTTGTCCGCACGATATTCCCCGAGTTCGTAGTCGGCTGTACCGTATCCACGGGTGATGCTCTTAAGTTTATCGTAAAAATCGTAAATGATTTCGCACAGTGGAATCTTGTAGGTAAGCATCACGCGCGTCTGCGAAAGATATTCCGACTTAACCTGCAGGCCACGACGCTCCAGGCTAAGTTGCATGACCGAACCCACGCAATCGGCGGGGATAATCATTTGCACATGGGCAATCGGCTCGCGAATTTGCTCTATCGTACTCATGTCCGGCAATTCGCTGGGCGATTCAATGCGTATTTCCTCGCCACTTTTGAGAAGCACTTCGTAGGTGACCGTCGGTGCCGTTTGCACCACGGTGATATCATTTTCTCGTTCAAGGCGCTCCTGAATAATTTTCATATGAAGAAGGCCTAAAAAACCGCAGCGAAATCCGATACCCAGCGCATCTGAGCTGACCGTGTTGTAGGTGAACGAACTGTCGTTGAGCCAAAGTTTTTCCATGGCTTCGCGCAGTTGCGCCGTTGTTGTACCCACGCCGGTATAGAAATCGCAGAACACCATCTGTTGCGGCGACTGATAGCCCGGTAGGGCTTGACTGGTAGGTTTGATGGCCCGTGTAATAGTGTCACCAATGCTCACATCAGCCAGCGTCTTAATGCCTGCGACGAAATAACCTACTTCGCCGGCTGATAGAGTCTCTACCGCGGTCATTTTTGGTTTATATTTTCCCACTTCGGTGACAATGAATTTGCGATCTACGCCCATAAGCAAAATCTCGTCACCGCGTTTGAAAGACCCATCGATCACGCGGGCGTGTGAAATGACGCCGCGATGTTGGTCCGGCTTGGCATCGTAGATGAGTGCCTTCAAGGGGGCATCCATGTTACCTTTGGGGGGAGGGATTTTTTCGACCACCGTGCGTAGGAGCGTATCGATTCCCTCGCCTGTTTTTGCGCTGGTAAAGACAGCCTCGGAAGCATCCAGACCAAGCACCTGCTCAACTTCTAGCGCGATGTCTTCCGGGTGTGCGGACGGAAGATCGATTTTGTTAATGACCAAAATGATTTCCAGGTCGCCCTCCACCGCCAGGTAGGCATTCGCAACCGTTTGTGCTTGCACGCCTTGTGTGGCATCGACCAAAACCAATACACCCTCGCACGCGGCTAAGGCTCGTGAAACTTCATAATGAAAATCCACATGGCCGGGGGTGTCGATCAAATTAAACATGTATTGTCGACCGTCGTACTCATAGGGTACGGACGCGCGATTTGCTTTGATGGTGATGCCCATCTCGCGTTCAAGCTCCATGTCATCGAGAAACTGGGCACGCATCTCCCGGGCTGTAATCGCACCGGTGTGCTCCAGAATACGGTCTGCCAGCGTGCTCTTCCCGTGATCGATGTGAGCGACGATGCTGAAATTACGGATTAGACTCAGGTCAGCCATAAGTGTTGTTCATTCAATGAAAAATCGCGACGGTCCCCAGTGAATCGCGCTTGTTGGGTCTGCCCATTATCATAGAGCAGCATATCGCTACCAAGCCGTACATCGGCAAAAAAACGTTTTATCACCGTATCGGGCAAGCCCCATAGTATAGAGCGCCTGCCGCAAGTGCCAACCGCTACGCTTTTTCAGGTCACGGTTAACTGACTTACAGCCATGAAAGAGGGATTACATTGGATGGCAGGTGTGATTCGGTTTGTGGAACACCCATATTGCGCGTTGATGTGCGGAGTAGGGCATGTCTAGATTCAGGGGAAAACTATTCAGATCAACCTCTCCTATAGCTTCGGTTGGCCGAGTATAATCTGCCTGAATAAGTTGCCATACCCGTTGCTTCTGTGTGCAACGTGGAAAGTAAATCAGTTCTTCGATGTCGTGACTCTTGCTTCCGCCCGGTAGATTTCGCCGAAGTCGATGCGAGCACCCAGACGGTAGAGGATCGCCCGAATACCGTAGACGCTCCGCGTCAGCCAAGTGTTGATCGGTTTAGAACGCGTGTACCGTTTTTTCAACAGATTAGAAAAGATATGGGCGCCACGGGTGAAATACGCCTGGTCTGCGAAGTCGAAGGGGCCGTTGTGTTGGATCGGCTCCCAAACCCAGTCAGCATATTCCACGCCGAGTTGCAGTTGTTCCTTGCGGGAATCATCTGCTGATGTCAGATCTGTGGCACGAACTATCGCCTCGTAGACGGCTTCTCGTGATGTGCAGTAGGCCAGCTCAACGGAGTCCATGTAATCCATCTCCTGATCGTTGTAGTGTCGACAACAGCCGAAGTCGATCAATCCCAGCCGTCCGTCGCGCATGAAGTAGTAGTTGCCGGGATGTGGATCGCCGTACAACATCTTCCCGCGAAAGCCCACGCGAAACGTGGAGCACACGACCTTACGACCGAACGCATCGCGAAGTGCTTGCGGTGGGTCCGAAGAGAGAAACGCATCCAGATGAACGCCATCGAGGTACGCCATGGTTAGTATGCGCTTCGTAGAAAGTTCCGGATAGACCTCCGGTACGATGATTCCTTCATCCTCGGCGAACAATAGCCGGGCGGTACGTAGGTTCTGAGCTTCTTGTTCGTAGTCCGTCTCCTGGTCGAGCATGTTACGGATCTCCTCGAACTGCGCCTGCATGTTGTCCCAGTCGCGAGAGAGCCGCATGGGAAGCGACGCGGCTCTTAGATTTCTGAAGTCGTCACGAATTGTACGACCAATGTTAGGGTACTGAATCTTGACGGCTACACGCTTTTCCGAGCCTTTCAACTTGGCCCGATGAACCTGCCCAAGTGAGGCAGCCGCAAACGCAGAAGTCTCGAAGTCGTCGAATAGTTCCTCCGGATCGGCCCCGAGTTCGTTTCGCACGTGTTCGCGTAAGAGCGAAAAATGCATCGATGGCGCCTCGAATTGTAGTCGGCCTAGTACGTCGACGAATTCTTGTGGAGCCACATTGGGGTAGTTGGCGATGACCTACCCGACCTTCATAATCGCACCACGCAAATAGCCCATACCACCAAGCAACTTAAATGCTGCCTTGAGGTGTGTTTCGTTGAGGAGACGCTCTTTCTCGTCACTAGACGAATAGCCACTGCGGATCCAATAGGCGAGGTAGGCGACTGCGATTTTTGCTTGCATGGACCCAAGTGCCCACATTCGCGTGAGACGCGATACGGGGACTGGCATTTGCGCCAGGCTGCTCAACAGCTTTTCGAGCGATTGCTGACTGGAGTCCTGCGGCTCGTCGAGGTCAATCGGATTGGCTGCTATAAGTTCTTTCGCGTTAAGGGTCATGGCTGATCTCCACCGTTTTTGGGTTCGCATTCAATGAGCCTACAAACAATCGCAACGCCTGATCTAAAAGAACAAGCGTATCTTCCTGGTTGGGTGATGCGTCCTTGGCCCAAAAGGCCAATACGCCGAGGTACAAAGTCCAATACAAGTGCATGGTGACGGCTGAGGGTCGCGGCGTGGAAGGAGATGTATGCTTTTCGATGAGACCCTGCACCGTTTCCAAGTGCCGAACACGTAGATTCTCCGATTCGTCTGCGCCGGTCGACAGATTGAACGGGCTTAGCGTGGTCTCAACCACATCACCGAGATAACCGCGATGCGGTCGAAGGTGCCTGAGACCGATGGCGATATGTGCAAAAAGCGCTTCCTCCAACGATTCGCCCTCACGTCCGGATTCGACAAACTCACCGTAAGCCGTTTCAAGCGATATATCGATGATGGCTAGCGCGAGGTGCTCCTTGCCCGGGAAATAGTTGAACATCGTCCCTGTAGCGATGGACGCCTCGGTAGCTATGTCACGGGTAGTCGTTCCCGCAAAACCCTTATCACAAAAGAGTTTACGGGCCGCTTCCAGGATCCGTTGTCTTGTTTCCAGCTTGGCTTCTGCTGTAATTCTCATCATGACACCTTTATTATGAACCTGCTCATATAACTCTACACCGCAGATTCGATGCTGTCAAGGAAAATATGATCATGTTCATATAAATTTTTACTTTTTGCCCCAATTCACTCCGAATGGCCTCCAATGAGCTACACTCAAATCATCTACACTGAGAAAGCGGTGGAGCCTGACCACGCCGTATGTCGTGAGTGGGGTTATATTGACGCTTTAATTGATAGATGAAAGGGTGCTTCGGCACAATCCATGAACGCAAACCACCAATCGCATCATGCAACGAAACGCGCCTGGTCGGGTGTCATCTTCTGGACAGCCGGTTTGCTGGGTTCGGGGTTTGCGTACACCTACATCGCCGGTGACATCGTCAACGTCGTCAATTATGACGTGACTACTGTCAACGCGCCTGTGCTTACGCTCACCCCGACTATTTCGTTGATGGCGATTGGCTGCGTCATTTTTTTGATGATTCGTCGGCGAGCTTGCACGATGAATGGCGGCCATACAAAGCCACTTAGCTATGACGAGCCGGGTCTAACGATGACGGTAGGAAGGGCCGGCATACCACTTGCGCTGACGATTCTCATTTCGGCTTGGTGGGCGTGGGGTGGTGCGGTAGATTTCGTCACCATGTCAGCAGCCATTGTCGGTTTCGCCTGGTCCATCGATCGACTCGGGCAAGGTGTACCGGCTCCACAAGCATCGCGACATTGGCATCGCGCGACACCGTTTCTCCTTCTCGTAGTAGCTATAGTGTTGAGCACCGTATGGCATACGCTACAGCAGGTCCACTTCTGGCGGCATTTTCTGTTGGGCTATGCTGACTTTGGCCTGTTCACCACGGAGTTGGAGCATTGTTTACCGTGGAAAGATGTCGGTTCGGCTCGCTTTAGCGATACGCGTATGGGTTACCATTTTGTACCCATGTTTTATTTATTGTCCCCTTTCTATGCCCTCTTTCGCTCCCCCTTGTTTTTGATGGCTGTCGGAACCCTGGCACTGAACTTAGCCGCGATTCCCTTTTACCAATTGGCCAAGTATCGAACGCAATCGTCAACTATCGCGCTGCTGGTTGGACTCTCCTGGCTAGCGTTACCGTCCATGTCGCGTCTACCCTACTCGAATACCTACGGTTTTCAATCGATTTATCTAGCCGTCCCCTGGTTAGCCTGGACATTTTCGTTGGCTATGCAGCAGCGGTGGCGCTGGTCACACTTCTGCTTGGTCGGTGCCATGCTTTGTGAAGAGACGGTCTGTGGGGTGGCACTAGGCTGGGGGTTATATCTGATACTATGGGGTGGTCGCCGACGTGACGGACTGTGCATCGCTATTGGCTCCGTGTTGTACCTTATCCTTTGTACAACCATCCTCATCCCTTCATTTCAAGGCAACGGTGAATACACACGGCTCATGTTATTCGGCGATTTGTCCCCGGGCACGATCATTGACCGCCTGACCCGACCGCGCGTGCCGTTATATCTCCTTGCGATGACTGGGCCGATGTTATTCGCCTTGATACGACATTGGCGGATGCTGATTATCGCTCTACCCACATTGTTTCTTGTTCTACTTATGCATCAGACGGACTATCTCAATATCAAGTATTGGCATCATAGTTCGATACTTCCCGTACTGTTCACGGCTGCGACGATCGGCGTGACGCAGTTGGGTAAAGGAAGTCATCGCGAAGCTGGTTCAAGCAAGTGCGCCTCGCTCGGCGGGCCGATGGGCTTATTGGTGTGCGTGCTGCTTTTTCATTTCTGGATGGGCAGTTCTCCCTTCGCGCAATCGCAACGCATCTATGTAGCCGACAAACGTCTTAACAATCCTGATCCGAGAATGCACGTAGTCGATTGGGTCCGATCCGAATTTCCGCCCGACAGCACGACCATCATAGCCACCGAGCGCATGGCAGCCCACTTCACGGATTACCGCATGGTTTGGCCTGCACCGTTCGTTAGATTTGCAGATACCGTAACCTCGCCGCATGTACTCATCCTCGATCTAGGCGACAGATGGGATAAGATCGGCATGGAGCAGACCGCTTACCAAGCACTAGCCCAAGCTGCCGACGCAAGCTTCAAGCTAGTCCACGAGCAAGGTCCGGTGCTGATACTGGCGAATGGAGCTCTAAAAGAAAAGGGGGCTAGCGCAGAGTGACATTTGCTATAAACTATTGCGGATAAAGGGGGCGCGACAATTTGTCGGAAATTCCAAAATGCGCCGTACTTATCCTGGTGAGAGCAAACGTCACTGGCCATGGTGTATGGGAACTTGATGACATCCGAATGCAGGGCAGACCGATCGTAACACCTGCGTTCGGGACATTTCGGTTTGAGAGATAAGGCGCGTGTCCCCTGAATTATTAGCCCGAACTTTTCGGTGAGATTGGGCGTTTTGGGAATTTAACTGATGTAGTGACAGAGGGTTAGGGGGATTTCGGCTTTGTCGATATGTAGCCACTAAATAGAAGATATGTGCTTGACTTCTTACTTAGGAAGGTGTACT
>JAJRWX010000106.1 GCA_024276605.1 Planctomycetota bacterium | reverse complement strand
GGCCGTCCCGAATGGTATCTCTGCTTCGGATGACATCCTCAGAGCGGTTCGAGGTTTCGCCGGTGATGATTTTGGTAGTGGCGTAACGGGTTGTAAGACCGGCCAGTGCGTCCCGCCGACACCGGGATGTGAGTAGGTTGATCAGTTGTTGATTCTCCGCCGTGGGAGGGCGAGTTAATCTCGCCCTCCCCGTGGAGGCTTTTGATAATAGCCCTAAGACACTACGTGTGTTTGGATTCATTCTCCATGAAGAGAGATGATAAGTCTTCAACTACGTCCAATGCTATCTGCCAAGATAGTGTAAAATGAGTGAAATCGCACCTTTAGCCGCTTGGGCTTGGTGCGTATGTACGTGCGTAGACACTAACTCCAATGCGTTAACCCTAATCCTTGCTTGGTGTCAGCATCTCTTCCGGATACTTCACCCATTGTAGGCATAGCCCATGCGCAGGAGCTGTGAAGCCGGCTTGAGTGCGGTCGCGTAGGTTGAGAATGTCTACGATCTCCTCCGGCTCCCATCGACCGTGCCCGGTTTCTATGAGCGTGCCAGCCATGATGCGAACTTGATTGTATAGAAACCCGTTTCCCTCTATGTCGATCTGTATTTCATCACCGTCGCGTGTTACATCACAGTGTAAAACCGTTCGTACCATAGTATCCCTTTTGGTTCCCACACCCGTCATACTTGTGAAATCATGACTGCCGATAAAATGTTTTGCGGCACTCTTCATGCGATCAACATCCAAACGCTTGGGGTAGTGATTGACGTAACGCTGCGATAGCTGACTCACCGGGCGGATCGGGCTATTGAATACGCGATAACGGTAGAGCTTGCTCGTCGCACTACGGTTGGCATGAAAGTCATCACGCACGTAATGTGCCGCAACTACGGCTATATCTTCCGGCAATCGCGATGCCATCGCCCGCTGAAGTTTGATCGCTTCGTGTGCGAAGCTTGTATGGAAATTCTCAACATGTCCGAGTGCGTGTACGCCGGCGTCGGTACGACCACTGCCGGTTAGCTTTATAGGGTGACGCACGACATGACGTAGAACGTCTTCCATCACACCTTGGACGGTTCGATACCCGTCCTGACGTTGCCAGCCGTGAAAATCCGTGCCATCGTAGGCAATTTGAAGAAAGATATTTCTCGTCATCAAGACGATCGTAAACGTTGCACTTTGTATCAGCAACTGTAGCAATAAATCATAGTCGCTAGTTGCGCATCAAAAAGGCCGGCGCTTCCGCCGACCAGGTAATGGATCTATTTGCATTCTCAGAGCGTCACGTTGTGTGAAACGAGCCGCAGGCTTCAGCCAGCGCGGACTCAACATATGAAAACGGACGCCGAAAGGCTGGTGACCGTTACACGCAATCGTCACTGCGCTCAAAAGTTACGATGCAATAGAGCGAATTTATGCGACAAGCTCTTCGCATAGCGATTCGCCATAGCGATGTCGCAATCGCTGTAATATTTCCTTATGGATTTGGCTGACGCGAGATTCGGAAAGACTAAGCACGCTTCCGATTTCGGCCATGGTCATACCCTCGAAGTAGTACAATATTAAAACGAGTCTTTCTTCGCGGGCCAAGCCGTCGGTAATATGCTTGGTAAACAACTGTCGGTTAACGGTCACGCCGGGGTCTTCCACTTTGGTGTCTCGCGTATCCCAGGAGTGTGAAGAACCATGCCCTCTATGATCATCAGGTGGTTCCATCGCGCTGAAGTGCACTTCTTTACCCAATTGAGATAATCGACAGAGATGATCGTATCGGTCGATGGTCATATCGAGTTTGTTAGCCAGCTCAGTTTGAGATGGTAGGTTTTCCAGGTCTGACCCCATAGCCTCACGGATCATCATGCGACGTTTTTCGAAAGTACGTACGGTGCGAGATTGCGGGTCCAAGCTTCGAAGCCAATCCATGACCGCACCGGAAATGCGCTGCTGGCAAAAAGTTTCAAACTTTGCTTTGCGTTCGGGATCATAAGCTTCAACAGCTTCTATCAGGCCATCAAAAGCAGCGCTGCAGATTTCGTCGAAAGATATTTGTGCGGGCAGTTTACGTGAGAGTCGCGCAGCATGGGTCTGCACAAGATGACTGTAATGAACGACGATTTCATTGCGAAGCTCGACACTACGAACTTTAAGAAAACGATCCCACAACTTAAGGGCCACCGGATCCTTGGATGCGGCAAATTTTTTTGGGGCTTTGGCTTCCTTTGTGTCCGTGGCTGTCGATTTGTTGGTTTTCCGCGAAGCGGCAGGCTTCGCCTTTGGTTTAGTTTCCTTCGTTCGTTTCGTTCCTGTTGATACACGCTTCTTTGTAATCACCTTAGCCATAGTTTACGGTTCCCTTATGCCGGTGGTCTCAAACCAATCTCGGTCGTGATGTGCACGAGCCGATTACGCCTGTATACGATTCTTTTCGCAGAGCCTATGTTCGTCACAATAGGATATATGCGTAGTATGGGTGTAGTCGTCATAGTCTCCCCAAACTATCCATCTTTTCATCGGTTTTTTTCCCAACTGCCCTTAACAGCCTGATAAGGCTATTTGTTGGTTGTCGGGGAGTGGGAATAATATCGTCCGGAATAGAACGGACCGGTAAGTGAAGGTCCGAAAAAAGGCTTCCGGGAAGTGGCAGGATGATTACCTGCTTGCAATTGAATGGTGTGCCGTTCAGGTGTGCCGTTCAATAGTGACGGTTGGGATCCCCCAAGACATGGTAGGCGTATCCATAATAGTTTGGCCTAGCCCTGCGCGGTTGGTAGGGTGTCGCTGATAATACGGCCATCGCGAAGCGTGACGATGCGGTCGCACCGCGCTGCGACGTCTGGCTCGTGCGTAACCATGACGATCGTGCGACCTTGGCTACGCAAATCATCAAAAAGCTCAAGTATTTGCTCGGCAGTCGTCGTATCCAGGTTCCCGGTGGGTTCATCAGCCAGAATGAGCAAGGGGTCGTTGATAAGGGCGCGTGCGATTGCGGCGCGCTGTTGTTGACCGCCGGATAGTTCACTCGGGCGGTGGTGCCCTCTATCTTGTAGGCCGACGCGTTCTATGAGTTCAGCCGCACGGGCCGATCGTTTGTGAGCCGGTGCGCCTTGATAAAACAGAGGTATTTCCAGATTCTCTGCGACGCTTAGTTGGGGAATAAGATTGAAGTTTTGAAAGACGAAACCCACGCGCTGTCCGCGGATGTCCGATCGTTCGTCGTCTGATAAACCGGCTACGTCCACATCGCCTAGCAAGTATTGGCCATGGGTAGGGCGATCCAGACAACCAACGATATTCATCAGCGTACTTTTGCCGGATCCGCTTTGGCCACATAGCGCTACACACTGGCCCGCGATAAAATCTAAATCAATATCGCACAACGCATGAACACATACGGGGCTGCCAGGCTCGCCGTATATTTTTGAAAGATTTTTAACTGACGCGATAAGGCCCATATGGTTATGAAGGGGCTACATGTTTTGAGGGTTTCGTGCGTTTGTTCGTCTTGCTATGAGTGCTGGGTCCACGAGCGGGACCGTGCTTGCGACGTGCGCCTAGTTGATCATCGCCGTGTTTTCCTGGCCTACGCATACCGGACGGGCCATGCTTTCTTAAACTTTTTCCAGACGCGATATCACCCGCACTTGTGGAAGGGATGAGTCTTCGATGTTTTTCATTAAAAGCCAATAGCACTCTATCGCCGAGGTTAAGACCATCTTTGATTTCGGCCCAGTCTGTGCCGATCGCACCGAGTTGGATTTCCTTGTGTTTCACTGTGCCTGATTGATTGACAAAGACGTATTGCTTTGAGCCTTTCGAATATACAGACTGAACGGGAATAGCCGGTTTGTTTTCAACCGTTTCGACGAGTATGCGCACATGCGCGGTAACGCCGGGTTTGAGTGTTTCGTGAGTTGTTTCCAGAAGAATTTCTGTTTCGTATTCCTTTAAGTCGGGATTCAACCAACGGTTTTGTGTATCTGCGATAGCCGCAATTTTATTGACACGCCCCTTGAATTGCTTGCCGGGAAGCCCTTCAACTTCGACGATGGCGCGTTGCCCGACTGAAAGCTTGTTGGTTTTGGCTTCGTGAATTCGCAGCAGCACCACCATTTCCGAAGTATCCGGAAGTTGCATGATGATTTGACGTTGATGTACGGCTGCGCCCTCTTTGATTTGGTTATCGCTCATCATATGCATTCGGCCTCCGCCGCTGAAATAGACGACGAAACCGTTTGATGTGGCGACGATGCGGCAGTTTTTCTTCTGTTGACGTAATTTCGCGAGTTGATCTTGGATGAGTTCTAATTCTTTGCGTTTTCCTTCGAGATTGCGGGTTTTCTTTCGTTCTTCGGCGAGGGCGTTTTTCTTGGTGCGAGCGAGTTCCTTTTGGGCTTCCTCCAAATCGGATTGACGCCGCCTTAGGTCCACGACATGGGTGTATTGCCCGAGAACTAGTTGCGCATTTTTCGCTTTTTCCAAATCCCATATAGCTTTGCTATGGTTGAACTCATCTTCGTCGAATTCAGTTTGTGTAATAAAGCCACGTTCAAGAAGTTCATCAGCCGCCTCGAAATCCTGTTGGCGGCGTTCTAAAAGCATCTGCGCCTGATCGATAGCGATTTGCGCATCCTTTTGCTTTTGCATCCATTCGCCTTTTTCATACTTTTCCAACTCAATCTGAGCCAGTTCAATATCGAGTTGTCCCTTTCGTATGTCACTTGCGTTTTGATCTTGTTGGATTTCAAGCTCGGCCTGGGCGGATTCAAAAGCCGTGATGGCGTTTGACTCTTTCAATTCATCCTGTCGAATACGCTCGTCAATTTCATCCGACGCTAGTTCGACGAGCAGATCACCTTTTTTGACCGGTGTACCTTCAGGGATAAGCCAGATAATCGTAGAGCGACCTTCAACCTCGGATTTGATGTCCGTAGAATGAGCAGCTTGTAGTTCACCTTTTTCTATGAGGGCTACGTCGAACGATTGTGGTGACACACTGTAGAGGTCCACACTCGCCATAGCTCCACTGGTTGTGAACCGGTGAAGTAATGAGCGAGTTAGTAACGCCAACGCCGCGATGGCTAATACGCCGCACAAAGCGACGACGATAGTACGCGTAGTCCAAGTCCGGGAGGATGTTGCCTGATGCGCGTGTTTGCCAATAGCCGCAGATTTATCTGAGGCCGATGTTAAGCTTGTTGTCATCATATTTCGATCTAAGATAGCCAATACCAAAATCTTGATACGGGGCTGTATCAGGCCTACAACCTATGTAGGCTATAAAGCCGACGGTCTCACCAGAAAAAACACCCCTTCAAAAACGCCTACACAAACCACAATTCCATCCTGACATAGCCATTATACCATCGTCACCAAATAAACAAGATAGCTTGTTGTTACCAGGATACATAGGGAATAACCGTCGGAAATTGTCTGATGGTGTGTGTTGGGGCCTGTTCAAAAGTATCAACCCATATGAACAAGCGTAATAGACCATGTTGAACGCCCCCGCCAAATCCGAGCCGAAAGCGCCAGCGCCCGGTGTCTCCACACGGTCACACACGCGATGAATGTTCTACGTGCTCGCGGCATCAGTGGCGTGTTGAAAACACGGGTTGCTTGCGCTCGCCGCTCGGATGGCATGGATAACCAGTCCGGAAATGCGGATTTCACTCGCCTCGAAGATTGATCAGAGCACCTGGCGCGAGCTTGGTGACGTGGATGATATGTGACGTTGGCGTTTTTACGCCGCATGACCGCAGGCTTGCGCTGTGCGGCTCTGATTGTTTGTCCGCAGGCTTGCGCTGCGGCTCTGTTTTTGACGTACCCATCTCGCCCAAATGGGGCCTGACTAAAGCTCTGAACGCCTATAACGAGCATCAATATCTAGGTGGCTGACAAGAGGCCAAAAGTCGGTATACTCTCAGCCATTCTCGATGATCGAGTACGACAATCCCGGCTTCGACAGGGGCCTTAGCCATAAAGGAGAGAAAGATGGATCGACCTAGCACCGGCCCTATGTGTCCGCGCGCATCCAGGATGCAGCGTATTGTGACGCTGCTTGTAATCTTGATTCCGTTCATTGGACTCGTAGCCGCGATAAGCAGTCTCTGGGGCTGGGCGTTTACCTGGGTTGATCTCACGTTGCTGTTGGGTATGTATTTCGCCACCGGGTTCGGGGTGACGATTGGCTATCACAGGCTTTTCGCCCATCGATCATTCGACACGATCCGTCCGATCAGAATTTTACTGGGTGTCCTTGGCTCCATGTCCGTCCAAGGACCGCTTTTGAAATGGGTTGCCATCCATCGCAGACATCACCAATTCAGCGACGAACCGGAAGACCCCCATTCGCCCCATCACTTTGGCGGTGGGGTTCGCGGCGTGCTTACCGGATTCTGGTATGCACATTTGGGGTGGATGTTCATGGCCGATCATCCGGACCTCAGCGACCATGTGCGCGATCTCCGTGAAGACCGGCTCATCTGCGCAACCAGCACGCTCTTTCCTTTCTGGGTCTTTCTCGGGCTGGTCATTCCGACGGTACTCGCCGGACTATTGACAATGAGCTGGACGGGGGCGCTATTTGGTTTGTTGTGGGGAGGTCTCGTGAGAATTTTCTTGGTGCATCACGTCACCTTCAGCATCAACTCCATATGCCATATTTGGGGTCGGCGGCGATTTGAATGTCATGACCAGAGCCGCAATAACTTGCTCTGTGGCATCTTGGCACTGGGCGAGGGCTGGCACAATAACCATCACGCGTTCCCCTCCTCGGCTCGGCACGGTTTGGCTTGGTGGGAAATAGATATGAGTTACATCGTGATTCGTTTGATGACCATGACAGGGCTTGCGTGGCGGTTGCGCGTTCCCGCACCGCAACTGATCCAATCTAGACAAAACCGCTCCGTACTTAAACGTCGGTCAGCACCATCCAACCTCGATAACGTCCGTACTGCCGTGAGTATGGCTGAGGAAGGTGTGTGACGATCCATGCCAATCCGAGCGGCGAGCGCAAGCGACCCGTGTTTTTCGAAATGCCCTGTACGCCTCAATCATATAGAACTTTCGTAGCGCGTGTGATTATCCGAAGACACCGGGCGCTGGCGCTTGCGGCTCGGATTAGGTGTTCATCAATTTATGATGTGCGGATCAGGTGTTCACACGCTACAAACCACGGAACGTCATCACATTCGCCGGAGATGTCAAGTAGAGACTATCTAGCACATTATTCTTTGTTCGTCACTGCGTTTGATGCGTTGTCTTCCCATCGCCCGTCGTCGGTGATGCGGAGGGTTCCGGTGTCGAGGCGGAAGGCTAATATGGCGACGCGATAGGCTGCGACGGCGCGGGCTAGGTCGTTTCTGGCTATGAGTAATTCATTCTCGGCGTCCACCACGTCCTGGTTAGTCGAACGGCCCAGATCAAACTGTGCGCGGGCCGCTTCCAGTCTTCGCTCATTTTCCCGGACATTTAACGCTTGGATATTGCGAAGGTTTTCTTGTTGGGCAATACGACGCAGCGCGCGGCGTACATCGGCACGTACGAGGTCCTGGAATTCTTCGTAATCGCGCTGGCTACGCTTTACGCTTACTAGTGAGGCGCGATATGCGTTGGACTCCGTGTAGCGATCATCCAATTGAAACTCGACGAAGCCTCGCCAAGTGGCACGCTCAGTGTTAAAGCTCATGGAATTCAATTGTTCAGTGTCGGAGTCTAGTGTAACACTGCCCCGTAATCCTATGTCCGGCAATATTTGATTCTTCGCAATCACTACGCCGCGGCGCGCATCGTCGATTTGGTCTTGGCTGGTGAGTAAATCTAGACGATACCTTAGTGCTATGTTGATGGCATCGTTGAGAGTTATCGAAGGCAATAGGGCGTCCAACTCTTTACTTGCTTCATCCTCATCTTGGTCTACGACATCCAATAACTCGTTCACCGACATGCCCAACCTGATTTTGAATCGGTCCAAAGTTGTGGCGTATTGTTCCTTGCTGCTGACCAAGGAGGCTTCCGCTTGCCTGAAAATAGACTTGGCACGTGGGGCCTCGAACACGTTTCGGCTACGTCCCATGCGATTGATGAAGTCTGCTTTGATCCAGTCCTTATTTCGACCTAAATAACTTTTATACGTGTTGGCAATCGTTGTTTTCTGTTGTTGTAAGTTGAAGTAGTCGGAAGCGATGTCCACGAGAAAAGATCGTCGGAAGCGTTCATACGTGCGTACTGCGTAGATAAGTTGACGCTCAGCTGCGTAACGAGATTCATACGCGACTTTACCGGCACCGCGAAAAAGCGGGATATTGGCTTCTAATATCACGTTGCCGGGTTCGCCCGAGGTGATGCGTTTGCCAAGGTCTCGCATTAGCGTGCTGATGACCCTGGCGGTAACCTGGCCACCTTGTCGTAATCGCTGGCTAACCGCGACTTCACTAATCGTGGTCATGGCGCGATCGAAATTTTGCACTTGTCCGAAATCCGCAAACTCAGCCGAGATACTTGACACGAACTGCGGCGTCCATAAATGACGTTCGAGGGTGAGGTCTAAGGCAACGAGGTAAAGGGTCTCTTTGGCCGTTTGCAGTTCTCTTGCGTGATCCAACGCATAAGCTAGTACATCACGAAAAGAAAATGTTAGAACCCGTTCTAATTCGGAGTCGTCGAAGATATTGGCCGTTATCAACTGGATGTCTGATGTCTGCATAGATGCTGATTTGTTATCCGTTATCATCTCGATAGGTGCTGCGGCGGACTGTTCGTCTTGTTGATCGTCCCTATGAAAGGTGTCGTTATCATTCTCTGTGGCAGTCTTGCGAAACGAATCCGGCAATTCTGCTGGAACGGGACGCGGGTCGATGTCGTACATGTGCTGGCTGGCTTTGGAAGGCTCTAAAGGATCGCGCAGATCGATACTCGTTGTATAACCCATAGCGGTTGATTGTCGGTCGGCGATAGCACGGTACACGGTTCGGTCCGTTCGATGGAGACCTGACGAAAAGCAACCAACCGAAAACATGCCCAGCGTAAGCGTGACGAATAATGTTTGTAGGCGGACGTTGTATATCATGCTGAGCATGATGATTTATAGGTTGGATTGGTGTCAAGCGGGCGGTGTGTGGAAGTATCGATTAGTCGTGCGGTTTAGGGTTATTCGTAGCTTTTTCCCATAAGTTCTGACATATAAGTTCTAGCTCAGAGAAGCACGCGGATCAAAAGAGTAGTCACACGTGTACTCATTCCCCTAATTGCCGGTGCCGCCAGTGTTGTCTATCGGTGGGTCGATCGTATCGAATACTGGTTGTACAAGGTTTCCTAGTATGGTGTCCGCGAAGGCAACGACTAGGTTTCTTGTGCTGATGGCGAAGTAATTTTTCGGCAAGCAAGTCGGTGTTGATGCCAAAAAAGAACCGAGTAGAACCGCAGGGATGTATGCTACTTTCAGACGTTTCACCGTTTGACTCCGTTAACTATCACCTTATAAGACCATCCGTGCTATCATCGGCCAAAGGCGTCAGACTTCGATAAATAATCTGCTCAAGATGCGATTAGTTTCACTTATAAGAATCAGCGATTCTTTATGGTGTTTCAGTTATTCACACTCGGATGTGAAGGATACATGCAACCGCCACATGTTCATAGACGGCATGTATACACGTTTGCACAAGAAGTCCGATAGGCCAGCGTTTTATTCAAACTGTTCTCGCTGATCTGTTCCACAACTCAAAAAAGGCAAGTGTCGTTCGCAAAATTGAATTGTCACAGGAATATTCTCAGTACATTGTAATTTAGTTGGATTTCAACGGCTGAATTGGATATACTGATCGAACAGATTGCGGCATCGTAGTATTGTCCATGTACTATTTATTTGGACTGAAACCTTGGTTGTTTGTTAGGTGAAATTGCGCTAGAAGTGACTAGCGGTGTATTCGTAGATCGCGAGTTGGCGTATGCTTCTGCTATGTTGAGTTGTTTGTGCGTACGGATGTGGTAGGTCGTGGTCTGTGAAATTTGTGAAAAGGGTGCATGGCAGTATCGAGAGATACGCACCTGAGCAAATATAGATTCGAAACAAATCCCTTGGGGAAGGGAGCTTGCTCAACGTGATATATATTTTTCGGGTGGCGATGACCCATTTTCATTGGCTGAGACGTGTATTGTTACAGTCCAGTGGTCGTGGTTCTTGTATCGAACTAATAGGGCTAATGATGTCGTGTGTTGTCGCTACGAATCATGACGGAGTCCATATCCGGGGGATAATCGACTGATGACAGCCCGCACAGCCCTGATATTGTGTGTGTTAACCGTCTATATGCTTACTCCGTCGTTGTTTCCAACGGCTGTGATAGCTGCGCCTAATCCTCCGGATTTAGCCGAGGAAGCAGCGCTAACGAATTGGGACGATGTTGATCCAATTTTAACATCGGATGTTGCCTATCTAGACGGTAATCTTGTCACCACTGCTGGTACCATTTCGTTTGGCAATGAGGACATGGTCAAGCTAACCTGGAATAGTGGGTTCGCGCCTGTGGCTGGTGATACCGTCACGGTAAATGTGACGCTGCTTAGTGGTACCGGCTCTTGTCGTCTATCGCCTTATAGCACGGGTAGCACGATTGATAATTTGAACTTTATTGATGCAACACCATGCGGTGTCGCGCCTTGTTCTTTTTCATTCACGCTCACCGCGGGTTTTGTCGGGGCGTTAGCGGATTTAGGTGGCGGGTCATTCGCCATGAGGTATTCGTGTGTAGATGGTAGCAATCTGCTCATTACCCGTACCGACGTCTCCGAGTTTGAAGCCAATTTAACGATTTGCGGTGATGGCACCATAGATTTTGGCGAGGATTGCGATGACGGTGGCACTGTGGGCGGCGACTGCTGCTCAGCTACGTGTTTGTTCGAATCATTGGGTTCTGCTTGTGATGTGGGTGATGTGTGTACTTTGTTAGACACATGCGACGGAGCAGGTCTGTGTCAACCTGGAAGCCCTCCAGATTGTAGCGCTGCGGGTGATGCTTGTAATACGGCTTCTTGTAGTGCGGTTGGCTTGGAAGGCAACTGCGATACGCTAACACCGGTAACCAATGGGACTAACTGTGCCGATGCATTGTTTTGCAATGGTGTGGAAACGTGCCAAACAGGTGTTTGCACTTCACCTGGTGATCCTTGTCTGGCTGGTACGTTCTGTAACGAGACTACGAACGTCTGTGACGAGTGTGTGATCGATACGGACTGTGACGATCTGGTCGGTTGCACGGACGATACCTGCGTAGCTGGTACGTGTGTGTTTACGGCGAACGATCTCAACTGCGCCGACAACGGCCTGTTCTGCGATGGTACGGAATTCTGTGATGCGACGCTGGATTGTCAAAGTACCGGTGATCCATGTCTGGCTGGTACGTTCTGTAATGAAACCACGAACGTCTGTGACGAGTGTGTGATCGATACGGACTGTGACGATCTAGTCGCTTGCACAGACGATACCTGCGTAGCTGGAACATGCGTGTTTACGGCGAACAATCTCAACTGTGCTGACAACGGTCTGTTCTGCGATGGTACGGAATTTTGCGATGCAACGTTGGATTGTCAAAGTACCGGCGACCCCTGTGCAGTTGGTACGTTCTGTAATGAGACCACGAACGTCTGTGACGAGTGTGTGATCGATACGGACTGTGACGATCTAGTCGCTTGTACGGACGATACCTGCGTAGCTGGTACGTGTGTGTTTACGACTAACGATTTGAACTGCGCCGACAACGGCCTGTTCTGCGATGGTACGGAATTCTGTGATGCGACGTTGGATTGCCAGAGTACCGGTGATCCCTGTGCAGTTGGTACGTTCTGTAACGAGACCACGAACGTTTGCGATGAATGTGTGATCGATACGGACTGTGATGATCTTGTCGCTTGTACGGACGATACCTGCGTAGCTGGAACTTGTGTGTTTACGACTAACGATTTGAACTGCGTTGACAACGGCCTGTTCTGCGATGGTACGGAATTCTGTGATGCGACGTTGGATTGTCAAAGTACCGGCGACCCCTGTGCAGTTGGTACGTTCTGTAATGAGACTACAAACGTCTGTGACGAGTGTGTGATCGATACGGACTGTGACGATCTGGTCGGTTGCACGGACGACACCTGCGTAGCTGGTACGTGTGTGTTTACGACTAACGATCTCAACTGCGCCGACAACGGCCTGTTCTGCGATGGTACGGAATTCTGCGATG
>JAJRWX010000105.1 GCA_024276605.1 Planctomycetota bacterium | reverse complement strand
TTACCTCCCGCAACGTATCGCGTTCTTCATCACTCAATCGAACCACGTACTTCTTCTGCATCGGGAAACCTCCTTGTCTTCCGAAACGTCAAAAACAAGAAGATAGGATAACCCCTATTCTTAGCTGTGACAAAGCACTAGGCTATGGTGTCACTTTCCCTATCTTCCTGGCCCCTTATTTTCTCGCCCATTATTGACCGCCATGAAAGAAACTTTCAACAATACAACGGATAGCATAGAATCCGTAACGCGCGATGTTGTTACGTACACTCCACATTGCTGATTCTTTTGATGCCCAGACCAGCACCATCGCCGGGTCGCTGCTCGGGCTTGATTGTGCGCTTCGCCGGCTTGATATTGAACCATCGTATTGTGTCGGAAATAGCCGGGATCATAACCACGCAGACTATCATGTGGCTCAATCCAGCTCATTGGATACGCTAGCCGCCGAGGCCGCACTGGTGCACATCCACGGTTGGGGTACGGACTTTACACGATCAGCGGCCCTTTGTGCCATCAGGCACAACAAGCCGTACCTGATTTCATCGCTTGGTTGTCTCGTGCAACATCCGCTTGAGCGCGAATCTCGGATAAGCCGGTGGCGTTCACGGTTGCGTGACAGGCGATTGATTAACGGCGCATTCTGCCTGACGTCCATCAATGAAGCCGAACATGTTGAACTGGCTGACCGGTTCCCAGCTAAACGAATTGATACCTTGTCTTACGGGGTGGACATCGATAGATTTCGATCGATAACACCGGACTCCACCTCGGCATCGTTATTGCCCGAAGGAAAAACCTTGCTCCACTTCGGCCCGATCCACCCTCAAGAGGGTTTGGTGCCATTGTTGAAATCCTTTGCCGAACTGGGATTGGACGCACGGGGCTGGGGTGTAGTCTTAGCCGGTGATGACTGCGATGGGTGGCAGGCTCAGCTCGAAGCCGCTGTTCGCAGGAAAGGTGCCGTTGAGCAAGTTACTTTTGTAAGGTCTTCATCGCTTGCGACCCATCGCTTTTTGTTGTCACGGGCTTCGATTTTCATCGCTACAGGGCTTCATTTTCGCTGCCTAGCGACTATCCTACAAGCTGTGGCATGTGAAGTTCCGGTTCTAGCCTCAAAACAATTGACCCCTCCCGGACTTGAGCATGAAATCCGTGTTTGTCAGCCAACGCGGGCGTCCATAAGACCGGCGCTGGGCGAGTTGATGAATAACTCAGAAGATCAAAGAAAGAACATGGCTACAAGTGCGCTGTGTAAAGCGCGGGAAGTAGCTGATTGGTCCGCGTGTGCCCAATCATGGGCAACACTCTACGAGCAGGTAATCCAGTAGTCACTATATGAAACCGGAACTTTTGTCCGTCGATAACCAGAAACCTACGTCAAGCGACTCAGCGTTCCGTTATGCCGAGCTGCGCAGACTCTTTGCGCTCATTTGGCCATTCCGTCGCAGCGTGCTGTTAGGCTTATTGGCCACGTTGATCTATATCAGTTTGCATACCTTTAGTCTGGCCGCAGCCTTTCCCGTGTTCAAAGTGTTGTTAGAAAAAGAAGGATTGGACGGATGGATCGATCGTACAGTCGTGGGCGCAAGATTTGGTATTGATGTAGCACCTATCGCCCAAGCCGACACAACGGAAATAGTGATAACCCATGTGAGGGGCGGTAGCGTTGCAGAGGTCGCCGGTTTGAAACCGCTCGATGTATGGCAGGCACCTGATAGCATGTCGATAGCCGACTGCCTGCATGACACCGCTCTTACTGATCAGGCGATCACGACCTTTAGCATTAGGCCCTCCCAGACAAGTGACATTCGGGCCGTGCCTCTTTCCAGTGGTGTATTGGACTGGCAGACGGAGGTATTGTTGAGGGGGAGAGGGCTACTGCCGGACCAAGCCGCCCAATCTCCGCTCGATTTGTTAAAGTATATCCTTGTGGCGCTGATTGTGATCGTCGTACTCGCCAATGTATTCCGGTATTTCGGCGAAGTATGTATTGCTTCAGCTGTGCTGCGGGCGATGATGTCCCTTCGTGCGACCCTCTATGCTCACACACTACATTTACCCGTGAATTATTTTTCACAGCAATCCACGTCTGATACCGTGACGCGCTTCATCCAAGACATTCAGGAAGTGCAACGCGGTATGCTCACACTATTTGGCAAGTTTATTCGTGAACCGCTACGTGCCATGTTTATCCTCGCGTTAGCTTTTGTATTTGATTGGCGCATCACATTGACCATGGTTGTCGTTGCCCCGATGACAGTGCTGATTTTTTGGTCGGTAGGTCGGAGCGTGAAAAAAGCCAACCGCAAGTTATTGCAAGCGTATGGAAAGATGATCGGCGCACTAACCACCTGCTTCCAAAACCTACGTGTGGTCAAGGCGTATACGGCTGAAGATTATGAACACGAACGACTTCGCACTGTGGATCGATATATGTTTCGCCAGCAACTTAAACTGGCGAAACTACAGGCCTTTACAAGCCCCATGATCGAAACGCTCGCTGTGATCGCAGCCAGCTTCGCAACCGTGTGGTTGGCGAGCCGCGTCGTATCACAAGATTTGGACACTTCCCGATTCGCCGCACTGGGCATTATCCTTGCCTCTCTGTTTGATCCCCTTCGTAAATTAACCGATGTGTATGTTCGTGTACAACGATCCACCGCAGGTGTGGAGCGCATCTTTCATATCTTACATCAACCACGAGAAAGCCATTTTGGTGACACGGGTGTGCCGGTTAAACCGCTCACAAGAGCCATTGAGTTTGCCGAGGTCTCCTATACTTATCCAGGAGCGGAGCAACCGGCATTACGCAACATCAATTTAACTGTCGCACAAGGGGAAACACTGGCGCTGGTAGGGCCGAACGGTTGCGGTAAAACTACCCTGGTCAGTTTAATCCCGCGTTTTTTTGATCCAGATATTGGAAAAATTCTTTACGACGGACTCGACTTGCGTGACGCCAGCCTTAAGACACTGCGCAAACAAGTAAGCCTTGTAACTCAGGAAGCCATCGTGTTCGAGGGTACGCCCTTGGAAAATATTTCCTATGGCATCACAGGAAGTTCTATAGAGAGAGTTGAGGAAGCTGCGCAGCGGGCACACGCAGACGAATTTATTCGCCGCATACCTGGTGCCTACAAAGCATCGCTAGGGGAACGTGGTACGACACTTTCCGGTGGTCAGAGACAGAGATTGGCCATTGCCCGCGCCATTTTTAGCAATGCACCGCTGTTAATTTTCGACGAAGCCACTTCTCAAATCGATGCAGAATCCGAACTCGATATCCAGACGGCATTGCAGGAATACGCTCAAGGGCGTACCACGATCATTATCGCGCATCGATTAAGTACGATACAATTTGCGACGCGCATCGTTGTGATGGACGATGGTCGGATCATTGATTCCGGTACACATAAAGCGCTGTTCGATCGCTGTTCGTTGTATCGGATACTATGCGAAACCCAACTCGTATCATCCTCGACGGACTAGGCGACATCATCCAAAATACGGATATTGACGTATCACATCACGCTATCACCAAAGGGAGACTAGCGTGTTCTCCTTGTTGGTGTAGCGTTGCCATTTTGAACACATACTGTCGCTTCTTCGGCACAGACCCCGCGCTAAGTGACGCTAGCCTTTAATACCTGAGCTTTTAAGCTTGTGTCCGTCTCCCAGCCAGCGTCCGGCAATTCGATATGGGAAATATTGTTCATACGGACCATGACTGTTTTATGGTTCGTTTTTTTCCCCTGATCGGTTACTTCCACATCGGATAAAAGAAGATAGCCGCCCTTGAAGTCTCGGATCGCATCAAAAGGTCGTGTGGCGTCGCTGCTACCGGCGGGCGTATGAAATAGGCCTTGCAGACAACTGCCGGATGTTAGACAAATACGTAACTTGCAGGATTTCGTGTTCTGATGAACTTTCAACATATTAGAACTCCGTAATCAACAGGTAAAACATGTACTTGGATCAAGCAACCGTAGTTGATTCATGAGACATCAAATCATTTTGTCGCCCAGACGCTTCGGTAGTGCTATTGTTGCCACAAGAGATGGCGATCTCTTGGCATAACTGTTCAAGGTCCACCTTTGCTTTTTCCAGGTTTTGGCGTTGCTCCTTATCGCCACTAGACGCCAGGGCTTCTAGTTTTAGCATGGCTGCCGTCATCGTTTCTTTCTCTCGCATGCGCTGTGCTCGTAAATTGTCCATTGATGTAGCCAATGTGGCAAAAAGCTCCTTAAGTTCATCCTTTTTTCGTAGCGGGCGAATGTGGGGAATGCGATTTTCGCCCAATTCGACCAGGTATTTCTCAAGAACAAGCAGTGGGCCACAAATACGATGCGTAAAAACTATGCTCCAAATGCACACGCTACATGCAGTCAGTGCGGCGAATCCCAGGCCAAAGAAAAAGATAATAGACGAGACGTTGGCAACAGATGATGCTGGGCTAACTGCGCGAAGTCGGGCTTGCTCATGCAGTATACTGAATTGCGCGATAGAAAGTATCGATGCTATCACGAGCACCGCAAAAGCGGTTGTTAGCGAAAATTTCCACTGAAAAGCAGAGTCAACAATATAGCGCCTCCGGCGATTGGCCGAGTTTGCATCCACGTTAGAAGTACGATTGGACATGGTGTCGTTCCTTGCCTATGACGACGGTTAGCCGGGCACACTGCCCGATCTTTTCTCTTCCCAACCATACATTACAAAACTTATTTTTGATCTACACTTCGTGAATATTTTACTCAGAAGTTGGATGACTAGGCACGCGATACGCAAACCAATGCGTCCTTCTCCATAAGGTCGAATAACTTTTATGACTACTGTATCAGTGCAAATCTATTATCGGAAGTCATTTTGTTCAGTAAATCACGAGCACGCAGACGTCCGTGAAAAGGCAGCTAAGCCTCACCATACGCATGTGAACCCAGTCGTACTTGGATAAATTGACATGTTATCGTCACTACAAACTATAAAACGGACCCAATAAACGAGAAATATCAGCATGTTTGAGTAGCCGCACAATTGTATTGTAGAGTAACTAAAGTGACGTGTTGCTCTTTGCCGGCCAGCCCTGCAAGTGTGTTCTTGATTGGTCGTTGTGTAGGACAATAGTTTTGGTTTTTCCGCTTTTTGCGTAGCCTCGTATTTGCGAAGATTCTAGGAATCAAAGGCTTAAGCCACAACAGAGAATAAAAGAGCGTAATCTAGCCCTACGGAGGTTGATGCCTTGAGAAATCTACATAAGTTACGACGTGTTAGGCGTCGTGGCGCTGTCATTGTTCTCACATTGGTTACACTTACTACGCTGCTGGGTATGGCTGCGCTGGTCGTTGATGTTGGGCGCCTCTACAACACACGTGCATCACTTCAAAACGCAGCCGATGCAGCCGCATTGGCCGCCACGATGGACTTGGGTGAAACCAATTATACGCAAGCGATGGTCACTGCGAGCGCTTCGGTCGAATCAATTCTTGCTATCAATCCCATATGGGGATCACTACCAGCGACAAGTTATGAAATTGTTTTTGGACGCACGCAACCATCGATGGATGGTAGTGGATTCACATTTATACCTAACGCCACTCCGCCCAACGCACTGGAAGTGACTACTCATTACGAACTACAATACACTTTTGGACAGCTCATCGGCTTCCAATCAAGCACAGTTAATGCCAGTGCAACCGCAGCGATCGGTGCTCGTGATGTCATGTTTATTATGGATGTTTCATGCACGATGGGCACACTGACGAATACCAATGAAATAATAAGCGATTTGACAGCCTTGGGTATTCCATTCGTAGATAGCGATAGTGACAGTGATGAGGACGGGAATGGCGACTCTGACGATAGTGACGATGACAGTGATAGCGATAGCGGTTTAGTGGTTACCGCGAAAGTGACTATCTGCCATTATCCACCCAGTAATCCCGCTAATGCACAAACAATTTCCATCGCCTCACCAGCCGTTGCCGATCACTTAGCGCATGGAGATACAATGGGTGCCTGTGTAGGGGGGTTTGTCGATTGTAATGGTAATGGGGATAGCGATAGCGACTAGAGTTTCAACGCTATTGGGGGACATGGGAGGTATGAAGATGGTCAATAACATGGCGACACGTAAATCAATAATACGGGCTGGATTATTCTTTATCTTGACATTTGCCATTCTGTCACCCTTGGCTAGGAGTGGTCCGTATACGGATGCGAAGTACTTGTTGTATGACGGTAGTGACCCCGAATTTATTAACGTCTACAACATTGGCGAACCGTACTTGCCGCCGGATATCAGGTTGCAACCGCTTAAAGCCTCCAAAGATGCTATTGTTGTGGCTGTAGATACAATTGTAAGTGCGGGTTTCAATGATCAAATTGGCGCCGTTGCATTTTCTACTGCTTTGGACTGGGCGGAACCTCTCACTACCGATACGGCACGAGTCCGAGCCAAGCTTCGAGGATCGCCATTGGGTATTGGTGATGAATTAGCATTAGGCATCGAAGCTGGGAGGCTGGAACTAACCTCCAGTCGTGCGCGGACTGGCGCACAAAAAATGATGGTGCTCGTGACGGATGGTCTTGCCGATCAAGCC
Organism: Planctomycetota bacterium; assembly: GCA_024276605.1. Lineage (GTDB taxonomy): Bacteria > Planctomycetota > Phycisphaerae > UBA1845 > UBA1845 > JAJRPG01. The sequence continues at coordinate 26,948 of JAJRWX010000105.1, read as the reverse complement.
GGAACCCTCGCAGAGGTACAATTAGCTAGTGCCGCCGGTATCACTGTTCATGTGATTGGTGTGGGAGACGGTGTAGACACCGCATGGCTTAATCAGCTTGCGACAGCCGGTGGAGGTACGTTCACTCAAATTGATACAACTACACCAACATCAGTATATGCGCCGCAACTACAAACAGCACTTGCAAATACATCAACTAATCAGTTCGGCGTAAGTCTCATCCGCTAGTGTGTGGACCGTTTCTGTGTGCTGAGCCGAGGATGTATGTAAACTCGATGAGTAGAACCACGAGTTAATAATCGAGCGAAAAAAGACACCGGGTTTGCTAACTGCCTACCGTCAATCCTGTATGTGTAACGTAACCGATCAGCTTGTAGATCAACCGCGCAGCCAGGTACTCCGTCATACATTGCCCGGGAATCGGGGATACTTCAACTACGTCTGCGGCGACAATACGCTTCTCTAAAGCTACTAATTGCAGCAGTCCCGTCACTTGATACCAATCCAACCCACCCGGTTCGGGCGTGCCCGTTCCCGGGGCCAATGAAGGATCAAACCCGTCAATATCAATTGTGACGTAAACATCATCACCCAACTGATCCATCATGTGGTCAAGGCTATTATCCTCAAACATACATTCTCGTGCGCTAATAGGCTTAATCTTGGCACGTTTGGCAAAGCGATGTTCCTCCTGACTCACACTACGAATGCCGACAGGTACAACATTGGCCCCAAGCTCAACCACCCGGCGCATGACGCAGGCGTGAGAGTATTTAGACTCCTGATACTTGTCACGAAGATCCAAATGGGCGTCGATTTGCAGGACGGACAGTTTCTTATGTTGCCCCAGTACGGCCCGAACCAAACCGGCTGTGATGCTATGGTCTCCACCTAATCCGATTAAAAATTTCCCATCGTCAACGATTTTCTTGGCTGCTCTGAAAATATCCGCGTGCATCGCATCCGGTCCGGCTGCGTTCGTCTCCAGCGGGTCGAGCGTCGCAATACCCACGTCGTGATATTCACGCGCCAACTCATCATCATAGTATTCCACATGGGCGGAAGCGGATATGATCGCCGACGGGCCATGCCGACTGCCCGTACCAAAAGTAGCCGTCGCATCATACGGAATTGGCAACACGACAAAACGAGAAGAGTCGTACTCGCTATGGGTTGATTCTAACGCAAGAAAGTTATTGGGTGTCGAGCTCATGGCATTACTGTATTGAACCTAAGTGGATGATTTGAAATATTCCGGATGACAGGCTCGCAGTCGTTCATTATTGGCCGCCGATTGACGCAATTGTTCGGTCATTTCATCTATTTTGGCAAACAGCCGTTTTTGCGGTCGCGGCTTGGCGCGACATAGTGCATACTGTGCAATAAGCGGTAGCGTTAGCGAGGCACACGAATATACCACGACATTATTCTCGTAGGCATCTTTTAGCTTGCCCCAACTGCGCGCTTCAGAAGGCGTTGCACCGGATAGCCCGCCCCAATGTGGGGAGTCCGTCGTCAACTGTAAAAAATAATCGTGACCACCTTTCGAATCATCATATAGAATCTGATGCAACGTGGGCTGAGTTTGCAGATAAAAATTCTTCGGCGACCCTCCGCCAACCACCACCACGCCGTTGCGCTCAGCCTCGCGCACGATGGCTGCCGTTTCGATCACGTCCAGCATAGGACTAAGTTGCAAAGGCGATTCAAACATATGGGGCATGATCAAGTTCATCCCGATCGATGAATCCCCCGGCGAGGATGTATATAGAGGCACATCAAATGCGGCTGCAACTGCGACGAACGATTTTTCCGGATGAGGGGCTGAGGACTGCACGTTTTTACCAAGATGATGGTGCAGGGTCGCCGTCGAAAAAGGTTTACTAGGATCAAGGGCTTTGGCGGCGTCCAGGATGACTTTGTCCGTCGCTTCCAGTGTATCATCATCGTGAATGAACACGTCATAAATACGTGCGATACTCTTATGGGCTAACTCGTTATCATCTATATCAGGGCTGCCTTGCACCATCGGAAACTCATACGGTCGATGCAGGTCATGGTATATATTGGCGCCTGTACAGACAAAAAAATCAACAAAGCCTCGTTCGATCAGTGTCTTAAAAATTCCGCTCATGCCAATGGGTGTCATGGCCCCGGCTACGGTCATACATACCGTGGCGCCGGAGTCGAGCATGCGTACATATAACTGCGCGGCCGCAGCCAAACGCCTAGCATTAAAACCGCTCTTGGCATATACGTTATCGATGAGGTCAGCCACCGATTCGTTACCATCTAATGCAAGCGGTTCGATTTGCGGCCCGTCGAGAATGTCTTTCTTTTGCTGACAGGGGTAGGGTGTGTGGTTGTCTGCACTCATGGGCTATATCTCATAAAGCGGTGATTACAGGATCAGGACAGCTGCCGAGACCACTGTCGTCCATAAGCCATTCTTGTCACCTTCTACGGTCTGTGCAATAGCGCGCGTACGGACAACCAGACCTTTTGTGTTGTATTCATCCTTGCGTTCGTTATAGGCTTTGTCCGGGTCTAAATCGATACCTTGCGTAGTCGCCAGCATAGACGCAGCCATGTCTTCCACATAATCACTTAAAACCCTATGTGTCATGCCAAAGCCATGATGCTCACTGATATAACCATGCTTGGTTTTGTCGCTGGGCAGCGCCAAGCCAATCCCTGCGCATGTTAGTCGATTGGGTTCATGGGTGCGAGAATCCGCCAATACACAAAAAACGATCTGTCCCGGCGTCAGAAGTTCCAGACCGCGCTTGCGAGAAATGATCGTACAACCAGGCGGGAAAATACTACTGACACGAACTAGATTATACGCGGCAATGCCTGCATCCCGAAGCGCTTCCTCAAAGGATTGTAAATTGTGTCGATGCTTACCAACACCCTTGGTGAAAAACATTTTCTTTGGGACAAATTGATTGGTCAATGATCGTTCTCCGTTGGTGACGTTAGAAAATAATACACATTCGCCCCAGGGATTGTATCGCGTGCGTGCTGTGAAACAAGCAGTTAGCCTCGTCCCAAAAATACGACTGATAGGGTCTGTATTTTAACCATGTTAGCGTTTTAGAATATCTTGAATTTTGGCCCGCATAGCTGATACGGCTTGACCTCGATGACTGATTTCATTTTTCTGCTCGGCAGACAATTCAGCCATGGTCCTTCTCAACATGGGCACATAAAAAAGTGGGTCATAGCCAAAGCCATTATTGCCACGGGCTACTGTTAAGATCATCCCGCTTACTTTTCCTTGGACCTGGGCCAATATACGATTTTTATGCGCCAGGGCCAATGCGCAGACGAAATGAGCTGTTCTGGCTTGTGTCGGTGTATCAGCCAACAGGTGTAACAGCTTGTCGTTGTTGTCGCTGTCATGCGCATCACTACCGGCGAAGCGAGCAGAGTAGACGCCGGGTGCGCCATCCAGTGCGTCTACCGCCAGCCCGGAGTCATCAGCCAGCGTCCAGTCATCGCATAAACGCGCATAGTGAAGCGCTTTTAGTCGTGCATTACCAATAAACGTATCTGCATCTTCCGTCGGGCTGTTGAGCCTTTTACCATCACATAGACTTTTGACATTAATCGCAAGCCCATCCAACGCGGCCTTTATTTCATGCGCTTTACCGGGATTACTCGTAGCGATCAGTAGCGAGGTTGATGGTATTACCTCCATATCTCACCCGCTTGCGGAAGATGTACTAACCTGGAGGTAACCGGAAGTTTAATGCCACGATCGGATGTTGCCTTATAGACGGCTCCGTTTAGACGGTTGTATTTCAGTAAATCGTCTGCGCTTTGTAAGCTCAGTACCTCCTGGCTATATCGGGGTAGTCCACTAGGTTGGGCAATAACCGCATCCTCGCCGAATAGCCCGACGGTGACCATGCTACCGGCTTCGGTGTGATAATAATACGCTTCAAATCCGCGATCGCGAAGCAGTTTACAAAATTGTGCCGCAGCGATTTTGCATTCGTAGAATTCATCGGTTGGTTCAAAAACGCCAACCTGTAAACTGTAGGTGCCCTCAGCATGACGTAAATCCCACTCCGCCGGGCCTGCATGAGGCGTTGGGTAACGAACTTTACGAGCGCGAAGAAAGAAATACTTTCCTTGGTTATCCGCAAGAGAGCGAAGAAATATCAAATCTGCTGCCATCTTTTTTGGGGTAGATCGCTTACCCGTCTTGGCGTCGGTTTTTCGATAATACTTACCATAGTACAGACGAGCAAAGCCGTCGGTTTCATTTTGAACCACGACATCTTTAGATCGAATGCCTTTTGTGCGGCGAAGTATATCAGCGATTTGTTCGATTTGTTCGATGCGGTAATCTCCTGATATTTCCAAACACAAAATCGACCACGGTGCGCCTGGGGGTCGAAATAATCCACCTGAAACAGGCGAAGCAGTTAGGTTGGCATTGCCTGGTGTCTGGCATCCGGGCATGAGCACGCCGCATGTGATGACCACCAATAAGCTTAGGGCATAGCTAAAATGTTGTTTCAGGTGCCATGACATCATGACTTCGCTGCCTGTTTGATACGCCGTCGAAGCGCCTTCCGCTGTAATTCAAGTAGGTTCTTAATGCCCCGCGATGCCAGACCAAGCAATCGATCCAATTCTTTTCGCGTAAACGTGGTGCGTTCGCCCGTCCCTTGGACCTCGATAAACTGCCCCGATGCCGTCATGACGACATTCATATCGACATCGGCTTGCGAATCTTCTGCATAGTCCAAATCGAGTAGGGCTTTGCCATCAACCATGCCAACGCTAACCGCAGCTACGGCTTCACGAAGTGGTGAGGTGCGTATCAGTTTCTTCCTCATGGCGTCCTTAATGGCATCGCATACGGCAACATAAGCCCCTGTAATACTGGCTGTGCGCGTCCCACCATCGGCTTGCAACACATCACAGTCGATAAGAATTGAGTTTTCGCCCAGTGCATCCATGTCCGCTACGGATCGTAACGATCGACCAATAAGCCGCTGGATTTCCTGCGTACGGCCATCAATCTTACTGCGATTCCGGCGACGTCGTGAATCCGTCGCCCCCGGAAGCATATCATACTCCGCAGTGATCCATCCACTGCCGCGTCCGGATTTCCACTTAGGGACGCTAGCTTCCCAGCACGCGGTACATAGCACGACGGTTTCGCCGGAACGAATCAAGACCGAACCCGCCGCGTTTTTCGTGTAGCCGCGGGTGATTTCAATCGGGCGAATCTCGTTAAACTTTCTCTTGTTCGATCGCGCCATGTTGTGCTTTCAGCCTTTCAATAAAGTGTTTTTGCTGTTTGTATATTGCTTATCCGTGCCGCTCATCACCCGATCCGTCAAAGGTGTAGTGCCTGATGATCGGCGATGATTCGCCCAGATTGAAACGGTGAGTATGAGGTGTTCGCAACACATGTCAATCATGACTGTCGTCGCATCGCTTCAACAAAAGTGCAGGCTTGCTCACCCAAGCCTCGCAAGTGAAAGGTGCGGGTTTGCTCACCCGTCGAGGTGATCTCGATCCACACCATGTCGGCAGGTAAAATGGAAATCACACGGTCGGCCCACTCTACAATCACGGTGGCATCGCCGGCGATCATTTCGTCAATACCTAGTGCAACCAGCTCGCCCGGGTTTTTTAATCGATAAGCATCAAGATGATACATGGGTACACGTCCCGTATACTCGTTAATCAAGGTGAAGGTGGGACTGGTTACTTGCTGGTGGTCGGGGATGTTGTTGCCTTTCGCTATACCTTTGACGAGGGCAGTCTTACCCGTGCCAAGCTGGCCCACCAAGCCGAGAGTGAGTCCCGGTGATAATTGGTCGCCCATGCAGGCGCCGAGTTTGATGGTCTCATCATGCGATGCTGTCGTGGTGTGATAGGTACATTTGCCACTCAATGTACAAACCCCTCTGGTCGTAATGTTTGTGCCGAACCGTTCGACTTAATCATCGTGATTCCGGGCGATGTATCAGTTACTTTCCCAATCACCATCAATGCTAATCCTTCGACGTCTTTAGCAGGTGTAGCTAAGAGTAGCTCGAAATCTTCTCCGTCACTCAGCGCGTGTTCAAGGGCGGAACGTCCATCCTCCTTGCTTGCCCGTTTGGCGTCTGCATGAATGATAGTTTCGAGTAACTGTTCGTCCAGCGTGCAGCCGACACCGGAAGCGTTGCACAGGCGCCAACAATCCAATGAAAGACCATCGCTGATGTCGATCATAGCATGTAGATTGACGCCAAGTGTTTTCGTCATGTTACGCGCTTCATCGATGCGAGGCTGAAAAGTCAGGTGTCTACCGAGTAAGCTACCACCAAGTTTACCAGTAACATACAAATTATCTCCCACCAGCGCACCGCAACGTGTAACGGGGTCCACACCAGGCCAGGGTTGTGCAGTAATGCAAACATCGATGGCTAACTTGCCGGTCCAAGATGTTGTGTCGCCGCCTACAATGGCCATGTCGAACGATGTAGCTATATCCTGCATGCCTGAAAAAAGTTTTTTCATCCACAACAACTCGCATTGATGTGGCATAGCCAGTGACACGGTGGCTGCAAGGGGTTTCACGGCCATGGCGGCGCAATCACTGAGACAGCAGGCGATGGCTTTTCGACCGATTTGTTGGGGTTCGTGTACGGTGGTGTCGAAATGCACACCGTCGAGCATCATATCGCTCGATAGTAATAGCAGACCTCCATCATGCGAGAGCACGGCCATGTCATCGCCGATACCAAGTCCAACCCGGCGATTCCCGGTTTGCTGCTGCGTCAACCACGATACGAAGTCCAATTCATGATTCATAACGTCTCTGATGATAGCCGTTTCGGGTGTATGACGGAATCGGTGGCAGTGATTGCAGGCTGAAGGCCTGATCTGAAATAGCCGGGGGCAAGTCCGCCTCAGGCGGACGCCGCCCCCGGATCGCGTTGCCCCCGAACCGCCCGACCTTGTAGGGGTCGTCTATTCTGTCGGGAGCGTGTGACATGGCGTTTCTGCGACCCATGCAGGGTCGAATGGAACGGGTGGTGGCCTTACCGTGGGCGGCGTCCCGCTAGGTCGGGACGCCGCCCACGGCTACTTTCGGTCAGCCTTTCAGGCTGTATTCAGGTACGACGCTGAAGTCGCCGAAAGTGTCACGGACCCAGCCGTTTCTGCTTCGAATTGCACCTCTGTGGGCGTATCCGATTGTGAGGGAACACCTTGAGCATGGCCTAATAGGTCTTGCTCTAAGCATCTTTATCCAATGCTTCCGCCAGATATTCCACGAGATGCCTGGGCGTTGCCTCCGTGTGGTGTTGGATTTGTTGACGGCAACTAAAACCGGATACGGCTATGTGCGATTCACCTCGATGGCGAATGGCGGGGAACAGTCTATCTTCACCAATCGTCTTAGCCGTATCGTAGTGTTCTTTCTCATGTCCAAACGAGCCGGCCATACCACAGCAACCACTATCGATTTCGCTTGCCAAGTCGCCGAAAGCTGTTTGCATAAGATGCGTTGCATCGGATGAGCCTACGAGTGATTTCTGATGGCAATGCGCATGATAGCGGAGACTCATTTGACTATGGAACCTTAGTGCACGTGGATGTTGCGTTAAAAGTGAGGATAAAAATGTTTCAATCATGACACTTTGTTCGGCTACGCGCTGGGCGGAATAGGCATTAACCAGTTGTGGATATTCGTCGGCGAGCGATAAGATGCAACTAGGTTCCGTACCTACGATTGTCAGGCCTTCTTGAACATAAGGGATTAACGAACGGATATTGGACTCGGCTAGTTGGGCGGCTTCTGATAGTAGTCCTTTGCTAATGGCCGGTCGTCCACAACACATGGTCTTGGGGCAAACGACTTCAAAACCGGCAGCTTCGAGTAAGGTGATCGCTGCGATGCCCACTTGTGGGGCAAAATAATTTGTCCAGGTGTCGACGAAATAAACCACTTTTCCACGAGGTCTTGCGCCAGCCGATTTAACACTGTGTTTTTTCCACCAACTTCTGAAAGTATGGAGTGCGAAGCGTGGTAGGGGGATGCGGGCGTCAAATCCATACTTCGATTCGAGTGCTCGTTGAAACCACTTGGTACCGGCCAGCCAATTGGCGATACGTGGAAACCGACTTGCTTTAGCGGCTAACTGGGGCATATCAGCGATAAAGCGGGATCGTGCATCGCTCCCTTGGCGAAGATTGCGTTGGTAAAGATACTCTGCTTTCAATTTGGCCATGTCCACGCCGGTAGGGCACTGAGTCTTACATGCTTTGCATGACAAGCATAGGTCCATCACCTCTGCCAGATGTGGATCATGCAAACCGTCTAATAAGCCTCGATTAGATAAAGCGGAGCGCAGGGCATTGGCCCGGGCACGTGTGGTATGCGTTTCGTCGGAAGTGGCCATGTAGGATGGGCACATGGTACTCGTGAAGCGTTGACGACACTGGCCCACACCGCTACACATTTCAGCCAATCCACTTATACCGCCGTGAGTGTCAAAATTTAGCGCTGTTGGGATGTTGGAAACGTCGTATGTATTGCCAAATCTAAGGTGCTCGGTCATGGGGTATGGATCAACGATTTTATGGGGATTCAACAGGCCATCCGGGTCGAATAGGGTTTTGACTTTGCGAAATGCTTCGATGATGACAGGCCCATATATTTTTTCCAGCCAACAGGAACGCGCAATACCGTCTCCATGTTCGCCGGTGATGGTTCCACCGAAACGCACGGCCAAATCTGCAACACCTTCTGCCATGCGCTTCATCTTTTCGATGTCGTCGCTGTTTTTCAAGTTAAGCACTGGTCGTACGTGTATGCATCCGACACTGGCGTGGGCATAATAGCCTGCGGATATGCCTTCGTCGGATAAAAGTTGTTTGAAAGATTTGATGTAGTCCCGTAGACGGGTCGGGTCAACTGCCGTGTCTTCAACAAAAGCAATAGGCTGGTGGTTGCCCGGTTTGGACATGAGTAAACCCAGACCGGCTTTGCGTAGTTGCCAAAAACTTGTCTGTTTATCAGTGTCCATCAATTGTGCTACATGGTAGGTTTTCGCCATGATACGTGTGTCGTTCGTTATTTTGTCCAACCGGGCTATGAGCGACTGTCTGTTGTCATCGAACAATTCGACGGCTAATAGTGCTTTGGGGTTACCATTCACAGAGGTGCATTGATGATTGATGGCGGTGTTGCGTCGGCCTGCAGTGATGATGAGTTCATCGACGAGTTCTATGGCTGCAGGACTGTGTTTTAGGATGGTGGGAGTTGTATCGAGTGCATCCAACATGTCATCAAAATGCAGTAGTAGTAGCGCGCGTTGGCGCGGTAATGGTGTGAGATGAAGCTTAGCTTGGACAACTACGCCTAACGTACCTTCACTGCCGCAAAGGATTTTTGTCGCGTTGATTGGCACATCGGGAGGGCCTAAGCGATCTAGTCCGTAACCACCGCTGCTTCGAAGAATGTTAGGGAATCGCTGTTGAATTTCATCGTAGGCGGTACTACGAATGTCATCTAGTGATTGAATAATCTCGGTTACTTCTTGTGTAGCTGTGTCGGTATCGGTCTCGCTCGTATCCCCGAAGGTAGCTATGTTGCCGCTGGGTAGGGCTACAGTAAGCGAAACGACATGATCTACCGTTCGACCAAACACGATCGAATGTGCGCCACAAGAATTATTGGCAATCATGCCGCCTATAGTGGCTCGACTGCCGGTGGCTACGTCGGGTGCGAAATGTAGGTTGTGCGGGGCTAAGGCAGCGTTAAGTTCATCCAATACGACACCCGGCTGTACGGTGACGGTTTGAGTTTGAACATCGATATCTATGATGCGATTCATGTACTGTGACAGGTCAAGCTGGATACCGCTGCCCAGTGCACCACCCGTTAGACCTGTGCCTGCGCCTCTGGGGACAAGTGGAATGCCATGATTTCGGCATGCGTTGATCGTAGCTACGACGTCTTCCGTGTTTTTGGGGATGACAACGCCGAGAGGGATGATTTCATAAATGCTGGCATCTGTGGCGTAGATGGTGCGGGATAGATTGTCAAAGCGGATGTCTCCTGAGATCGCGCGTTGCAAATCTTCAACTATTGTTGGTATGGCGGATGGCGAGTTGAGTTGAACCAGCGGCTGATGCATGCCTTTATGATCCCCGGAAAGGCAGTGTTGCATGGGCCATGTTTAGTTTTCGATAGACTGAAGCGGCCAATTCCGCCATAGCGCTGACGGAATGGTTTTCTTTGATGTAGGTTTGACCTGTTGCCGCTATGTTTCGGGCCATGTCGGGATGTGTAATGATGCGTTCGAGTGAATCGGATAGTGATTGAGCTGTCGGTTTTTCGCAAATGATGGCTGTCTCGTTAGCGATGTACGCATCATCTACGGCGGAAGGGAAGGTGACCGTGATTAAACCTGCCCCCATGGCGATCAGGCCATCCATGGTCACGGACGATGTGGTATTGGTAAGTACGTAGACATCCGCACCACTCATCAATGCGGCGATGTTACTAATCGGTTGAGCAAAAGTGACTATCGAATTTAAGCCACGATCGCGTACCATTTTGCGTAGTGCCCCTTCGTTGCGACCTTCGCCGATGAGGAATGCCAACATGGCGTATCCTCGTTTACGAAGCATGTCTACGGCTTGTATCAATATTTCTGCACCGCCTCCAGTGTGAAATGGGGCAGTGCATAACAGCGTGGTTGATTGGTCCGTACCGTCCAACGGTGATGCGTTGCGAGATACATAGACGCCTGGAGGCATGTGGATGATTTTGTTGGCAGGAATACGTAACTGTTGAAGTAGAATTTTTGCGAATGGCTGGGTTAGCGCGAAGTATGCGCCTACGTCAGAAATGGGTATTTGGGCGGCGCTGTCGCAATCTTGCGTGGAGCCGATTTGCAGAATTAAGTCGGCTTCGTAGGTCTTAGCTATTTTGATGGCTATTTCGTAGGATGCACCTGAGAAAGCGTGGACGACGGTTGGTGGATCATTGGACATCCTATCGACAACCTGGCCGATGCGACGTGTCGAGAATGGCCAGACGATGGGATCGTGTATGATGGGTTGAATCGGACCTAGCGACAAAGAGGCTAATCGAGCGTCCGAACTGACAAGTCTGGTTCGGATAGCCTGGTCCACCAATCCGACGGCGAGATAGCGCAATGCATGGCCTAGGCGATCGAAAGCGTCTCCATGGACACAGAGCGCCACATTGACGGTAAGTTGGCTGCTCGGTTCTTGGCTCACTATCTTTACCCTATTTGTTCCCGATCGACTCTTTGCATGAGATCATATTCAGTCCACGTATGGCGTTGCATGGTCAAAATCATTCTGAAGAAACACGATTCCCTGCGCTACATTTAGGTTGAGCATGTCATTGTCTATGCGACCATTGCCAGTCTATTGGCTCTGCGCTATTCTGTACTCGCTGATATTATGAATACCAACGATATTGTATACGAATCGGATCCAAGGCCTTGAAAGTATACGAAAGCATCGAAAACGTCGATCCGCCTATAGAAGGATCGGTCCTGACGGTCGGAAACTTTGATGGTGTTCACCGTGCGCATCAGCAATTGTTGGCCCAGGCTGGACTATTTGCAGCGAATACCGGCGGCCCGGTTGTGGTACTGACCTTTGATCCTCATCCTTTAAGTGTGGTTCGACCGGCTATGGCCCCGCAACGGTTAATGCCACGAAATGAGAAATTGTTGCGGTTACGCGAAGCAGGGGCTGATGTGGTGGTGATTGCACGTAGCGAACCGGGGTTGCTGGGGCTTAGTGCTGAAGCATTTGTACGCGATGTCATTCAAGCACGATTTCAACCTACCCATATTGTCGAGGGGCCGTCATTTGGATTTGGTAGGGGGCGTGAGGGTACGCCGGAGTTGTTAGCCACGCTGGCCGGGACATTTGGATGTGAAGTACACATCTTGGAGGCGGTGCATCTGCAAGTGGATGAGGGTGAGACGCTGTTGGTATCTAGCTCGCTCATTCGCCAGTTACTTAGCGAAGGTAAAGTGAGACGGGCTGCGCTTTGTCTGGGCAGACCCTATAGCCTATTGGGAAGCGTGGTCGAGGGGATGCAGCGGGGGGCGAAGCTTGGGTTTCCGACGATCAATTTAGCGGTAGAAGATCAACTCATTCCTAAAGATGGTGTATATGCAGGTAGTGCGAGGGTGGTAGGACGCGATTGGGCGGCGGCGATTAGTATTGGGCCTGCGCCGACGTTTGGTGATGCGCTTCGTCAAATCGAAGCCCATCTGCTGGACTTCGATGGGGATTTGTACGGCGAACAAGTTCGCTTGGACTTTCTACATTTTCTGCGCGGGCAGCAAAAGTTTTCCGGTGTGGAAGCGCTCAAAGCTCAGCTATCGGTTGATGTACAATCCGTTCGTGATGCCCGAGATCAATCATAGTTGTATGCAAAGTGAAGGTGGTTTGAATGGTAGGTAGCCATAGCAGCGGATTTGATCAAGCGACGGCGTTTTGTAAGGTTTGCCGTCGGCCAGTGCTTATGACCCATGCTAAGCCGGATGGTGATGCCCTGGGGTCATTATTGGCTATGAATCATCTGCTAAGAGCACAAGGTAGTACGCCGACCTGTTTACTATATGAAGCATTGCCTGATATGTATGCGCAGGTTTGTGTGGGTGATTTTACCATGCTCGATCAGACTAACCTGGCCGCACAGCTCAATGGGCATGATAGTGTGATTGTGCTGGATACCTGTGCTTATGGTCAATTATCTCCTGTGGAAGATTGGCTTCGGGCATCTTCGTTGCCCAAGCTGGCTGTGGATCATCATGTGACCAGAGATGCGCTGGCGGATGTTTATCTTGTGGATGAATCAGCCGCGGCGTGTTGTTTGATTCTATACGATTGGGCTTGCTCGCAAGGTTGGCCTATTTCTCCAGAAACCGCACAGGCGTTGTTGGTTGGTATCGCGACGGATACGGGTTGGTTTCATCATTCCAATACGGATAGCCGGGTGTTTGCTGCAGCGGGGGCGTTGGTTGCTCAAGGTACGGATTGTCATGCGTTGTATGCGAAGTTGTACGAACGTGAGTCGATAGCCCGCATTCGGCTTGTGGGTGAGGCGTTGTCGTCGCTGGCTATATATGGTGATGATTGTGTAGCTGTGATGACGTTATCGGCTGAGGCGTTTATGCGGGCCGGTGCATCGCTATCTGATACGGAGAGTATTATCAATGAGCCGCTGCGCATTCAATCGATTATCGTTTCGGTGCTATTGGTTGAACAGGCGGACGGTCAGACGCGGGTGAGTTTCCGTAGTAAACAACCGTTGGATCATCATGCTTTGGACGTGGATGTCGCATCGCTAGCTTCCACTTTCGGCGGAGGCGGACATCGCAGGGCAGCCGGTGCTCGGTTTGAGGGAAAGCCGGGTGAAGTTAAGGATCGCGTTGTGGCTGAGGTGATGCGTGTGCTTGGCGGGTGAGTGTTTAACCAGTTCAATCCCTGCTAGTGCTTTGTCACAGCTTATTCTTCGGGTTCATAGTGGGTGGCATGGGCAAGGCTTTTTTTGCTCGTGATGGCCTCCGGAACAACACGGGCAAGCTGCTGCTTGCCCATACCACCCGAATTTTTAGCTGTGACCATGCACTACCATGTTTGTGCAGCTATTATTAACCAAATCTTAATATACACTTCACGAGGTTCCAATACCTGAAGGGTACAACGCCCATGTCGTTGGAGTACGACTATGCCCTTTGACTGTAGGTGGTTGTCATGGGGTTGGTTGCCGAAAACTATTGGCCGAGTCACTTGGAGAGGATTACTAGATGAATGTTCGATTGAATGATGATCATAACTTAATGGCACACACGGCGCGGTATGGTGTTTTTCTGGCTGGGATTGTTACAAGCATATTGGCACTGTCTGCCGGACAATCTGTTGCGATGGCCGAAGAATTGCGGGGAAGTATACGCATTAACGGGTCGAGCACGGTGGCTCCGATCACCATGGCTGCTGCAGAGATGTTCATGGAGCAACATCCTAGAGTACGGGTTACCGTGGGGATTTCGGGAACGGGTGGGGGGTTTAAGAAATTTCTTGACGATGATAAAAGTTTGCGTACTGACATCAGTGACGCTTCTCGACCCATCAAAAAAGTGGAACGTGATCGAGCCAACAAGGTTGGCGTCTCGTTTATCGAACTCCCCATCGCGATCGATGGTATCGCCGTGATGGTGCATCCATCAAACACATTTTGCGATAGTCTCACCGTTGAAGAGTTAAAGCGCATCTGGGCACCCGGAAGCAACATTCCAAGCTGGCACCAAGTGCGTGCCGGCTTTCCTGATCTTCGGCTGAGTTTGTACGGTCCCGGACCTGATAGTGGTACGTTTGATTACTTTACTAAAGTCATTGTTGGCAAGGAAAAATCTTGTCGGAGCGATTTCACGGCAAGCGAAAGTGATAACGTGCTAGTTCGTGGTATTGCCGGTGATAAAGGCTCGTTGGGATATTTTGGTTATTCATATTACCACGCAAACAAAGATAAACTACGTATCATTGGCATCGACAACAATAACGGTCATCCTGTGGTACCCAATTTAGATGTGATTCGCTCCGGAATGTATAAACCTCTCTCTCGCCCCTTGTTTTTGTATGTGAATATGGAATCCTTTGATCACCCTCAAGTCAATGCATTTGTTCATTACTTTTTTGATCATGCGAAGATCATTGTAGAGCATCCGCGCGTGAATTACGTGGCTCTTTCGAATGACGTTTATCGTGTAGCGCGCAATCGATTTGATACGCGCAAACCTGGATCCGCTATGGCCCAAGCCGGCGATGGTCCACTGGATCTAGAGAAAATATTTACGCAGTATTAGAGCGAGATACATTTTTGTCTTATGGTTATTAGCCTTACGAATTTAGTTTACATCTGGTAAGCCCGCGGCTCATTACGAAAATACGGGAGACGTTGTGTCTGCAGTTGGTACGCGATGGCGTGAGAAGTTCATTGTTGCTTGGCTTTTTATCTGTGGTATGGCTTCGATAGCCACGACCATAGGTATCATTTGGGTATTGACCTCCGAGGCCGTGGTTTTTTTTGGTGAGGTATCTCCTTGGGAATTTATGACAGGAACGCGATGGGCGCCGCTACTCGAACCTCGTTCGTTCGGCGTTCTCCCATTGGTTTTTGGAACATTTCTTGTGGCGGGTGGCGCTTTGGTTATCGCCGTCCCTATCGGACTTGGTGCGGCTATTTTCCTAAGTGAGTATGCATCGTCTACAGTACGTAGTGCATGTAAGCCTTTACTTGAAGTGTTAGCCGGTATTCCTACCGTGGTGTACGGTTATTTCGCCTTAACAGTGGTGACGCCTTATTTACTGCGTCCTGTCGCGCCGGATACGGAAGTGTACAACGCAGCCAGTGCCGCGATTGTGGTGGGCGTGATGATTATTCCCACCATTGCCTCTTTGTGTGACGATGCTTTTCGTGCGGTTCCTTCAACACTGCGTCAGGCAGCGTTTGCGTTGTCAGCGACTCGGTTTGAAGTAGCCACGCGCGTAGTTCTACCTGCGGGTCTTTCCGGTGTCGTGGCGTCCGTACTTCTCGCGTTTGCACGTGCGGTGGGCGAAACCATGGCCGTAACATTGGCTGCCGGTGCAATGCCTCGATTAACAGCAAATCCACTCGTTGGTATTCAAACCATGACGAGCTATATAGTACAAGTTAGTCTCGGCGATACACCTCATGGTACGGTGGAATACCAGTCCATTTTTGCAGTCGCGATGCTCCTATTTATTATTACGTTGACTTTTAATGTCATATCACACTTAACTTTGAGGCGATTTAGAGAAGTCTACGAATGAGCGAATCGAACACCCTATTTCATCCTCGACTTCAACAGCGTCGCCGCGTCGGCAAGATGATGGCTATCGTATGTGGATTGCTTACGATTATTGGTATCGTTGTGTTAGCGGTATTGTTGGTCAGCGTGTTTCTATTAGGTTCAAAATGGTTGCGTTGGGATTTTCTTACAACACCGCCGTCACAGTTAATGCCGGAAAATGGTGGGCTGGAATCGGCCTTGTGGGGTACGATATGGCTTATCAGTTTAACAACGCTATTTACAGTTCCGGTAGGTATATCAGCCGCTATCTACCTATACGAATATGCCCCTAAAAACCGTGTCACGCGCTTTATCGAATTGAATATCTCCAACTTGGCCGGCGTTCCTTCTATCGTGTATGGCATATTGGGTATGGTTATATTTATTCGCTGGTGCAGTTTGGGAAGAAGCATTATGGCTGGTGCTTTAACGTTGAGTTTGCTCATTCTACCGGTGGTTATCATCGCCGGAAAAGAAGCACTTGCAGCCGTGCCGGATTCTTTCCGGCAGGCGGCGTTTGGTTTGGGTGCGACGCGTTGGCAGGCCACCTGGTCTCATGTACTACCTGCTGCTTGGCCTGGTATGTTAACCGGTATTATTCTGGCGCTGTCTCGCGCGATTGGAGAAACCGCTCCATTAATTGTGATTGGGGCGCTAACCTATGTTAGGTTTGTGCCGGAGGGGCCTATGGACGAGTTCACGGCGATGCCCATCCAGATTTACAACTGGTGCGAGCAACCTGATCAGGTGTTTCAGGAACTCGCAGCCGCTGGTATTATCGTGCTGTTGGGGATGTTGATACCCATGAACGCGGTGGCTGTGGCGCTTCGAGCTTGGCATCAACGGAGAAAGGTATGGTAGTTAGCGTGAAGGAAGCGCCGGCAAACAGCATTAACCTACCCATTCAAATGTCGATCAATCCGACGATTGACGCTCGTCAATCTCCCGTCGAGGCGGATGAAACGTTCGTCGTCATTAGGGCTGATGCTCTTTCGATTTACTATGGGCAGTTTTGCGCAGTACGTGAGGTATCTCTCGACGTGCTGCAAAGCAAAGTCACGGCTATCATCGGACCGTCCGGATGTGGTAAAAGTACATTCCTGCGGGCCATGAATCGTATGAACGATTTTATTCCCAGCATGCATACGGAAGGACAACTGCGGTACCGCGATGTAGATATATGTAGCCCGGATTGTGATGCCGTAGCCCTGCGCCGTAAGGTTGGCATGGTGTTCCAGAAACCTAATCCATTTCCCAAGACGATATATAAAAACGTATCTTGGGGCGCATCGATCAATGGCTATCGGGGTGACATGGAGGAATTAGTCGTTACGTCATTGAAACAGGCTGCGCTGTGGGATGAGGTTAAGGATAAACTCCATCAAAATGCTGCGGCGCTGTCGGGTGGACAGCAACAACGTTTGTGCATTGCACGGGCGATCGCGTTACAGCCCGATGTGTTGTTGATGGATGAGCCATGTTCCGCACTTGATCCTATTGCCACCGCCAAGATAGAAGATTTAATTGGCAATTTGAAACGACGATATACGGTTATCATTGTTACGCATAACATGCAGCAAGCTGCTCGTGTGTCAGATATTACCGCTTTTATGTACATGGGGTCGTTGGTTGAAGTGGATGCGACTGAGCGAATATTCACTAAACCGGGCGAGCAACGTACCCAGGATTATATCACCGGGCGGTTTGGATGATGATGAGATGACAGCCCACTTTGTCAATTTGCTTGAAGACCTGCGCAGACGAATCAGCCGCATGGCTGGACTTGTTGAAGATATGGTTTTAGAAGCTTGTGAATCCGTGGATCAGGCAGACCCTCGCCTGGCCCAGAGGGTGATCGGTAGGGATAAAGATGTTGATGCGGAAGAGGTTGAGATTGAGTTAGAGGTGATCCGACTCCTGGCTTTATATCAGCCGGTGGGGTCCGACCTCAGACTACTTTGTGCGATTTTGAAAATTAATAATGATCTTGAGCGCATTGCAGATTGCGCAGTCAATGTCGCAGAGCGTGCCCGCCATCTTGGTGCGAATGCGGATCGATCCCATCGTGATCGATTGTTGCGTATGGGAGGCGCTGTCAGGAAGTTGCTTCGTCAAGCCATCCAGGCGTTTATTGTTGAAGATATGGATGAAGCCAAGAAATCCTTTATTGGGGATGACGCCATTGATGCATTCTACTTGGAGACCATTAAGCAGATTGTTGCAGAACCTGCTTCCGCATCAGACATACTGGCCTCGCAGTTAGATATTCTTGCGGTTGCGAAAAATCTGGAGCGTATCGCAGATCATGCGACGAACATCGCTGAGGATGTTGTGTTTATGGCCACGGGAGAGATCGTCCGACACGGCACAGGGAATACAGAAGCGGACTAGGTATCCATCAAGATATGAGAGAAAGATCCACTCGGTTATAACATCCGTGGAGATGTGTTACTATCGGGATTCCTTGACGATGGATCGTCCATGAGATGAATGGCAGGCATGATATGCGTGCGGATAAAACCATACTGGTGGTAGAGGATGAGGCGGATCTTTGTGATTTAATCGGCATGAATCTTCAACGTGAAGGATACAAAACTCGCTTGTTCCGCGACGGGGCGTCTGCGCATACGGACATTCAGCGACAACCTCCCGATCTAGTCATCCTCGATCGTATGTTGCCGGGAAAGACCGGTGACGAAATACTGGCATCTATGCGACACGATACGCAGACAGCTGCCATACCGGTCATTATGTTGACTGCCCGTGCCGATGAAACTGATGAGTTGGTCGGCTTTGCACTCGGTGCAGACGACTATGTGACTAAGCCGTTTTCCATGAAAGCGCTCATGGCACGTGTATCAGCCATCATAAAGCGTAGGCGAACGGAAGCTCAATCTAGCCATGTCATTCAAACCTGTGGTCCGATTTCCTTGGATGCTTCCCGATATGATGCTCGTGTTGACGGGCGTGCCATAGAGCTTACAACTACGGAATTCCGTATATTGCACGCGCTATTGAGCAGTCATGGTCGTTTGCTATCTCGAAACCAATTGATTGATGTGGCTATTGGTCCGGATGTAGCTGTCGTGGACCGGACGATAGATGTTCATATTGCCGCTTTGCGGAAAAAGCTGGGTTCTGCAGCCGGTTGGATAAAGACAGTACGTGGCGTTGGGTATACTTGTCGAGAGATCAATGACGACTGCGACTAGTGTTTATGAAACTCAAGCTTGGTCGCTATTTCTGGAAGATATTTCTTGTCAACGCATCGTTAATTGCTGTTGTTCTCTCGGGGTGCATCTGGATTATCGTCGGGCAATTGGATCGTTACCACGCTGCCGGTCAGTCTCAAAACCTTCTGGCACAAGCCACAACACTTAAAATTGCCGTTCAAGATATTTTTCATCAAGATCATGCACACACTTTGCATACATTGGCTAGAAAAGTAGGCGCGGGCCAAGCTGAATCTTTGCGCGTGACATTTGTCGCGATCGATGGCACGGTATGGGGGGATTCTCAAGCCGATCCTGATCAAATGGAGTCTCATGCGCAGCGACCGGAAATTCTTCAGGCGTTAGCTGAGGGTGTTGGCGAGAGTACGCGATGGTCGCATACGGTATTAAGAAATATGAAATATGTGGCTGTTCGCGTGGGAAGCGTAGATCATCCCTTGGGGGTTGTGCGTGTGGCCATGCCGGAGCAGCATATTGTGGATGATCAGCAGCATGTAAGACGACTATTAACGACTACAGCGTTGGCTTTTGTGTTGGCCGCCATCATATTGGCGCTGGCGCTAGCTTTTATTTGGACACGTCGTATTTCACGCATTACGTTGGCTGCACACAATCTTTCACGAGGTGATCTGAGTACGAACATTGTTGTTTCCGGGCGAGATGAAATAACGCTTATGGGTAGGTCTCTCAATCGCATGAGAGACAAGCTTTCCCGTCAACTTGATACGATCGACCGGCAACGACGCATGCTGGGGGCGCTCGTGGAACAGTTAAGTGAGGGTGTGGTCGTTGTTGATGCCAATGAGCATATCGTCTTGATCAATGCTGAGGCTATACGTCTGTTAGGCTTAACTCATCTGACATCCGACTCTGGCTTAGTGGGCCAACCCGTGGAGCGGTGTATTTCACATCATCAATTACTGGTTATGCTAAAATCAACAGGCGAACAACTAGCCGTTTCAACGAATGACAAAGCGCGCATGACGCAACAAAGTGTAAGCGTGAAAGAGAAGGAGATTCGCGTAGATTCGGATTCGGGTACACGTCATATCCTCGCTCGTGTATCACATGTGCATTTACCACTTCTGGATTCAAAACCCTTTGGTGATAATGTCTTGGAAGCTGAAGGACGTGTTCTGGCGTTGACTGACATCACCGAACTGACCGAGGCCATGCAGATGAAGGTCGACCTGGCGGCTAATGCTTCGCATGAACTGCGTACACCCATTGCTGCGATCCGGGCAGCCGTGGAAACGCTGACCACTAGGGACGATGATACTGATGTAATGACTATGAATAATATCATTGATATCATTGCGCGACAGAGTGTACGTATGGAGCGAGTCGTGCGAGATCTTCTAGCGTTATCACGCATCGAATCTTCAGCCGCCGTGTTTCAAGCAGACGTGACTGACATCACTCGTGTCATGGAAGAGCTGTATTCGACATTCAGCGAGGTGCTTGTAGAGAAAAAGATCCATTGGGAAGTAAAGGTTGCGGAAAACTGTCGCAGCGTTATGGTCAATCCTGATCTGTTGCGCATGGTCTTGCATAATTTGTTGGACAATGCTATTCAGTTCACGCCACCGCAGGGTCGCGTGACGATTAACGTCAATGCTGACGAGGGCGCCGTATCATTCACTGTTACGGATACCGGATGCGGTATACCGCAACTTGATCAGAAACGTATTTTTGAACGATTTTATCAAGTCGAGCGAGCGCGGACCGGACCGGATCGGGGGACGGGTCTAGGGCTATCCATAGTGCGCCATGCGGCTATCGCTATGGATGCTAACATCATACTTGATAGCGTAGTTAACCAAGGGACGTGCGTTACGCTAACACTACCAAAGCATAACAAGTGACCCAGCTTCGGCATCTTCCATCGTCCATGTTGACAATGTCGAGTCACAATATCAGGATGGAAGAACCGGGGCATGTTGTTATTATCGAGTAGCTTAGGAGTGGAAAACATGTCCTGCGTGCGTTGTTCGGAAAGGAATAGCCGCGTTCAACTGCTATCGACAGGTCATCATAGTGTCTGTGATACGCACCTATTCGTCTTCCTCCAGTGCGAATCGTTCGGGGTAGATTCGCTCGTAAGCTTCCTCTTCGACACGCTTTGCTTGCCGATCTGCACGGCGCTTGAGGAACCGGCGAAGCACAAAGTTTGTTAATAGCGCTGCGATAATGCCAATCACTTGAAATTGGTTGATAGCTGTAGCTACTAAGAAAGTGGCAATGATGGCGATCAAAGCGGAAAGACCCCAACTGGTAACCACCCAAATCGAGCGTCCCAGTTTCAATTCCGCGTCGCCGCGCTGGAAAATACGGTCTGCCAATCCCGTGGCTACGACCGCAGCAAACGCTACATAAGTGGTGGAGACGGGCAGGCTCAAGCTACTGGCGGTGGCGATGACGCTGGCCGAAACCGCCATGATGACACACGCACGCAAAGAGTCATAGTGAACGGTTTTGCCGGTCGACGTGATAGTAGCTCTGGGAGAAAGCGCAGGCTCTTTGCCTCGGAAACGGAGCAGGCTTGTAGCTAAGTTGACACACCAATTCGGTGCCCAGAGGGCGACGTGATCACCCATGCTCCCTGTTGCGACCGCAGCCTTCGTGACGCGCTCGGCGTTTTGCGTGGTCATACCTGCAAAAAGGAGAAGCCCGCATGCGAAAAGCATCCAGGTCGCGATCGGCACTTTGGTGCCGATTTCCAAACTTTGTGTTTCCAGTAGGCTGATGGATGCCAAGCCGGGGGAGGCGCAGTTGGCTAGGTCGTTTTGGCCAAACGCAAAGGCCATGGCCAGCATGCCCAGGATGGCGAGTGACGGAAAAAGCAGCTTGGCGGCCCGTTTTCGAAAAACCACGAGTGATAAATGAATGAAAATGGCGAATACACCCCAGAGGATCAAGAACACAATGGCACTGCCGACGCCCATCTCTACATACTCGTCGATTTGCTGTAGCCACACCTTGAATGCTTTGACCCAGGTAATACTCTTCATTCCTTTGAGTAACAAAAAATAACATAAGCCCGCGCACATTCCGCCGCCGATCCACCCACCATGCAATAGTAAGGTAGGTAAGTGCGTAGGGCGTGTACGGATCGCACCTCGCGCAGCCCGTTGGATGACGAAAGAGGCAAAGCCTGATAAAATGATTGAGCACACGATACCTAGCATGACGATGCCGGCTTTGTTCCAATGGACCGAGTCCATATTGATCGCCAGAGCGGCACCAAGTAGTTCGAAAACCAGGCAGGCAGTTGTGCTCACGGGCATACCGAAAGCCGAATAACCGTAAAGAAGAACGGTATCGACAATGTACACGCTAACATAGATGGATAGCGCCGCATCAAGAGAGCCTAGTGTTGTTGGATCAAAAATGCCTTTACGGGCGGTATCCACCACACTCGATCCGAGGGTTGCCCCACAAATCACCGCTAGTCCTGCAAGATAGATAGCCAGCCGGCGAGAAATGATGCGGGCACCGAAGACTGCGTTGACCAGATTGGCCGCGTCGTTTCGGCCTACTTCGATCGTATCCCAGACTAATAAACCTATGGCGAGTAACAAGCAAACCTGGTGAAAGCCGCTCAAGGCTGTTAGGCGATCGCCCCATGACGTGGCGGAGGCAAGCAAAAAAAACGTCATAAGCCTGTCATCCCAGAATATCTGATGTCAGCGTGATAACTGAAAAAAAGGTGATGTTTTAGCAGTCTGAAAATGGTTGTACTGTTCATTGATTGTCAGGCTGCCAATGAGGATGGTTAACATTCAAGCGACGCTAAGTTGACAGCATACGTCGAAGACGATCGCCCGTCTTTTCCGCATAGTTTGCCAATTGACCGAGTTCGCCGAAGATACGAAACCAAAGAA
The DNA here is from genome assembly GCA_024276605.1 of Planctomycetota bacterium. Taxonomy (GTDB): domain Bacteria; phylum Planctomycetota; class Phycisphaerae; order UBA1845; family UBA1845; genus JAJRPG01. The sequence goes on along the minus strand of JAJRWX010000105.1, from coordinate 3,938 downwards.
AAATGTCGGTTGCTTTCATTTCGTCATCCAACGCAAAAAGTTGTTGCGATAGTTGATAAGAAATTCGGTCAGATTCCCATTCCGCGTGGGCGACGTTATCCACCAGCGTGATGGCATGTTCAGCCTCTACACCCACCATATCACCCTCGACAAGCGTGGGTAGGTAATCAGTGATAGTGTTCGTCTGTTTACAGACGCTTTCCACTTTGGCGACATACTTGAAAACCGTATCAACGATGGGTTTTGGGAGAACTAAATTCTTGATCGTCAGTAAATAAGCGACGTCTTCTACTGAATCAGCCATGTCATCCTGCAACTTGATGTAACCTAGCAAGTCGCCTCGGTACACAGGCAAAAAGAACCGTTTGGGGATGGTTCGGCGAATGTCGTCTTTAATTTTGTCCGCTTCATGCTCGACCTTGAAGACTTTAGTTGCGATGTTCTGCAATTCATCGAAATTTTCATCTCGGACTGCCTCGAACATTGGTTGTAGGAGCGCCACGCACTCCATGACTGACTTCATGTGGTACCGTAGCGGCTCAAAGGGCGATTCACGAAATAGATCTCGAATGTGCGACATAAAGAAAACTCCCCATTTTTCAATATTCCGACTGCACGGAAGGCACCAATATGCGCAATCGCCATATCTGGTCAACCCCACCTACAAATCTCACAGTTGAATATACACGACGATGGGCAGATGGTACGCCTTAAACGAACATCCAAATAGCGCAGGGCATCGCTACCGGCTACGCAACCGTTGGTACAACCCGGCTGCCAAGCTGAATGTGTGGTTGCCTGAAATAATGAATGGCCGGAATACGTTTCGCTGGAAGACCACTATCTCCACAAAAGCGCATTTTGAAAGAACGGCAATGAAAAGAGAAATAATACCTGTTCTTTAATCGTCCCCAATTCAACCATCATAAGTAGGCAATCACCTTACGTGTAAGTACCCGCACATCCAGTTACTCTCTCTGGCTGTCCGTGATTCTTTATGTTTCCTGTTTTTTTACCGACCAACCTGCAACAAGACCTAGTACAAACCACGCAAGTGCAACTAGGCCGATAGCGAAAATCGTATCTCCAATCACACGGAGCCATCGTAGTGTGCCAATGACATCCGATTGCAGAAACTCCGCAGATCGTGCATACCACATGCCGTGCTCTACACTTGCCCAAGTTTGCATGAGTCCGACCGGTAGTATACTAATCAAAACCATCAACACTAACCCAATGTTGATAGACCAGAAGGCGAAGGAAAGAATACGTGTGCGCCATTCCAGACGTGTAGCCATCCCCTTCAGACAAAAGAGCATGAGTCCAATGCCAAGCATACCGTAGACGCCAAAGAGCGCAGTGTGTGCATGTACGGCTGTGGTGTTCAGACCTTGCATATAATAGAGTGCGATCGGAGGATTGATGAGGAAACCGAACAGGCCGGCACCGACCAGGTTCCAGAATGAAACGGCAATGAAAAAATACATAGGCCACTTGTAGGCACTCACCCACGGACGGGCGCGACTCAGTCGTAGACCCTCGTATGCCTCGAATCCAATGAGGACAAGTGGAACAACTTCAAGTGCGCTGAATGTGGCACCGAGGGCTAAAATCGCCGTGGGAGTTCCGGTAAAGTAGAGGTGATGAAACGTGCCTATGATGCCACCGCTTAGAAAGATCGTTGTCGAAAACAGCGCTGCGGCCGTAGCAGTCGAAACGCGTAGCAAACCCATGCGTGTGAACAGAAAAGCAATCACCACCGTAGCAAAAACTTCAAAGAACCCCTCGACCCATAGATGAACAACCCACCAACGCCAATATTCGGCGATCGCGAGGTTCGTTTGTCGCCCCCACATCAATCCTGCACCATAAAACAAAGCGATGGCGGCGGATGCGATGAGAAAGAGAGCCAGGAGGCTTCGGTTCTCATTCGGTTTTTTGATCGCCGGCCACATGGCGCGAAGCATTAAGGCAAGCCATAGGAATAACCCAACGAGCAGAAATATCTGCCAAAAACGACCGAGGTCGACGTACTCATAACCCTGATGGCCGAACCAGAAATTGGCGACGAATCCGAGCCGTTGTTGTACGCCAAGCCATTCGCCGGCCAGTGAACCTACGACAATCACCACCAGGCAAACCCATAGCACGTTAACACCCAGACGTTGAAACTTGGGTTCATGTCCTGACACGGCGGGAGCCATGAACAATCCCGTACCTAGCCAAGCGGTGGCTATCCAGAAAATACCCAACTGTGAGTGCCATGTACGAGACACTGAATAGGGGAGCCATTCCGCTAGTGGGAACCCGTAAAAACCTGTTCCCTCTACACTGTAGTGAGCGGTAATTGCACCAAGCCCCATCTGCGCAAGCATCAGCGCTGTGACAATCCAAAAATACTTCAACGTCGCTTTCATGGAGGGTGTTGGCGAAAGGTCAAGTAGCGGATTCGACTTTGGGGAATCGTGCGGCGCTTCTTCCCTGCCGCGGATCACCGCGAAGTACCAAGACAGTGTACCGATACCCGCGAGGAGAACCACGAAGCTTACTACCGACCAAACAATGATGGAACCGGTAGGATGATTGTCGATTAAACTTTCTGCAGGCCAGTTGTTGGTATATGTAATGTCTTTACCGGGCCGGTTGGTCGAGCAAACCCATGAAGCCCAAAAGAAGAATGCGTTGAGTTTGCGTTTGCGTTCCGATGTCTTGAGCGCGTTGGGCGGTATGGCGTAGGCATTACGGAGTTCATCCAACGATTCATCATCTCCGAAAAGTTTCGTGTAATGCGTCCCCACGGCGCGAATAGCTTCCGCTCTTTCCGATGAGACGCGTATGTCACCCGTATGTGGATCGTAGGTATTACTGCGTAGCTCAGTCTTTAACCGTTGCCGAAGTGATGCCCGTATTTCTTCATGCAGTGAAGCATAATCACCATTGTGCTCGTTTTGCGCCCAATGCTCCAATAGCCAAGTCGCTTCCCGGTGCAACCAATCAGCCGACCAATCCGGGGCGACGTAGGCTCCATGTCCCCAGATGGAGCCAACTTCTTGCCCGCCCATCGATTGCCATACATTCTGACCGTCAGAAATATCCTGTCCGGTAAAGAGAGTTTCTCTGCCTTCTGTGACAACCCGTAGGGGGATGGGGGGGGCTTGACGATAGAGTTCCCTACCAAAGTATCCTAGGACTGAAAAAGAAATCACCACGACGCCGGCGAATGTGAACCAGTGTTTTTTGAAATTCACTGATGTGTCTCCATCTCAAATAAACTAAAAGACTCCAAAAATCCAATTGTGTTTTTGGAGTATGGCGTCTACAATTCGGATGTCAAGGTCCAAATAGTCGAATCAAGGAACTTATTCATGATATCACCCACCGCCGAATACGCCCTACGGGCTGTTGTGGCCATCGCTCAAGGATCTGGTGAGGCGGTAGTGACCCCAAAACTCGTTGAAATGACTAAGGTACCGCCCGGCTACCTGCCGAAAGTGCTCCAAATTTTACGTCGTGCAGGACTTTTACGATCCAAGCGGGGGTTTGGCGGCGGCTTTACGCTAGCGAAAGCACCAGAGCAGATCACGCTTCTCGATGTGGTAAACGTGGTGGATCCCATCAAACGAATTGAGCGTTGCCCACTTAACATTGGTTTGCATACCGTCACCCTTTGTCCGCTGCATAAGAGACTTGATGAGGCAGCAGCAATGGTTGAGCGGTCGTTTGCCTCGACGACGATCGCCGAATTGCTTACCGGTGACGACGGTCAAACACCGTTATGCAAGCCGACTCAACTACTCTACTAGTGCTTTGTCACGCCTTAATTTTGGGATATACGGACTTCAGTTTGCACCGTGCGTCTTCGATTTTCATTTGCCAATCAACGCCTCGTTGCGTTGCATTAACATCAGTTGACCAGGCAGCCGTTTCTTCACGAAGCG
>JAJRWX010000104.1 GCA_024276605.1 Planctomycetota bacterium | reverse complement strand
TTATGCTGCTAGATTTCGCTCCTTCTGTTACGGATTCATCCATGAACATAAGAAATGGCGGCGGGATTCCAAATGCCCCCGACATGAGCAGGAGCGGTGATCGTCAGACTTTCTGCCGTCAATATTGCCGCAAGTATTCCGACACGTACCACCCCACAGCTTTTTGATACCAGAAAGCGTACAATACCGAAAAAATCTTGGCGGTTCCATGTTGCGTTTGGGTTTGCAAGGTAAAATAGTACTCGTGTGCCTGGGGTCTACGGGTGGAACATATATCCCTGAATAGAGACCGTGATTACTCCAGGAAAGCAAGTGTTGTGGTAACGTGCTGATGAAGGGCTGAACAGCGGTATGAAAATCGACACGTACTCTATTGGCGACCTGAAGCAGGTTATGGTCGATGGCTGGCCGTGGCGGACAGGCACAATCCCAATTTCACCCCACAGAATTGTCTCGCAGATTCACAATCCAAGGGCCGTCGATACCGATACCGCGCTGATCGTGGCCACCGATTGCGGCCGTGTAGTTGGATACATTGGTATGTTACCCGACACCACTGGCGGGGATGCCCCGCAACCATTTTCGTGGCTAACCACGTGGTGGGCCGAGCCACAGAGCAAAACACATACGCTCGGTGCAGTATTGTTGATGCGGGCGATCAAAGCCACGGATAACCGAGTGGCTGCCGCTGACTATTCGGAGAAATCCTGGCGAGTCTACAAGGCATCTCGCCAATTCGTGCCTTTTTGCGAATTGCGAGGTGTCGCGGTGAGGCTCTTGCTCGACCGCCCCGATGAGTCGCGTCCCCAATGGGTTAAGATGTTAATGAAGACGGCGAGCTTCACATTGGATCCGGTCCTGCAGTGTCGAATCTGTGTGGCACGATCCAACATCGGCCGCAAATTCGCCGGGGTGAGTTTCGAGTATGTATTCCATGTCGATAACGAGATAGAAGCCCTCATTAACCGAGAGCGCCGCCCCGAATTGACTTACCGCGGGCGAGCCGAGTTAAATTGGATCGTCAGGTATCCATGGGTTGTTGAATCAACAGTGCCGGATCACTTCACTTGCAGTTACCACTTTTGCATTACGAGTCACCGCCATACGATTTTCATGACCAAGGTACGTGACGGAACTCACAAACTAATTGGGTTCCTGATGCTCCACATCCGCGGCAATACGTTGAGTGTCCCATACGCATTTTTCGCAGCTGAAAACGCAGACACCTTAGTGCAGGTGATTTTACACCATGCCTATCACGGCCGGATATCGCGACTATCATTGTACGAGCCGCGGCTAGTAACCGCTTTAGATCAAGTCCGACTGGCCTGTCTCTATCGAAAGCCGATAGTCCGAAGAGTGATTATTTCTCGCCCGTTACAACAACATGTCCTGTCCAACAGCCTGTTGCACCAAGGTGATAGCGACGGTGCATTCTACTGATATCTGGTCGGCTGATTTGGACCTAACTGGAGGTGAGCTATGACTGCATCCGAATTTCTCGATTCCCTATGTGACGCCATGAGTTTGGAACGTGGTCACATAAAGCTGGATGATCACGCCAGCACTGCGGAATGGTGGGACTCGATTTCACACATGGCCATAATCGCCACCATCGACAGTGAGCTGCAAATGAACACTCAGGATGATCCTGCATTGATCGAGTTTAGTAGTATACGCGAAATCATCTCGCATCTTGAACAAATCGGCGCTCTGGAGCAGTAAGCATGAGGAGTACCATCGCCGCCATTACATATCATCTGCCGGATAAGGTGGAAACCAATGCCGACTTGGCTGATGAGTATCCGGGTTGGGATATGGCTTTGGTGGCTAGTAAATCTGGGATTTTGTCGCGCCACATCGCCGACAAAGAAGAAACGGCAGCAGATCTAGCTTTTCACGCTGCCAAAAAACTGCTGGCCGAACACCCGAATGCACAAGGGGACATCGACTTTCTTCTTTACTGCACTCAAAGCCCAGACCACTACCTTCCACCAGCTGCTTGCCAACTGCAAACTCGACTTGGCCTTGGCACGCATACAGGTGCCTTAGATTTCAACTTGGGCTGTTCTGGCTACGTATATGGTTTGTCCCTTGCTCACGGCCTCATCGCTACGGGTGCCGCCAAAAAGGTTTTGTTGCTCAATAGCGACACTTATTCCAAGTATATCCATCCTGGGGATCGGACGGTGCGAGCGATCTTCGGCGACGGCGCGGCCGCGACTTTGGTCACCCCTACATGCGACGCTGAACTGGGTCTTGGACGCTTCGTTTTCGGAACAGACGGGCGTGGCGCTGAGAACTTGATTGTGCCGAGTGGTGGCATGCGATGCCCGAGGAGTCCTGACACAGCAGTATCCTACACTGATGAGAATGGGTGCATACGCTCGAACGACAGCCTTTATATGAACGGTAAAGCGATATTCGCATTTTCAATTACTTGCGTGCCAAAGGTGGTCAAAAAGTTGCTGACCGCGACCAACACCCCGCCTGAAGCCATCGATTGGTATGTGTTTCATCAGGCTAATCAGTATATGCTGCAGAACATTGCAGCGAGATGTGGCATCGGCCCCGACAAGATGGCCGTCGAATTCGCCGACACGGGAAACACGGTTTCTGCTAGTATACCGATTGTACTGCGACGTTATCAAGATAAAGGCCTACTCACTCGCGGCGCGAAACTACTGTTGGTCGGTTTTGGCGTCGGCTATTCTTGGGCCGCTAACCTGATGGACTGGAGCCTATGAACAGCGAAAGTAAGCATATTGTGTTGATAACAGGCGCGTCGAGTGGAATCGGAAGATGCACTGCTGTTCTACTCGCTGCACAAGGGTTTACGGTCCTTGCAGTTGCACGGCGTCAGCAATTGCTCCACGCGCTAGTCGACGAGATCCACTCCCGCGGTGGGAACGCTCATGCCTTTTCCTGCGATCTGACCCAGCCCGAAGCCGTAAGCAATCTAGCCAAACACATCCGCGAGAAACACGGGCCGTTGCGCGTCTTAGTCAACAATGCTGGAAAGGAATTGATTGGCCCTTTTGGCGTGAACAAGATCGAAGACATCTGTGAAACGCTCACGCTGAACACCTTGAGCACGATTCTTGTATCCCGCTTGTTCCTTAGTCTTCTGCGCCCGGGAAGCTGTATCGTGAATGTAGGTTCCGCAGCCGCTCTTCGAGCCGACGCTGGCAACGCTGTCTACGCTGCCACAAAAGGCGCGATTATCAGTTTCTCTCGGTCTCTCGCGGTCGAGATGGCGCCTCGCAACATCCGAGTCAATGGTGTTTTCCCAGGCGTTGTGCGCACTGAGATGGCCCATCGCATTGAACAGAAAGTAGGTGAGGCCCAAATGAAGGTTATTGCGGCGAAACACCCGCTTGGGCTAGGGACTCCCGAAGACGTCGCCCGCGCAATCGCTTTCTTAATCAGTGATGCTGCAGGCTGGATCACAGGTCATATTCTTGTCGTCGACGGTGGGTTTTCTGCGTAGCTATCGCAATCCAACAGAGAGTACTGTCAATGCCAAAGTTCGTTATTGTGAATGCCGATGATTTCGGGAAATCTGCCTCTGTGAACCTCGCGATAATAAGGGCATTCAAGAGTAGATTAATATCTTCTACAACGTTGATGGCTAATATGCCCGGTTTTTCCGATGCTTGCACTTTGACTACTCAAAACGATTTGCACGGCAAAGTTGGAATCCACCTCAACTTAGTTGAAGGACATCCACTAACCGACGCGATGTCAGCTTGTCATCGCTTCTGCGACTCCAAAGGCCGGTTCTTCGGTAAACCTACATTACGTTCTAAGGATCGTTTAACGAACAAAGAGGTGTCGATCCTTTCGACTGAGGTCGAAGCCCAGATTCAACGATGCCGTGACAACGGAATTGAGCCTACTCACCTAGATTCACATCACCACTACCACACTTGTTGGCCAATCGGCGCCGTCGTCTTGCGCACTGCACGTCGACTTAAAATCGGCGCGATTCGCATCGGTGGCAACCTACGTCGTTTAAGCGTTGCGGGCCGCCTCTTACTGACAGCCACTAACATGCGCATTCGTTGGTACGGCTTTCGCAGAGTTGATTATTTCGGTGACGTAATCACGATTGGAGAACATTGGCATCGTCTGAAAGGCGTGATTGAAATAATGGTTCATGTTGACGTTCAGGCTGATAACGGTCTTTGGGATCCGGTTGAATGCCAACCGCTGAAGACAGAACTCCGCCCGTTTTGTGATGCGGCGAGAGTCTCTTACAAGTATCTCTATCCACAATCCTCGGCCTTTTCCGAGTAAAGACATGTTCGAGACAGGGCGTTGGGGTTCGAAGGTGGGTACTACTTTCGCGCCAAAGGTGGTCTTTCCCAAACTGAGGTTCCCCATTATTGGTGGGCGCGGTGTTAGGTTATTGTGGTTGGGTAATCTCATGTGTGCATCTCGTGTAAGAGAGCGGCCCGTGGGCGTCGCATAAGCCAAACGCGGCCACGGCCTCTGAGTCGCGGTGTACGCAGGCTTGGACGTAGGGATGTCCCGTTTATTGTTGAATCTGGCACTGGCCTCACTGGTTACACGCGTATACTGCTCTGGGCTGAGGTAGCCCAAGGCGGAGTGTCGGCGATGCGTGTTGTCGAACCAATATGGCTTTGACTTTGCGAGGAACGAGCCGAAGCTCAAGGTCGCTGTGCAAGGAACCCAGTGGGCCGCTTTGCCAACTATGCGAAGATACTAACCTGTTAGGGTGAGACAATACAACCGGGAAAACTAATTGACGCTAGACACCTTCTTCAGTGGTCCAAGTATCCGGGACTATTATAGTCCTAGTTGCCAATCCATGAACACGCATTACCTGAAAAAGTGCAGAGCGCCCGCGCCGTGAGCAAGCGAGTCAGACGCAAGAGCCGCCGGCGCGGCCGCGGGGACGACGGCTCGGTGCTGTCTGGGTTCCTGTGGCGTTGGTTTTGGACTCGGCCGCGACGTGCGTTGCTGCTGGGGATGCCGGCGGTGATTGCGGGCGGGGCCGTGCTGGGCGTCGTGCTGTTCGCTGCCGAACCAACCCCGGCTGTAATAAGCGCTCGGTACAACCGGATGGCGTACGACGCGATGCGGACGCGTGATTACGAGGCGGCGGATCTGTATTT
>JAJRWX010000103.1 GCA_024276605.1 Planctomycetota bacterium | reverse complement strand
CTGAACCTGCAACTCCCCGAGGCTCTTCCCCACACAGACGTTCCTGTAGTCACAAGAAAGAAGCTCCCAGAGCGACGTAAGAAGCAGTGACGCAAGAGCTTACATGCATCACGGGACCATGACGAAAGGGGGAACATCCGCTCAAACGAGGTGGGCCGTTCGGATTGGTAACAAACATCGGACAGGGACATGGGCCAGTCACCAAGGCCGTCATGATATTTTGCTTAGAACTGTTGCCGGCGGGCGCGGGTGATTAGTTTTTTGTCGGTGATGGGGTAGCCTTGGATGAGGAAGGCGTCGTCTTGGGAGGCGGGTGTTTCGGTGCCGTTGTAGTAGCGGATGTCACCAGCCATCCATAGGTTGTCTTTTTTGACGCCGTAAAAAGGTGTGGTCATTTGACGCACCGTGCCGTCGAGTGTGAGCACGGCTTGACTCCGTCCGTCGTGGGTGGGTGAGTTGGCGCTCATAGGATTGACCTTGGCATCGAAGCGACCGTCTACGAACATGGGGTTCGCATCACTCATATAGGCTATAGCGCCGCGCGGTCGAAGGTTCGGTGTGCTCCCGGCCATGTTCAACGAAGCGTAGGTGATGTTAACGCCTTGGGCGAAGTCGTCGTGGGAGGCTAACTGGTCGTGTTGCATGGCTTTGGATGTTTTACAACAAGGACACGCGAAGTGCTCCGGCTGCGGGCCGTAATTGAGTTTGGTTAACAGGTATACGTGGCGACTATTGGAGAGATAAGGTGCGCCGCTATCGCTACCGGGAAGCCAAGATGCACCATTGACGTTACCTGCATACGGTAACGCGCCACCAAAGGCTGCTTGATATAAGCGGACGCCTTGAAACACTGATCCGAGATTGCTGGTGCATTGACTAAGTCGGGCTTGTGCTCGAACCCCGTAGATCGCGGGGATAGCTACCGTGGCGATCAAAGCAATACAGGCAGCTATGGCGAAAAATTCGCGCAAGGAGCGTACCGGCATGGCGCGGAAAAAACGATCCGACTTAGCTGGGATATATCGCAAATTCTCGCTATGGGCTGATTGCTCTCGTACGCTACGCACGGTGTCCATGACTTTGTCAGCCAAGTTGGTTGGTGGCTGGGGAATAGACCAGTGGTCTAATGGGCGGAGGAGTTGTCCAAGTTTATCGGACTTGGCGCGTAGGTCGGCATCGCGGAGTAGCCTGGCTTCGAGCCAGCGGCGATCTTCATCACCGAGTTGGTCCAAGTGAAGGTCAAGTAAAAGCGTTTCAGCGTGCTGTTGGTCGGGCATAAGTGCCAAATCCATAGAGCGAGAAAAATGTTCTACAAACGAGCATCCTGGTACTCCGTTACGTAGCGATTGATGTCCATTCCGAACCCCGACCGTGAGGGAGGGGCCATTGGAGATCATGCGGCGTTCAAAAAACGCTTCCTGACGGGCGCGGCTCGGTTAGGACTAATCCGTCACATCAGTCGCGACAGAGAACCAGAGCGGAACCCGCTAATCGTTTTACGATGACAGTCGTCTTATGGTTCGTGCTTCGATCTTTTTTTTACTTGGTCATCGTATAGTCCGCGAAAAGAAGCTACGGCTGAGTGCAGTCGGCTTTTGACTGTGCCTACGGGAATATCGATGACTTCTCCTATTTCTTTGTATGCAAGTCGGTGGAAATAAGCCAGGATTAATATTTCGCGGAGTTTATCCGGCATGGCATCCACCGTGGCTTTAATACTGGCCCGTTTTTCTTCCAGTAACAGCCCCTCGTCTGATTCAGGACTATCGTCGGAGAGCAGGTCGAGGTAACGCTGACTGGAGTCATCCTGGTTCGCGACGTTGGCCTCAAAAGATAGTTCATGGCGGCGTTTGCGTTTTCTTAGATAGTCACGGGCTTTGTTCGCTGCGATGGTGAAAAGCCAGGGTTTGAAGCGACGGTTCAAGTCGAAGCGGGCAGCTGCCGTGTGAACTTGCAAAAAAGTCTCCTGGACGACATCCTCAGCGGCGACGGAATCGGACGTAAAGCGTACCACGAATTTGAATAGCTCGTGGCTATGACGACGGACCAATAGCTCGAAGCTGGCTACATGGCCAGCGATATATTCTTGCAGGAGTTGTTCATCCGTTGGCGCGTCCATTTGGTTATTGTATCCTCTCGATCCCGTTGAAGCGATGGAAAACTCCGGTTTTTGCGGGGGTGGTTCATGCATTTCGCGGCTGTTATGCGGTTTTTGGCTGTTTCCAGGGAGGGAAGATGTCCCATATCTATCGCCGAGCGTTTTCGTCAGTGGTTGTGGTGGCCTTGTTGGGTACAGCGCTGCTGCTGGTATCGCTCCAGCAAATGCCATCTCTCCATAGCGAGAAGCTCAGTGTTGATCGTGTGGAATCGATGGATTCATCAGGCTTATCACAAGCCGATCTTGTGGTTTACGCGCCGCGTGTGGTGGTACTCAAAGAGGCACGGCGGTTGTACTTGTATGACGGTGATGAGTTGGTGCGGGTTTATCAAGTCAATGTTGGCCAAAATCCACGAAGCGGGAAGGTTCGTGATGGTGATTTGCGTACGCCAATCGGACGGTTTCAGGTAGTCACGAAGAATCCGGATAGTCCCTATCATCGATTCATGGGGATCAATTATCCCCATGAACAAGCCGTTACGTCGGGTCTTTCTTTGGGATTGATTACTGAGGGTGAAGCTGAGGCCATTCGAGCTGATTTACGCGAGGGTCGTTGTCCTAACTGGTCTACCGCGCTGGGCGGCGGCATTCGTTTGCATGGTGGTCGTGTGGGCCGAGGTACAACGGCTGGTTGCGTGGCGGTTTCGGATCAACACATCGAAGAATTATTCAACATCCTGCGCCTTGGTGACCCCATAGAGATATGGCCATAATTGAGCGATGGCCATCACGCAAGATGCTGTATTGATACTGGCAGGGTAGTTCTCGCGCGTAGACGACCGCTGTTTGAGGTCCATGGCCCCCACCTCTGAGTTATTGCCAATCACCTTTCATTGTGTGTCCGATATGCCATTACATTGCGTATGGTTAGCGTTGTGGTCAATCGAAGTGTGGTTGGTCAAAGGGTAATTGACGGAATCGGCGTTTAGCGGGTGCAAGACAGTTTAGGCGGGCTTGAGTTGGGTGGCATGGACAAGCGTCGCGTTGAAGGGATCGGATGATAAATGCGTAGGGGCGACGCTTGCCCGTGCTTTTCCTCGGTTGCGCCTGCACGGGCAAACGCCGCGCGTAGCATCCATTGGGCATTCGACAACCCGATTCTGCGGCGTTTGTCCATGCCACCCACCCGCCAATTTTGT
>JAJRWX010000102.1 GCA_024276605.1 Planctomycetota bacterium | reverse complement strand
TTACCTCCCGCAACGTATCGCGTTCTTCATCACTCAATCGAACCACGTACTTCTTCTGCATCGGGAAACCTCCTTGTCTTCCGAAACGTCAAAAACAAGAAGATAGGATAACCCCTATTCTTAGCTGTGACAAACCACTAGGCAAACAGGTGGGCCTGCATTCTATCACGAACCCGATGCCCCCACCTTCACTCCGGGAGCAAGCCCTTTGCCTTCCTGGTGACTGGTATCCGTGACAACCGTGGCATTTTCAACAATCACACCATACGAATATCCGGCACCAAAGTCCTTATCGATACCGAGTGTTCCTTCGATCACGACAATGCTTCCCACGGCTGCGAAGTCCTTTTTCGATGTCACGGTGATGTCGTTAGTCCCAGGCGCGCCGGTGCCGTCCTGAATATGGAGCCAGTTTGAACCTAAAATCATCCGGCTGGCCTTAACCACCCGACCTCGGAATTTGACGATCTTACCTGCAAGCTCCGCCTTCTTGGCAAACAGTTCCGCTACGGTCACGCCACCGGCCAATCGTTCAACCTGACTCAGTTTCGATGTCAAAGATGGATTGGATTTATCCTGTAAAGGGGCACTACCTCCGATAGGTGGGTGCCCGGGTGGTAATGCTGTAGTCGGGGGCTGCGTAGCTGTATCACTCACCGAAGCACCTTCGCCAATCACTTTAGCAAGACCGACGAAAAAGATTTCTTCGAACACTCTGTCCAACTTCGAACTACGGAAGTTTCGCATAGGCTGTAAGCCCGTAAGCTCCACGGTATCCCCTACGGCGACTGTAAACTTCCGAGCAGCCGCCCAGACCTCACCTTGATCGGCAGTAACGAGTGTGTATGTGTAACCACCCGAGTCCATCGTTTCTTTTACGATGCCACGCAATGGATCGCTCTGTTGATGTACGGGGGTCGAAACCGGTGGCGATGATTGAGGCGGGCCTTCGTTCAATGTCTGTGTAGTCGGCAGCGTAGCTTCATCACTACGCGTACCATTGTTAACTCTTGCATCATTCGCGCAACCCGTTAACAGACTCATCGTGAACGCAAATAAAAACGCAGGTTGTAGGTATTGCATGTTTTTCCATTCCTTTATGATTCAAGAAAACAACGTCGTCGGTTCCGACGGTAACAACCAAGCCGCTTTTCGGTCGGTCTTACCTGACTATCTCAGCGCTGAACTCGAATGATAACCACGATCGTTGGACTCCGACAGAGGTAGCCGACACATCTTCGCTTCTGTGGGGGAAGCATAATTCTCAAGGCATCCTGCGTTCGGCATTATACGCGGCAGACACAGGGCAAGCCTCGTTACGATGGTCAACATTCGATGCACGTCTCCTGGAATTTATGTACCATCAATCATCGCAGTGCATAGCTGTTGCATAATTCCGCAAAGTATCGGTTATCATCAACCTCCGCTACTCGTGGCCACTTCGTCCTGAAAGGCTTGTAGTCTACGGTAGATTGAACTCACACTGACCCCCAGGAGTTCGGCGGCCAGTCGTTTATCGCTGTTTGTAGCGTCTAGAATGCGCGTAATATACTCATGCTCAAACCTTTGAACAGCATCCTTGAGCGGACCAATCATCTCCGCTGGATGGGTTTGTTCTACGAGATTGGAAGGAAACGACGCGGGTGTAATGAGGTCACCTTCTTCGAGGATCATCGCCCGCTCAATGACGTTCTGTAGTTCTCGTACGTTCCCCTTCCACCGATAGCGAAGTAGTCGCTTCAACGCATGGTTGGTCACCCCTCGGATGTCACGTCTTAGTTTCCGATTAAACTTGGCTATGAAATGATGAATTAGCTCCGTCATATCCTCCGGTCGATCTCGTAGAGGCGGGACATCGATAGTAACCACAGCCAAGCGGTAATACAGATCTTTTCGAAAATGACCACGCTCGACCGCTTCCTCTAAATCCACATTGGTGGAAGCGATGATCCGCGTGTTCACTTTGACTGGTTCAGTCGCTCCGACTGGAAGAACACTCTGTTGTTCGACCGCCCTCAATAACTTAGGTTGGAGCTCAAGAGGTAGGTCGCCGATTTCGTCAAGCAAAAGCGTTCCGCCGCTTGCCGCTAAAAACAATCCGTCAGTACGATTCTCCGCTCCGGAAAAAGCGCCTTTAACATGACCGAATAACTGAGATTCAAGTAATGTAGCCGGAATCGCGGCACAATTAAGAGGCACGAACCGCCCATCCTTGCGCGGTCCGTTATGATGGATCGCGCCGGCGATTAACTCCTTCCCCGTTCCGCTCTCCCCCATAATAAGGACCGGTGTATCCGTAACCGCTACGCGCTCAACCAGACTATAGATTTCCTTCATACGCGCCGATTTGCCGATCATGTGTGAAAAATCGTACGCGGTCTGCAGTTGATGTCGGTACCATTGGATTTCCATTTGCTGAGCACGGAATTCGATCAATCGCCGGATCTTAAGCAGTAGTTCTTCGAGGATGAGCGGTTTTGTCACGTAGTCAACAGCGCCAAGCCTAAGCGCGGACACAACCGTGTCGACTGATGGATGAGCCGTCATCATGAGAACGTGTGTTTCGGGCGTGAGACTACGCAAGCGCTGAAGTACTTCGATCCCTGTCATATCCGGCAGACGGATGTCCAGCAGAACCGCTTCGAAATCGCGCTCTTCAATAAGAGCGATTCCTTCTTGACCTGTCGCAGCCAAGACGCACGAGAACCCCTCTTCGCGAAGAAAATCGGCAAGCTCCTCCCGAATGGCCCGCTCGTCCTCTATGATCAAGACATTGCGCGACATGCGTCAGGTATTCACCTCCCCCTCGATCCGACTTTCATCGCGAGCGGTTGCCACGGATGGGTTCCGGTCATTATGGGTTTGCGTTACGCTCGACGGCTCGCTACGGGACTGTTTTTTGTAAGGAGAAATCGTGATTTGGAATGCAGTGCCTTGTCCCACTTCACTCTCAACCACAATATGACCGCCATAGCTTCGAATAATACTATGACAAACGGACAGCCCCAGACCCATACCATGGCCCGTCTTAGTAGAGTAAAAAGGATGGTACAGTCGCTTCATCTGATCCGTACTCATGCCGCTGCCGGAATCACGAACAGTGATGGCCACTTGGCCATCGCTCATCGCACTGGACACGGATAGTCTTCCTCCATGCGGCATGGCATCAAACGCATTGATAATGAAATTGATGAACACCTGCTGCCACCGATCGGCATCGCCGGGAATCCTGGGAACGTCCGTGGAAAGAAGCGGAACAACCTCAATCTTCTTTGCCCTTGGATCATATTGAGTTACTTTGATGGCAACGCGTAACGTTTCGTTGACATTCGTAACGGAACTATTGGCTGACACAGGCCTCGCGAACTGGCGCATATCGTTCACGATCTTGGAGATACGCTCAATTTGCTGCCCCAATATCTTACATGGCTCACCTAACCTCGCGTCCGCTTTACGTTCGATTCGCTGGACGATCGCCGACATCGCCGTCAGAGGATTTCCGATTTCGTGGACGATGCCCGCGGCCATAAGCCCTAACGCAGCCATCTTCTCCCTTTCAGCTAGGAGTTGTTGCGACTCCTCGAGCTGCATGGTGCGATTGGCGATCGTAGATTCGAGTTCTCGATGCCAGTGTGTTACTCTCTCCTCGGTGTCTTGAAGAGATACGGCAATATTCTTGACACTCTCTCCGAGGATATCCAGGTCGTCGCCGGTTCCGACATGCATGTCAAGATCACGTTCACCCTTCGCGATAGCCTGTGTGGCATCAATCAGCGCCTTGACGGCCTTTCGGAGTCGCCAATCGAGCGCAATAGCCGCCAGTCCAACCAGACAGCTTAGCGTAATGACAAGTAGCAAACCTTTCATGGCGAGCGATTTGGCTTGCAGATTGCCCCACGCCGTGTTGACCTGCACAACCAACGTACCCAGGTGATTGTCCGCCTCTTGTATGGGGAAAAAGAATTCGAACGTATGTCCAGATTCATGGAAGAATCCGTCAGGCTCCGGATGAAGTTCTTCGATATGGGGTTTTTCCGAATTCGCGCTATGACTTGTGTCTTCATTTTCAATGTCAAGCGGCTCTCCGATTCGTTGCCGGTCCGTAGCTGCGACGATCCGCCCTGCCTCGTTCACGACCAGTGCCAGGTGAACACTTTCGCTTCCCCCAATCGCATCAATCACATCCTGCAATGCTGAAGCATTGTCTGTTCGCATCTCACGAAAGCAGAGCTTCGCCCACGCCTCGCCGTGCTCATGCGACGTGAATGTGATCGTATCCTCGATCAGCTTGTGCTCTCGCTCCACATAGATCACCGCAAGCACATTGACCGCGATGCAGATGAGCACCAATGTACCACCAACGATCCGCCGGATATTTAATGCATGTTTTCGCGTCGGCAAAAGCGACACTCCTCAGCCGGTTTGATAGAACGATAACTGCTACCGTAACCATGGTCGGTACCACGGATTGCAGCCCGAACGCCCACCCAACGCATCGAATCCGCTGCCGCATCGTTAGGCCATGCGCGTCGCAAATCTGCGAAACACGGCATTTGAATGTCATCCCTGAGAAACGGCACCGAGTCAACAACTCTCACGTAAGTGTAGGTGGGACCAAGGATTACGTCAAAATAACAGGTGCGTAGGTCATTCGCTGGCGCCAGGAGTGCATGATCGATCCGCGGTAATTCGCTTACGTGTCTATACGAACCGCAAGAGCGGGACAGGGACTCTAGGAGCGATGACACGGAGATGATTGCGATGAGGGCAACATATGGCGGGACTGTCGTAGCATGGGGCATCAGCTTGGCGTGTATCGTGACACTCAGCCAAATGGCTTGCCGGACACCGAACTCCGCGACATCCATAGCCACCACAAAAGCAATGGTCACGATGGAAGGGCATGCACTGTTTTTGGCGCATTGCGCCCCCTGCCACGGCGCTAACGGGGAAGGACGGGGGCCTGCCGCCATCGCTCTTAACATATCACCGCGTAACTTCCGGCACGAACGATTCCGCTACGTCTCAACATTAAACGGTGTTCCGTCGGATGAGGATTTGACTGACTCGATCCGGTACGGAAGGCGTTTTGGCGAGATGCCCGCCAGCCCACAACTCACCGATGCGGAAGTGCATACGCTTATGGCATACATCAGAGAAATTCAACGGCTCGGCTGGCTAGATGTCCTTCGCGATGAATTTGCAGACGATGATGATACCTCACTTGAAGAACTTGACGACATCTCGCACATGCGCGTCACACCGCGCGATCCCATCCACGTAACGCGACCAAAGCTTGGATTTCAACGAAACCTCGACACAGGTCGGACATTATACGCAGCGAATTGTGCCTCATGTCATGGTCTCACGGGGCGAGGCGATGGTTTGAATATGCCACTAGACGAACAAGGTAAACCCATCGTCGTCAGAGACCTAACAAGCGGCGAGTTTCGTGGCGGAACGAAGGTAGAAGAAGTCTACAAAAGAATTCGATGCGGCGTTCCCGGTACGCCCATGTCGGCGGCGGTTGCCCTGACGAAAGAGGAAGTGTGGCAACTCGTTTACTACGTCCGTTATTTAGCGAGGCGATAGCCATACAATCATTACCGAAGACGATGGATGAATAACAGGAGTCATGTTGTGAACAAAACAACGCATCTTTTTGGGTTGGTTACAATTTTCGTGTTGACTTGTCTAAGCCCGAAACAGGCGTCAGCTAAATATGAAGCTATCGACGTCAAGGATGGCGGTACGATTGTGGGTGTCGTCCGCTGGGAGGGTGAGATTCCCAAACGTAACAAGCTAAAGGTGACTGGACAAGATAAGCCCTGTCACACCAAAACCCTGGTAAACGAAGAACTCGTCGTGTCGGACGACGCAAAGGTTCGCTGGGTCGTCGCCTACATCAAAAAAATTAAAAGGGGGAAACCATTCGATTTCGATGTGGACAAACCCGTCATACTAGATCAACAGGGCTGTCAGTTCAGTCCGCACGTCGCGCTGGTGGGAAAGAATCAGCCGTTACGCATCTTAAACAGTGACGGCGTGCTGCACAACGTCCATCTCTACGCCAAGAAAAACGAACCGTTCAACCGCTCCATGCCGGGAGAATTAAAAGAGCTGAACCTTACATTCAACTACTCCGAACGCATTCACGTGGGCTGTGACATTCACCCGTGGATGTCCAGCTGGATCGTCGTCGCCAAGCATCCGTACTATGCCATAACCGGGACTGATGGTGCGTTTCGTCTCGAAGGTGTTCCCGCAGGGACGTATACCGTGGAAATATGGCACGAAAAACTCGGCAAGATGAAATCTGAAGTCTCGGTAACCAGTGGCGGCGAGGCACGCGTTGAATTCGTCCTAAAACGGAAATAAGCAAAAGCATCAAAACCGACCTGCCAATAAGGATGGGATCGGACTTGGATGACGGTATGAAAACTATCCACGCTTTACGATTCGGGTTGTTCGCACTGGTACTTGTGTTTACCGCAGGCCCCGTACCAGCACTCATCGCCCAGCAAGATTCCGCTGATGACGCGCCGGTAACCCGGCGCGAATTCAAGAAGTTTCTCGAAGATTATCAGCAGTTTCGTGGCGAGTACGTCCAGCTCAAGCAAGAAAACGAAGAACTGCGTAAGGAACTTGCGGAAATCAAGGCCGGCGTTGGCGACGCCCCGGCAGTAGACTGGAAGGAACAACTCGACACGATCGCCTGGGCACAACGAGAATCAATTCTTGATGATGTGCGCGAAGAAATACGCGACGCAACGGAACCTTGGCTACCGGGGGTGTCCAACTTTACCTTGGGTGGAGCAGCGGTCGTTACGTATCAGGATCGTGATAACGTTGATTCGACATTCGGAGCCAGTTTCGCACCAATCCTCTTGTGGAAACCGAATGACAAACTCTTGTTTGAAACGCAAGTCGCCTTCGGATTATCCAGTAACGAAACATGGCTGGAACTAGACCAGTTCCAGATCAGTTACTTGCTCAACGACTACATGACCGTCGGTGCAGGTAAGTTCCTTACTCCGTTTGGTACGTTTTGGGAGCGTTGGCATCCCGCATGGATCAACAAGATGGCGACCATGCCGCTAATCTATGAACGCGGGTTGGTGGGCGCGACCAGCCTTGGTGTCCAGCTTCGCGGCGGGTTCCCCATCGGGAAAACGAAACTTAATTACGCCGCTTACTACGTGAACGGTCCAGACTTCAAAGATACTTCAGTTAGTTCAACGGGAAATCTCGGGTTCGAGAACTTCCGAGATAACAACAACGACAAGTCGTTCGGCGGTAGAATCGGTTTTATGCCAACTCCTGAATTCGAGCTGGGATACTCTTTTCTCACTGGCAGGGTTGGTGACAGCGGTTCGCGATTCCGTGGGACTGATACATTCATTCAGGGTATCGATCTGAGCTACTCACGAGAGCATGAAGCCATCAAAGGGCGGATCGACCTTCGCGCAGAGGCTATCTGGGTTGATACGGACAGAGCCATCTTCACGGGGCCTTTTGATCCACTCACTTTCGACAACAAACGCAACGGTTGGTATGTGCAAGGCGCCTATCGACCGACGCTATCGAACGCCATGCTCGGCAAGAACATCGAGTTAAAGAATGTGGAATTCGTGTTTCGCTACGATCAGCTGCGGAACTCCGGTCCTCGGCCCCTCGGTGCAGATCATGACCAGTTCACGATGGGGCTTGACTATTGGATACAACCGAACATCGTCTGGAAGACGGCGTTTACACACGACAATGTGCGAGGCGATAAAGATGAAAATGGATTCTATATGCAATTCGCCATTGGATTCTAAGTGGGAGTCCTCGTTGTGGAGAAAATAATGAAAACTACATGGCTAACAGCCCTTTATATTATCACCGGGCTGGCAACTGTATCTGTAGTGGCGAGTGGTTGTCAGAAAACACAACGTTCGACGGAGATGACGATGACGGACAGTGACGACACGACGACGGTTGCCACCAATTCGGATACACCGTATCGGGCCGGGGCGTTGCTTTGGAGCCAGAATTGTTCTCGTTGCCACAACCTACGGAACCCACGAGAGCGGGGTGACAGAGGATGGGACATCATCGCTCATCACATGCGTGTGCGAGGGAATCTAACAGCGGAGGAGCACCGACTTATCCTAGCGTTCCTCCAATCAGCCAATTGACATAGTGTCAATGGACTAATCGGTCGGCCCTGTGCCGTCACCGTCACTGGAGTATGTAGAGATGCGGACCAAATCAATCATTGGAACTGTCGTGGTCTTTGTAGGTATGTTCTATACCCTCTTCTTTTCGATGGGGTGCAGTTTTGACCCGCTTAAGTTCGCGGGTCGCAACGCCTGCGAATTCCTGAACTGTGACGTCCTGTTCTTTGTGGACGACATTCTGCCGTTGTCCGGAGGACCGGTCGAAGGTGGCGGCGCTGCACCCGCCGAAAGTGACGAGGCTGGAGGTGGCCATTAATGAGCAGCCATACATGGTAGTCCGTTAGATGGACTTTTCTTCACTATACACGGAGTTAGGAATTATGAGGCGATCCAACCGGAACGCGAGTATTGGGTTTATCAAGGTGTTCGTTATATGCATGTACGCTGTTCCAAGTCTGGGCTGTGGTGCCGTCGGTGCTGACGGTTTATTCGGATTGGAAACCTGCGACATCCTCAATTGCGACGGACTTTTCTTCGGCAACCTCGCAGACGAACACAACGAGGTGAATGACGCAGAGGCCCATGACGAAGAGGGCGAAGTTCTAGTGGACGGCGTGGATGGCCATGACGATGAAGGCGTTGACAATGCGACGGAAGCGGGACATGACGATACCGCCGGGAGCAATGACATAAATGGACCAGCCTAATCATCATTGACGATCATGCGTACACCATCGTCTGTTCTTTAGGAGACTATCACAGCATGGGAGAAGCGAAACGTTGTATACCCTAATAACGGATATGACTTACTTATCGCAGAAGAGTGTAACGACCTGATAGCGGTGTTTGGGGCAAACGAAATCGAACCCGGCGTATGCCAGGCGATATTTCGTCATAGGGCCGAGAAACGCACATAATAAGTGTGTTTCTCAACGAGTAGTACCAATAAGTTAAGGCTTACTTTCACTCTCGCGTGTCCATCGCGCGCTAAGGGGATCTGCAGTCCATCGTAGGCAGCATCATACACGGACGAATGGAAAGCCTGGGCGTCAACATAAATTCCTTGGAGTGCCATGATTAAGCGACAGGTTAGGATGATGAAAGTCGTGATGCTGCTTAGCTCCATCGCTTCAATTCTGATCCTGTCTGCGGCTGCCTATGAGGAACATTTCAGCGCGCCGTGGCGCGATATCCAGGCGGATTACCTCGAAGCATTGATTAACACGGCGAACAATGACGCTGACCGCAAGGCCATTTCTTCCTATCGTGTTGAGTTCAAACAGGTCTTCCTGCAAGGGCTGAGTGGCATCGACCGATGCGTCATCTGCCACGTCGGGGTCGACAATCCAGTCATGACCAACGTCGATCAACCGTTACGCAAACATTCGGGAAAATGGCTCATTGATCATCCAACAGACAGTTTTGGTTGCACGATCTGCCATGGTGGGGAAGGACGGGCTACTCGAAAAGATGCTGCTCACGGTTGGCGTGAGAACGGCGATCCTACACCACACGTAGCTACTCCACTTCTTCGGGGTAATGCGGTGTACACAAGTTGCGGTCGTTGCCATTATGAGGTTGACCTTTACGCGGGGCAAACTGATCTATTCGCTTATTCCTTCGGAGCTGGATCCGTCACGGTCAAAAAACCTCAGATCGACGAATCCATTCTGACTTTCAGCCTGGCTGGGGCCGAAGTCCTCGCAGAAGGAAAGCAATTGGTTGTCGAAAAGGGATGTCTCGGTTGTCATCGGTATCGTGGCGGTGGCGGTGACCTCGGCGCTGATATCACGCACGTAGGGGATAAGACCAAGCACGACTTCGATTTCACTCATGTGCAGGGTGAGCATACCGTTCACCAATGGCATTATGAGCATTTTCTAAACCCCAAGGCAATCTCACCGGATACCGTCATGCCCAACATGAACTTCACACCGCACGAAGCCCGTGCGCTGGCGCTGTACATGATGAGCATACGCCGTAAAAACGCACCGGCAACGCATACACCGCGTCCTCTTACGGTGGCATCGGAAACTGCCGCGCCTGCCTCGGGAGAAACGCTCTACAAGATGTTCTGCAGCGCATGTCACGGCGCATCGGGACGCGGCGACGGACCAGCTGCCATTACGATAAAAGGAAACCCGCGCGACTTCTGGCATGAACGATTCCGATACGTCTCAACTAAAAACGGCGTTCCGACCCAGGAAGATTTAGTCCATTCGATAAGCACCGGGCGGCAATTCGGTGAAATGCCTTCCAATCCGCAATTGACGGATAGCGAGGTACTCGCGGTGGCAGCGTACATCCGTGACCTCAACCGTGCTGGGTTGGTCGAGATGTTAACCACCGAATTTGCAGAGGATGACGAGGAAATAGACCCTGAGGAAATTGAGGAGATCGCGGAGGCTCGTGTCACTCCCCAAGGCATCATCATTGTTCCATGGCCGGGAGAGGATTTTAAGCCAAACGCTGAAATAGGCCGAGCATTGTACCTTGAAAACTGTGCATCCTGCCATGGCCCGGAAGGTCGCGGTGATGGTCCGCAGGAGCTTGTGGATGGCAAGGGCCGAAAAATCAGTGCGCGCAATTTGACTTCGGGCGAATTCAGAGGCGGCGCTGAACTTGATGAGCTATATAAGCGAATTCGCGCAGGCATGCCCGGCACACCCATGCCTGCTCAGGATAACCTCAGCGACGAACAAGTCTGGCAGCTCGTTCACTACACGCATAATCTGGTAGAAAAAAATGACTATCAGCAGTAACTAAATCCATGATTGCGTACCACACAAAATTCCTCGAAACTGAAATGGATACGACAGACATGACAACATCGCATGGATAGTCAATTAACCGATGACTAAACACGACAGGAACCGCTTTTCACCAACTCGCGCACACAAAACACAAACGCCCGTATATGTACAACACAGGCGTTTGCGATAAAAAGGTTTATAGCGTGTAAGTTATCAAACAGGGCCTTCCATAGAACCTCCGAAAAGATACATCCAAATGGTCATAAGCCCCATCAGCGCTAAAGTCCACATATCCACTTTTTATTACTCCTTGTGTTGAATGATCACATTTCCCGCTCTACGAAGTGTTCGTAGAACACCGCTTAGCCATCACCATCCAGATCGGCCACGTCGGGTGGAAGGACAATCGTATACCCTGGAAGTCAATGTTGTGCATGGCTTTGACCACCAACGGCCTGGTTACCATATGAGGCGGTAGACCTATGAAGACTTTGGTTACAACCGGAGCATGGCTCTGCCCTCACATGCCGACCGGGACTATGGCAACCTACCACGAAGAACACCATTAGTAGCGGTACGGCGATAAACATTACGTAACGAAGTCGTGCTCTAACCATGTACACACTCCTTTCTAATCATACGGGCAAGATCGAATCAGCACCCGAATCCGCGGAATAATCACATTCCCATGTGCGACCCCATCATCCCTAAGTTTATGTCGTGCATATGCCCCAACGGGCCACCGTTGGTCATGTGAAACTCCAAGGCATCGCTAATAATAATGAGTTCCTCTATGTCGCCGTCTTTGTCGAGATCGTCGAAGTCCGGCGTGAGGAGATATTCGTACATGTCGCCGCAGGTATAATCCTGACCGAGAAATCCAGGCACGGCCATCGTATTAGCCACGGCTTCGTCATTGACAAGGTGACAACCGGGCTCCCCCGGTTCGGCAAGCGGGCCAAGTCCAACGATTTCTGCGCAGGGAAGCTCGACCGTCACATCCTCCCCCGCGGCCACGTTGACATCCTGCAACAGGTCATTTAGCCCCAAATGGTGTGCAAAATAAGAGAGGTGAAATGTGCCGTCTTCGTCCGACTGATTGCTCAAGCGGATGGTGATACTGCTCGCGGGTTCAGCAAGATCGGCTTCGGAATTAAAGCCTATCTGTGGTGGCATGTGTTCAGCATATCCTGTCATCAGGACGCCTCCAAACCCGTCTTCGTTTCCAACAAGTGCGGCCACCTCAGTGGCTTTCGATACGACGTCCGATACTGCCGCAGCGTCCGTTCCGATTGGGAAAACTACGCTGTTGGGACAACCCGCGATCAGTGCTGTAACAATTGTGATGCCAACTATACCACTGAATGTTCTAACCATCATCAAGTCTCCTTACACTTATTCAAGTATGGGCAAATTGTGCATAGGCAATACAAAACTGAATGCATCAAGCCCGCATATCTCGGTCATCCCAAAACAAACTTGAAATCCTTTTTTGCATTAAAACGTGCAAATACCATGCCAACAACATGCAGAGACACGACATGAGGAATGAACATGTTCCGGACAGAGCCGGTCTTATCATGATACACTTTGCCCCACAAAGAAGTGAATCGCCTCATGCGCACACCTCAAGATAGGTACCTACGGTCTAACCAGCGTATGAATGATGGACAGCCTGGACTATCAGAAACTAACAACCGTGTTGAACGTTACACGGTGTTCCTGGAGATTCTCCGAGGCGCTTTCTAGCGGAATCTCATATATCAGGCCAACAGACACATTCGGTGCAGCCTGCCAACGAAACCCGAATCCTGCGGAGAAAAAGTCGCGACCACGCACATCAGTAGCCCCCAGACTCCCGACGTCAAGGTAATCGGCACTGGAAGGAAGCTCGTCGGCGTTGGACACATAGTGGATACCATTCAGCTCGATCAGCGGTCGGAAATCCTCGGTAAGCTCATAATCGAGATGCAGGTTCCAGACGATGCTCGCATTGGCCGCACTTCTGTTTGTGGGAATTCGTCCACTCAAGGCGCCGAGAAAGTGCCACTTATCCCAGCCCTTAGCCATACTCACAAACGGGCTAATCTCATCAGAATTTCCGCCCTGCCAAGCATCGGTGGAGCCGTTCGACATTTCCCATCGTAGGCCTGCAGTAACGAGGAACTGATCTTCTGGGTTACTGTGAAGCGCATATTTCAAGCCGAGCGCCCAGTCGTTCCAACCATCACCCGCAGGCGTAGCGTTAGAGTCTACCCAACTATACCCCCCTTTTGTCACCATAAACGCTAGTCGTTCGGTTAAGGCAACTCTGATCTGGGCCGCCGCCACATGGACCTGACCGCTGCCCATTCCCGATCCACCCGGAATCTGATGGTGCATATACAAGATTCGCAAATCCGTCGTGATGAATGGATCCTCGAAATACATGGGCATCCCGACCGGCATCACGAAATCCTCGTAGCCTGATAGGCCTGTGAGGAAGCCCGGCCATTTTTTCGATTCAAGGTCAAGAACCCACTGGGGATGCGACGAGGCTAACAATACGCTCGATACGTCAGTTTCGTTGGAATCTATGTCCTGAAAAAACAGTGTATCGGCGTTCGTCAATCCCAAGTTCATATTAAGCTGTTGTGCCTGAGCAACGCTGCAATCCCGCGGCGCGAGTAGTGCTCCAACCGCTACGGCAGCAAGAACGGTCAGTGTACCGATAGACCCGGATCCTGAGTGACCTCCAAACATGGCGTACTCCTTTTCGAAGATAAGAACTTATGTACTCACAGCACCGACCTCCGCGCTGGCCGTGTGCTAGTTTCTCGTTTTTGAGAACACAATCGAGCAAACGCATCTTTGGTATTAACGTTCACCAATGACGGCTAAGTCATGATGCTCGTTAACAAACTACTGCGTTTACAGTCGAATCTTGCGGTTAAACCGATCACACCAAATGAGGCAATCACGTCCAGCTTGACCGCTTCACTCGTTAGATGCAGGAACTATTCGGTTTCTTCCATACAATATGTAGTTACTTAATTTGATGTAACGAATTGAGAAAAAACAGTCTACCGTTCGTCAGTTAGGATTTTTCGGATAAACACTTCCCTCACCCACCGCACGTTGTTCTACACTCCGGTTTCGCGTCCTTTGGCCTTGAATTTAAACTCTTGAATTGTACAGAAAAGGACCGGTACCACGAGCATGGTAATGATTTCAATGGTCATACCGCCAAACGACGGAATGGCCATGGGAACCATGATGTCTGATCCGCGTCCTTTCGACGTTAGAACAGGCAGTAATGCCAGTATCGTAGTAGCCGTAGTCATCAAACAGGGTCGAATTCTGCGTTTACCCGCTACTAGGGTCGCATCTCTAATCTCGCGTATGCTCTGAGGATCACGATTCTTGAACGAGTCGTTAAGGTATGTGGCCATGACAACACCATCATCCGAGGCGATCCCGAAGAGCGCGAGGAATCCAACCCAGATAGCTACACTCAGGTTAATCGGATGAGCTTGGAAAAGCTCCCGCAGACTCGTGCCGAACACATCCCAGTCGAGGAACCATGGCTGAGCGTAAAACCAGATCATGATAAACCCGCCTGACCAAGCAACCAATATACCAGTGAAGACCAAACTGGTTGTTAAAACGGATTTGAACTGCATATACAGGATCATGAAGATTATAAATAACGCCAAAGGCAGAACGATCATAAGTTTCTTTTCTGATCGTACTTGATTCTCGTATGTCCCTGCAAAAGTGAAGCTGACGCCGGCTGGCATAACAAGTTCACCAGAAGCGATCTTCTCTTTGAGGAAAGCATCGGCTTGCTCAACGACGTCAACCTCAGCGTATCCCGGCTTCATGTCGAAAAGAACATATCCGATCAGAAATGTATCCTCGCTCTTGATCACCTGTGGACCACGGACGTATTCGATTTTGGCCAACTGGACCAAGGGAATCTGCGCGCCACCCGGCGCCGGGACGAGGATTCTGTCCAGCGATTCAATGCTGTCGCGTAATTCGCGCAGGTAACGCACGCGCACCGGAAATCGTTCGCGTCCCTCAACGGTAGTCGTGATGCGCCGACCACCGATAGCCACTTCAATAACATCCTGTACCTGGCGCAACTTGATTCCGTACCTGGCAATGGCCTCGCGGTCGATATCAATCTCGAGGTAGGGCTTGCCTATGATTCGGTCGGCAATCACAGCTGCCGGTTCGACGGATGGAACCTCCTTGAGGAAACGTTCAATCTGTAAACAGACCTTATCCAGTACATCAAGACTCGGCCCTTTGACTTTGACACCCATAGGCGCACGCATACCGCTTTGGAGCATGACGATCCGAGCGGCAATTGGTTGCAGTTTCGGCGCGGAGGTCGTGCCCGGAAGTTTGCCTGCCTCCACAACTAGATCCCAAATATCGTTGGGGGCATTGACCCCCGACCAAGCCTCGCGTCCAGGGTTGATCTCAGGATCAAGCGCAGGTCGCCACATCCGAAATGGCATCCCCCCCGCTTGCTCAATTAGCTTACCTTCATCATCACGTGCATAGGTACCTTGCACATAATACGGTTCACCATCTTGTGCTGGAACAGGTTCACCGTCTATGTCGCGAAACAAATCCTTCTGGGTTTCATCGAAACGATACGCCAATCGATGCCCCGCCTTATCCGTGTAGTATTGAGGATGATAATTGATGACCGTTTCGATCATGGACAACGGCGCGGGATCAAGTGGACTCTCCACTCGACCGAGTTTACCCACGGCTAGAGCAATTTCCGGCACTTGATTAAACGCGATGTCCTGCTTTTGCAGGACATCTAGTACCTCACCGATTGACGCATGTGGCATCGTAACCGGCATATAGAGGTAAGAACCTTCGTCAAGCGGAGGCATGAACTCCTTACCAAGTCCCGGGAATTTTTCGGAGACATATCTCGCCGGATCGGATTCCTTGGCCGCTGTGGGCATCCACGAGAACAAGTCGTCAAACCCGCGCCATACCATACCGCCTGCGACAAGGATCATCATCGGCAAGATAAGGAAGGTTACCTTGTGGTCCAATGCCCATCTCAGCACATAGGGGTACGCCGCTTGGAAAAGTTGAAACACCAGCAGCAATGCACCAATAGTTCCACCAACAAGAATGGCATTCCGCCATAGCCCCTTTTCCGGTCCGATGGGCAACCATGATTGTGTAAGCAGAAGCAACACCGCGCCAATCACCACCGCATTGGCCAACTGCGGCCCTAGTTTCCGAAGGACGTGGGGCAATTTCGGCTCAAAAGAACCATACACCCCGATAAGCACTAGCAACCCACCAGGCCACAACCACCCAGGTCCAACGGCAAGCCCCACACCAACGATCCCGAGGATCGGATAAAATAGCCAAGTAAGACTCCGACGCCCTTTACGTTGCCGTGTAAACAGAATGTGCGCCGCGGGAGGAATGATGGTCAACGCAACGATCACCGAGGCGACTAACGCGTAAGTTTTCGTAAAAGCGAGAGGCCGAAATAGCTTTCCTTCCGCCGCTTCCATAGTAAATACCGGCAGAAAACTGACAATGGTGGTTGAGACGGCGGTAAGAATCGCACTACCAACCTCACTCGAAGCGGAATAGATAACCTCTAATCGGTTGGCATCAGGATCTGCCTCGTCCAGATTCTTGAGAATGTTTTCGCAGACGATAATGCCCATATCAACAATCGTACCAATCGCTATCGCAATGCCGGATAGTGCCACAATATTGGCATCTACGCCGGTGGCACGCATCGCAATAAAGCACATCAACACCGCCAGCGGCAGTAGACCCGAGATGAGGATCGAGCTGCGCAGATGGCGCACCATGACGACGACGACAATGATGGTCACGAGGATTTGTTGGAGCAGCGCATCGCTGAGTGTGCCTAACGTCTCGTAGATGAGTCCGGAGCGGTCGTAGAAGGGCACGATTTTGACCTGGCTGACTGTTCCGTCGGCCAGTGTTTTCTGAGGCAGTCCGGGAGAAATCTCCTCAATCATAGCCTTGACGTTCTTGATTGCAGCCAGCGGGTTTTCGCCGTAACGCGCAACGACGACTCCGCCGCAGGCCTCCGCCCCAGCTTTATCCAAAGCCCCACGTCTCAATCCCGGTCCAAGAGTTACTTTGGCGACATTTCGCACATAGATAGGCACGTTGTCGTTAACTTTAACGACCGCCTTTTCGATGTCCTCGACTCCCTCCACAAAGCCCAACCCACGAATGATGTACTCAACGCGATTGATTTCGATGGTTCTCGCGCCAACATCCACGTTGGACATTTTGACAGCCATGAATACTTCTTCGAGTGATACGTCGTAGGCCCGCATCGCGTCCGGATCCACATCGATTTGGTATTCTTGTACATAACCGCCGATAGAAGCGACTTCGGACACGCCACCGGCCGCTAGCAGCGCGTAACGGACATACCAATCCTGAATCGTTCGGAGTTCATCAAGCCCCCATCCCCCTGTAGGGTTGCCCTCCTTGTCTTGCCCTTCGAGTGTGTACCAGTAGACCTGCCCCAGCGATGTGGCATCCGGACCAAGTGCCGGTTGCACTTCTTCGGGGAGCGTACCCGCCGGTAGGCTGCTCATTTTTTCCAATACGCGAGAGCGAGACCAATAGAACTCTATGTCTTCCTCGAAGATGATATAAATCAACGAGAATCCGAAGAGGGAGTAACTGCGAATGGTCTTAACACCCGGGATGCCCAGCAGCGACACTGTCAGTGGATATCCAATTTGATCTTCCACGTCCTGCGGCGACCGACCCATCCACTCGGTAAAAACGATCTGCTGGTTCTCACCGATGTCGGGGATAGCATCAACCGGCATGGGATCGCGCGGCAAGCCACCTAAGTCCCAGTCGAACGGCGCAGACATCAACCCCCAACCAATGGTGAACAACATGAATAGGAAGACAACCAGCTTGTTCTCGATGCAAAACCGGATGATCTTATCGATAAAAGAGGGTTGTGTCGGAGGACGTTGCAACGGACTAATCTCGGTCATCACTCGCACCTCCCGCTGAGCGCTGCCCGATGGTTTCTTTCTTTACACCGCAACGGAACATAGCTGAACCGAAATAGGGATTCTCTGTCTGGTCTTTCCGTTGGAGCCAATCTCCGCCGCGATCGCCAAACGCCATGGGGCAATGGTATCGATGCACCGTTTCTAGCGGGGCGCCGTAACATTTGGCGGCTACGATCATCGATTCGGAAAGTAATGCGAAGGCCATGCGTGCTTTTTGGATGTCGATCGAGGCGGTGATGTCATTAGCTGCCTTTTTCATGTCGCCCGCCTCTTTCATCCATGCAACATGGGCTGGCCCGGTTAGTAGGTTCATATCCACGCCGGCTAGTGCCTCAATTAGTTGTGTAGTGGCGTCCTGCGCCTGTTTGTGTTTGTCATGGCTAAGAGCATCTTGAATATCCAAATAGGCCGTGAGTACGGGATTGAACTCTTTTGCAAACGCCGTCGGCGTGTTCAATTTCAACCCGGCTGGATTGTCGAGGTCTTGTCGAGGTGATGGCATGGTGTCGCTTGTTGCACTGCCCTGATGTTGCTCGTGATCGTGAGAAGGTGCGGACTTCCCATCTTCGGGACTCATCATGCTGGGCTGAGCCATAATCTGCACGGCGCTGTCGATCTTAAAGTTACCGTTGACCACAACGCGCTCACCCTCAGCAAGACCATCAAACACGATATATTGATTGCCGACTCTAGGGCCAAGACGAATCTCGCGACCTTGATAAGTTCCAGGCTCTCCGAAAACTTCAACGTACACTAGCGCCCGTTTCCCCGTAATCAGAGGGCCGGATGCCGGGATGACCAGCGGCAGCTCGGTGGAATCGGCTGCTATCGAGACGTATCCGAGTGATTCGGTGCGAACCAGAGGCATGCCACAACGATCACAGTTATCCGCTTGTTCTTTGATGATCTCCGGATGCATCGGACACATCCACTTGCCGGCGAGTTCCGCATCCACCACACGCCCACCTGCAGCAACCTCCGAGCGAGCCACCGCGCGTACAAACATCTCCGGTTTCAACCGCCCATCCTGATTCTCCACGTTGACGCGTACCTTGATTGTCCTGGTTTTGGCATCAAGTACAGGTGAGATGAATGCGACCGTTCCCTTGAAAATATCTCCCGGATAAGCCTCGGCCTCGAACTCCACTTGTTGGCCGTAGCGAAGCCAGGCCAAATCAGACTCGTAGGCGTCGAGTTTAACCCACAGGTGCGAGAGATCGGCAATCGTGTAGATTCGCGTACCCGTCTCAACATAAGCTCCTTCTAGGAGGCTCTTCTCGATAACAATACCGCCCATGGGAGCGTTAATCGTCATGTAGTCCGAAGCCGTACCCCGTTCTTCGATTTCGGCGATCTGTGCATCCGTCAGGCCCCAGAGGCGGAATTTGTCGCGAATATCCTCTATCCACGCCTCCGCCCTTTCGTCGAGGATGGAACCATTACCGTCTCTGTTTGATTGTACTCGCTGCTTCGCTTCGAGCAGTTCAGTTTGTGCCGTCGATAGTTCAGGACTATACAAGTAGACCATATGGTCACCCTTTTGAACTGGGACTCCGGTGTAGTCTACGTAAAGCCGATCGAGGCGACCCGGCACCCACGCCGTGATGTAGCCCAAGCGGGTCTCGTCGTAATCGATCTTGCCGACCATACGAATCTCCGCCGACACGGTCTTACGCTCAGCGGGTACCGTCTCGATTTCTGCCAGTTTTTGCGCCATGGGGGATAAGGTGAGTGTACGAGAGGCGCCTTCATCCCCACCTGAGTCCTCGACTTCCACCATCTCCATACCACAAATCGGGCACTTGCCGGGCATCGACATCGGCGGAACACAAAACATGGCGCAAGCGTACATGGGCTTCTTGTTCTTCTTGGCCGTCTTAGGGGCGGAAGTCCCTTCGACTAGAACCAGATCCATGCCACACAGTGGACATTTACCCGGTTCCGGCAATTGGATTTGTGGATGCATCGAGCAGGTCCAGATTTCCTCCGAAGGCTCGTCCGAGACATTCTCGGTAGCTGCCGTGCTCGCCGCAGGTGGAGCTTTGCTAACCATGCCCTTGAACGAATAACCGAGTAAAAACACGACAAGCAACAAGAGCGGTATCGGTGTTTTCGAGAGTATGGTTAGCACTTTATTAGCGGCGGGTTTCATGGTTTGTTCGCTCCTTCATCCGACTGCTTTGGATCGATCGTTGCGTTAGTACCACGAGGTATCGTGCGACCGACAACCATTTCAATTTCTGCCAACCGCTGCGCGTGATTAGCCAACGCCCGTTCAAACGAGAGTTCGAATTCCAAGAGAGATCGTTCTGCATCCACGAGATCAAGGAAACTCGATGATCCAGCGCGAAAAGCCGTCTCGGTAGAGCCGATCGATTCCTTAGCTTTCGGGATCAGCACATCGCGGTACAAGGATATTTTTCTTTCGGAGTCACGATACTCGAAAAGCGTCCGCTGCAAGACAGACGTTAGAGTATTTTCATCTTGAACCAGCGCGCTGACCGCTGCGATATATCGCGCCCGCGCCTCTCGCTCACCGGCTGCATACTTCTCACGCCAGATAGGCACATTCACGGAAAGTGACACCATCCAAACGTCCTGACCACTATCACTAGGCCGACTGCCGGAGCTAAAATTCTTGCCAAGCGCATAGGCATCGATCAAATCTCCCATGCCGCCGGCAAAGCGAGAAGCACTTCGCAGGGCAGCAGGGTTTGAAAACCCCTGCGTTCTGGATCGATTTGCGGAGTCAACGTCAGTGTAATCCACACCAAATGTAAAATCCGGATAATATTCCTTCTTGGCTAGAGCCACTGCATGACGTGTCCGCTCGATGTCATGATGACGTGCTTTAAGCACCGGGCTATCCGCCGTCAACCAGCTTAACACTTGTTAGTCCGTGAACATGGGGTGCTCAATCGGGATCGTTTTAGGTAGGGGTATTTTCATATTTGTCGGACGGTTCAACACGGCGTTGAGTCTGGCAATAACAGGAGTAAGTAGATCGCGAAGTGACTTGAGCTGATCTTCTAGTTTCCCTAGTTCAACTTGAGCACGAATGACATCAGGATGACCGGCTGAAGCCGTTTTGTATCTTGCCCGTGCAACACGCTCCAGGTACTCGAGTAGCTCATAATTCTCCTTGACGACGTCTATGGCCTGCCCGAGGTAGTAGTATTCGTAAAATGCATCCTTAACCTCGAAGAAGAGTTTGAGTTTTTCGTCTTCATACCGCTGCCTCGCTGCTTTGGCTGCCTCAGCAGCTACGTTGCCGCGTAGTGCTAACTTGCCAAACCAGGGAAACAGTTGCGACAGGCCCAGTGACTGCTTTTGCGGACCGACACGCGTTTCGACCTCACGAATGAAGTTTCGATAGGTGAAACGTGGGTCCGGTAACGTTTCCTCCTGCAACACGCGTTCGAGGGCGGCTTTCCATAGATTAAACGCCGCTTCCAGCCCCGGATTGTTAAGTGCTGCATAGGCTAAGTAGTCCTCAATGCTTGCAGAATCGTCTAACACCGGTAGCTTTACATCCTCGATTTGTTTGTACGCCTGTACAGTTGGCAATGGCGCATGCACCGCATCCCATCTCATCGCATCGGAAACGAATTGCGTACGCTCGGAGGAAACACATCCGCCGATCGTCCAAATCAACAGTAGGACGTAACAACACTTCGATAAGAGGCGTGGATTCGCAACGACTCTACTCAACATATTGGTTGCTCCCGGAATCGTTCCTCATGGAACGAAGGCCGACGACTAACGAACGAAAGCATACAAATAGCTCAGATAGGCGTGAGCGGTAAAAATCAGCATCGACAAAGCTATCAATCTCGCTTGGAACAGCCAAGTTGTCTGCCATTATTGTTATACACCTCAACATGATGCCAACTATTCAACACCTATTTCACGTCACCATGCCAAATGGTCTGGGCCAAAAACAAGGCTGTCACCCAAAAATCCCGTGTAACCCAGCAATGCACAAACTATCGCCAGGCCGCCTCCATATATCCATCGCCACGGTCCCTTAAGCTCTTTCCAACGCCAAAGTCTGATTATGGACAAGCAGATAGCCATCACCATAATGGCTGTCGATACGAATTGATGTCGCTCAACAATCATATGTAGCGAATCGCTGAACCGCATCGCATCGTGTGCGATGTTTCCCGTTATCACAGCGGCAATCGACGCCAGTGTAGCTACGGACAGAGGAATCGCATCGCTACGGGCGAAAGCCTCACGACCGCTTCGCACCCAAACTAGAAAGCCGAGCATCGCAAGCGGCATTCCTGCTATCGGAAAATGTATGATGATCGGATGAATACGACCGAAAAACGGTTCACGATCAGAATCAGGCTCCTGGACCTCGTGAACGTGTCCGGACTCCTCCTGCGATTCACCTTCCGTAGCGTGCACAGCCTCGGCGAATTGAGGAAGCCGGCTTTCATATTTCACAGGATTGGCTCGGAACTTCTTGAGACATAAATCACAACAAAAGGCAACGGTCTTGCCGCGATACTCTATCGTAATAGCCGGATCGATCTTCTCTTCCGTCATCACCGGGCACCACTCGTTAAGCGTGTTCTCCTGTTGCGTCGCGAAAGCAACGGCTCCGATGGCCATGGCCATCACCATCACAGTCCCACAAACAAGCGGTTTATATCGCTTCAAGAAATTAAGCACATTTAATCCTCGATTGTCATGATTCACACTATCTCGCTATCGATCTCAGCATCATTCTTTCACCAAATAGCGTATCGGAGCGCACACTGATCCTGATCCAACCAGAATCCGGCAACACAGACATTCCTATGTGCTAAGTGTGGATGGCTAGGGCCCTGTAGCTGTCCATTGGCAGGTTGCTATCGTGTGTTAGTGATCGTGATCTCCGTGTCCATGCGCGCCATGATCATGGCCACCGTGACCTTTACCGCTATCCGACTTCTTCACCTCAGCCCAATTGATAACAATGCCCTGTGATTCAAGGTTCTTGTTATATTTAGCGGGGTTTTTCCGAAGCGGTTTTTCACAGCCCGGACAACAAAAATAAATTGTCTCACCCGTTGAGAGCTTTGTGAATACCGTCGGGTCAATATCACCGCCCATGACCGGGCACTTGGTCTGGAAAGAGTAGCTATTAGACAGTGCGGAGGCGTACTTCGCG
Organism: Planctomycetota bacterium; assembly: GCA_024276605.1. GTDB lineage: Bacteria > Planctomycetota > Phycisphaerae > UBA1845 > UBA1845 > JAJRPG01. Next base: position 2,370 of record JAJRWX010000102.1, on the reverse strand, counting down.
GGATCACGCTTATATTTGCCGATACATCCCTTGCAACAAACATAGGTTTTCTGTCCATTGCTTTCGACAAAAAACTTCTTATCTATAGGCTCATTAGTAACCGGACACGTCACTTGAACCTTCGCTCGAGGGGCGAGCGCCTTACGCTGCGCGGCAACTTTGGCCGCATACTTTCCGGGGTTTTTCTGGAACTTAGGAATGCAGCCCTTACAGCAGAAATATACGGGGCCATCATCCGTGGGGATGCTTATAGCTAAATTAATAGGCTCATCCATAATTGGGCAGTTCGGCAATGCCGACATTTCAGCATGTGCACCATGGTCGTGATCGCCATGTCCATGCTGTGCCATAGCCGGACGCACGCCCGTACCAACAAGCAGTGCTAATCCGAAAACAATTCCAAGTATCAAACGGTTCATTCAACGATCTCCTTTTTCGACAACGCCACCCCTTCGCTTGACTCACTATAAGCCAACCTGTAGGAGCGACCAGTTTCAACATTGGATGCACGAACAGTCCGGTTCCTTCCCGAACCGTGCAATAAACCTCAAGTATATACAGCAATGTCCTAAAAAAGATAGTACCTCACGTTACGTCCACCGTGGGGTCGTTTCTACTCAAACTATGCAAGCTGGACTGGTTCTGGGCCATAGGTTTGGCAACCTGCATCGTGTCCGATACGATCATTAGGCACAGGAAGGACGAGAATTGATGCCTTGGATGAGCAGATGAATAGCAAAACTGAGCAGGACATCGTCGAAGAATGCCGTCAGGGGAACCGACAGGCCCAGCGGGAGCTATTTGAGCTTACCTCGGATCGTATCTTCCGCCTACTGCTACGCATGACAGGTAATAAAGACGATGCTTCGGATCTGTCACAAGAGACGTATCTAAAAGGATTTACACAGATTGCGAAGTTTGATGGACGCTCATCAATCGCCACTTGGTTCTATAGGATTGCGGTAAATGAAGCGTTGCAATTCCTTCGTCGTGCTAAGACCAAACGTCTCAAATTAGAGAGCTTGACTGAAGACCAGAAGACTTGTCCGGTTGATACCACAGCCATTCAGCTTGACGTTCACAACGCCCTGGCTCAAGTAGATTCTTCAGACCGAGCCATCCTGTTGCTCCGATATCAAGACGGACTTGATTACCGGACTATTGCTGAGATCATCGACTGCGCCGAAGGAACGGTCGCATCACGCCTTAGCCGCGCCCGCGACCGTCTTCGAACAATCTTACAAGAAAGTTACGATTGACGGGAAGAAACTTATGCCCGTACGCATCCAAAGAACAGCCATCAGGTTCCAGCGACACCAAACATTGGTAACAGAACATGGTAACGCTGAGGGCCGAGGGATCGTTTGCCATGTGTTGCAAAGAATATAAAGACCGGATTGGACGTTTCCTGGATAACGAGCTTACGCCTGATATACAGACAGAAGTTGGGGATCATCTACAAGCGTGTACAGCCTGCCAACATGAGCTAGAGAGCCTTCAAAAGCTGACTTCTGAGATCTTTGATTCCAGTGGTGTCAGCATGCCCTCAGACCTATGGAACGCTATCGAACACCGGCTTAACGTAGGAGAGACATTCCCGACGGCTCGTGCCGTAAACAGGTTCGGACTATTCCGGTCGAGGCAATGGGTTTTAGCCGCATCGCTCGTGTTTGTTATTGGGCTTGGCATGCTCGGCCTCAGTGTGATAGATAGTTCGGCCCGAGCCTCCACCATCAACTTCGGAATCCTTCTTGATGAACTACCCGTCGATGCGCACAAGGCGTTTCGCAAGTTTCTTGCGCTCTACGATGCACAACCTGGAACACCACGCGAGGCTAGAGAGTTCGCACCATCACTAGATTTTGAAACACCGCCGACGTTGCCTGGCGGCTTTCGCTTGGACAGCGTGTATCTACTTCGATTCGGCAACCGTCCCGGTGTCGCCGCCACGTATGAGCGAGATGGTGAGTTTCTCGCTACCATCTTTCATGCACCGGTGAAGAAGGAGAACTTCGGTACGCACAAGGACTACCCGTGCGTAATCGGGAAACACCACGGACACAAAATCGAAGTTGGTTCGTGGAAAATGGTTCATTTGACGGACTCTACGACATGCCATTGCATCCTGAGTCAGCTCGATGAAGCGTTAGAGCTTCCGGCAGTCATGGCCGCAGTCGCACCACGCATTACCGCCACTCGTGCGCACAACCACAACGATTAGTTCTTTAATCCGAACTTTTCGGTGAGATTGGGCGTTTTGGGAATTTAACTGATGTAGTGACAGAGGGTTAGGGGGATTTCGGCTTTGTCGATATGTAGCCACTAAATAGAAGATATGTGCTTGACTTCTTACTTAGGAAGGTGTACTAT
>JAJRWX010000015.1 GCA_024276605.1 Planctomycetota bacterium | reverse complement strand
TGCTGTACCACTGGGTATTGGAATTGTTACGCGTTAGCCAAGTTATTATGCTGCGACCTTTGTAGTACTCGCAATAACTGCGAAAACAGCTTTCATGTGGTTGTTAGTGAACAGGTTGATGGTCCGTCGCTTTTGGATGGTTTTACGGTCATGCGAGGCCGATCCGATATACCATCAAGATACACTTTACAGGGTAGTGGCATTATGATCAACGGTGGTTCAGCCACCATACGCAATTGTCAAGTAAGGGAGAATGCGGGAACACACGGTAGTGCCGTTCAGGCATTAAAGACCAACCTTACCATGTCGAACTGCATACTCTCAGACAACGAAGGTGTTTTCGGTACCGGCAGCACACTAGTCTATTCCGACAGTGATTTATGGCTTGAGAAAACGCACATCGTAAGAAACAGCACAGCGGGCATAGTAACATTTTTTTCAGGCTCGCTGATTTGTCATGAATGTGTGATTTCAGACAACAAGCATGTGGGGGCCGATATTACAGGATATGCAAAATTTGTTGATAGTCTTTTCTTGCGTAATCAAGGCCAATTTGCTGGCGCAATCGAATTAAGATTTGGGTCGGCTATCCTCGAACGAACGCTGCTTATTGAAAACCAAAGCTTGATAGGCGCGGGCGCAATCGACGTCTTTATTGCATCACTCGTACTAGATAACTGTATGATTATCGGGAACCATGGTCCCAATGCTGGGGGCTTATATTTACTTGAAACCGTAGCATCAATCAGGAATTCCACGATTGCTTGCAACAATTCATCCGGCATACTAGCTCAAGACACTGATAATATTGTTATCACCAACTCGATACTTTGGAATAACCGCGATTCTTTGGGTGACATTACTCAAAGGGGTCAAATTGGTCTTCTGCGCAGTTCAGCACTTGTCGATTACACCGCTATCCAAGATTGGGATGGCCAGTTTGGTAATGTCGGCAACACCGGCGCTGACCCGATGTTCGTGGATATGGACGGTCCCGACGACATACCCGGTAATGAGGACGACGATTTGCGCCTACGCCCCGACTCTCCGCTTATAGATGCTGGCGACCCCGATGCAACGCTAACTATCGACCGTGATCTAGATGGCCACACCCGCCTCCTCTGTGGCCGGGTTGACATGGGACCGTATGAATTCGGCATCGGCGACTTCGACTGCAACGGCCTCGTCGATTTGAGCGACTTAGCCGATTGGCCAGCCTGCATGACCGCCCCACGCTCTGCCACCACAAACGCCCCCTGCACCGCCTTCGACTTCAACGCCGACGGCGCCGTAGACCTATCCGACTACGCGGCTCTGCAAGCAATAATCTCAGCGCCATAATTGTTGAAAATATGCGGGGTGCCCCATCCTTTGCCTACTGGCAAAGGGTGGGGAAAGGATGTAATGTGCCAATGATGTGTCACTTTCGATGTCTTATCCAAACAAGATCCGTTCCCCACCTTTCGGGGGTACCCGAAGAATGGGGCACCCATACGCTAGCGCCCGGTGTGTTCGGAGGGGTACACACGCTGTGCATGTTCTACAAGATGACGGCGCGTATGACACGTTCAAGACACGGGTCGCTTGCGCTCGCCGCTCGGATTTGACTGTCATTCCCGCAAAGGCGAGAACCCATCGCTGGTGCGGGTGCCCCATCCTTTGCCTACTGGCAAAGGGTGGGGAAAGGATGTAACGTGCCAATGAGGTGACACTTACGATGTCTTATCGAAACAAGATCCGTTCCCCACCTTTCGGGAGTACCCGAAGAATGGGGCACCCAAACGCTAGCGCCCGGTGTGTTCGGATGGGTATACGCGCTGTGCATGTTCTACAAGATGACGACGCGTATGACGCGTTCAAAACACGGGTTGCTTGCGCTCGCCGCTCGGTTTTGGTGGCGATGTGTTACAGGGTCGCAAGCCCGTGAACGGTTGGCGATACGGTTTGATCGTAACCCAACTAGCGAAACTACCGACTAACTGTCACGACACCATGAAGCATCTAAACCTGCGGCCCGGCTGCGGCTATAGCCTCGGATAAGTTGTCGATGGTCTTCACATTTTCCGCAAACAGGCAGGCTAACTCTTTGGCTTTGGCATCGTAGGTTTGCGGGTCTTTCCATGTGAGTCGCGGGGTCAGCACCTCGGTCGGTACACCAGGACAAGACACCGGCGTCTGGACACCAAAAAATGGATCTGTCACAAAATCAACATGGTCAAGTTTGCCGGAGATGGCTGCTTTGACCATCGTTCGCGTATGCGGCAAGTTCATGCGTTGGCCAACGCCATACCCGCCCCCTGTCCACCCGGTGTTCACTAGCCAGCATTTGACATTGTAGCGTTCGACACGTTCACCCAGCATGGCGGCATAACGCTGCGGAGGAAGCGGTAAAAACGGGGCACCAAAGCACGAACTAAACGTCGCTTGCGGCTCTGTGACCCCAGCTTCCGTACCGGCAACCTTTGCCGTATACCCCGCGAGAAAGTGATACATCGTCTGCTCGGGCGTGAGCCTGGAAATGGGCGGTAATACACCAAACGCATCGCATGTAAGAAACACAATATTTTTGGGATGCCCGCCCACGCTGGGTATCACCGCGTTGTCGATGTACTCGAGAGGATAGGCTACACGCGTATTTTCAGTAAGCGTGGTCGCATGATAGTCGATTACTCGAGTCGCATCGTCTATGACCACATTTTCGAGTACGGAGCCGAACTTAATCGCATTGAAAATTTGCGGTTCAGTTTCCTGGGAAAGCTTGATACACTTGGCGTAACATCCACCCTCGATGTTAAAGATACCACGATTACTCCACCCGTGTTCATCGTCACCGATCAATCTTCTCTCCGGATCAGCCGAGAGCGTTGTCTTGCCGGTTCCGCTCAACCCAAAAAATAGCGCGGTATCACCTTCAGGCCCGATGTTGGCGGAACAGTGCATACTCAACACGCCGGCGGTGGGTAACAAGTAATTCATGATCGAAAATATGCTTTTCTTAATTTCACCGGCGTACGCCGTACCGCCAATGAGAACCAACCCCTTGGCGAAGTTGATTACGACGAACGTACCGGAATGAATGCCGTCAACCGCAGGATCAGCCGTGCAAGTCGGCGCATTGAGTACCGTAAATTTCGGCTGATGATTTGTTGTCGATCCGAAAGGTGGACGAATAAAAAGCTGGGCCGCAAATAAATTATGCCAAGCCGTTTCAGTGACTACTCGAATAGGTATCTGCGTTTCTTCTTCTGCCCCCGCAGCCATATCTCGAACATAAAGATTCCGTCCTCGATAGTGATCGATGACCCGACGATGTAGCCCGTCAAACTGCGCTTCAGAAATCCCCTTATTTACCGCCCCCCACCCGATGTCCGATTCGGTTGATCTTTCTCGTACAAGAAATTTATCTTTGGGAGATCGGCCGGTGTAGTGACCAGTCTCACAAACAATCGCCCCATTGGCGGCTAATCGACCTTCGCCGGCGCAGAGCGCTCGTTCGTACAATTCTGCGGGTGAAAGATTCCAATAGACCTCGCCGGGTTGTTCAATACCGTGGGATTCAAGACCATGTTGGCTAGGATTGTAACCATGTGTCGTCACGAAATCATCTCCATTTAGCGTAAGTTTCCCTATATATCCGCCAAAACGAACGTCCAAGGCGGCGTAGTTTATCAGCCCCGTCATGGTGTACAATGGGAAATATGGCACATTTCGGCGTCTTATGCCACTGGGCATGAGCAAGACCTAAAATCTACGCAATATTCCTCACTGTACGGTGGGCCGGCGTGAACAATGGCGGCGAACATGAAGCGGGATTGGTCGCCATGTTGCCGACAACACCACTTAGAAATTTCATTGCACGCAGAGGGCCAAAGTCAGCTATTGAGCATATCTAACGCGGTGAGTCGTTACCAGAAACTTAGCATTGTTTAATACCCGGATTCGGATTATTCAACGATGAAAGTACGGGGTATCCATGAGTAAATCGTCCGATTTAATACCCAGGATGAAGCCTAGCCTGGGAGGCGAACGGTGCCAGATTTGATAATTCGCAATTCAACAACCATTTACTGCCAAGTTGTGCCCCTAGATCGTTTTATGTGCGATTCAGCATGATGAACGGCGTTTTTCATGCCCATTTCACAGATGCCTTACTGGCAACAATCTGAAATGTAGATGTGTTGGACGGGGAATGATTCATTTTACAACCCAGATGACTGCGTCTTCCCAGTCATCAGATCCTCATATGCGCTGTTACTCCAATCGGCTTGGCGATGTGTTAAATGACCACAGCTCATCTGACATGAGTGTCGGCTTACCGTCTCGACCAACGCAGGCAAGCGTCGTAGTCGCTTCGGTGGTTCGCCGACCGTCTACCACCATGTGATATGTGTGATCAACCCTTGTCCGTGTCGTGCGAACGACTTCAGCAGTGACGCATACCAGATCATCGTAACGAATGGGAAGTAAATAACGACAGCTGCATTTGTAAACCACAAAATAAATGCCCGAAGCTTCGAGATCACGGTAGCGGACCCCATGCTGTTTGAGCAACTCCGTCCTCACCAGCTCAAAATATTCCCAATATCGACCGTGATGAAGATAGCCCATGGCATCGCATTCCGCATAACGAACGCGGATATCGATGGTACACCTACCGCCTGATTGACTCTGGATCTGATCGCCCATCTACCACACCCTTACTTTCGCACGACATCACCAACCATAATCGAGTGAGAGAGAGTACACTTCACAAGCAGGCTGGTAAAGCTATTTTACACTTCACCTTACACATTTTCACAGGTTTACTCGTGAACAACCCGGCAAACCGTCAGTGAGGAATTCTAGAGAAAATAATCTAAAATAGTCGATAAGTGATTCTTGGCATGCCTATTGCCATATCGAGGGTGAATAGGTAAAAATCTCAGTTGGTGTAGTCGAGTTTTTGTTTCAATCACGGAGACCAGACATGTTTCGACATCCATTCCGCTGTTTTTCTATTATCGGTATCTATTCTGTCATGTGCATAAGCCCAAACATGACAGCAGGTCAAGACACCGACGCTCCAACTACTGACAAGGCCTTGTCAAGAAAGACAGTCGATCATCCCAAAATGCTCGAGCTTCGTTATGACGAAGACTTCAGCTACCTTGATGACCCGACATACGATTACGAACCGGACTTGTTTGATCCGCTAAAAAACATCGATCTAGGTCAAGGTTGGTCTCTTACACTCGGCGGCGAATTTCGCTTTCGGTTGGAATCGGAGACCAATAAAGCGTTTGGCTCAACCGAGCCTGCGAACGATACGTTTGAGTTATACCGGTACATGCTGCACGCCGACTTCAAATATCGCAATCTGTTCCGTATTTTCGTACAGGGTGCTAGCATGTTCGACGAGCATCGTGACTTACCCTTGCGCGGCATTGACGAAAATCGCTGGGATATTCAACAACTATTCGCTGATCTTCGTATATTAGGCGAGGATTTGCCGTTGACACTTCGTGTTGGTCGTCAGGATCTTCTATACGGTAATGAAAGGTTTATATCTCCATTTAGGTGGGGAAATGTCCGACGGCGCTTCGATGGCGTTAAGCTTTTCGCTAAGGGTAAGACCTGGAATGTGGATTTGTTCTACGTGAAACCTGTCCCCGTGCAACGTAAACAACGTGATCGCTTCAATGAAGACTTTGATTTCTATGGGGCGTATGCAACTTACAAAGGTATTCCGAATCACGGGTTAGACTTGTACGCATTGGCTATCAACAATACCAACAAGACCGTCAATCCAAACGGTAAAGTCGGCGATACGACTCGATATATGCTTGGTACTCGATTCTGGGGTAAACATGGACCATTGGATTATGAAGCCGAAATAGCCGGTCAGTGGGGTAGATGGGCTGGGGACACTATACAGGCTTGGAGTTGGACTATCGATAGCGGATATACGTTTGCTGACGTCACGTGGAAGCCTCGTTTCGGTGTGGGTTTCGATTGGGCCAGTGGCGACGAAGACCCCTTTGACGGAAAAGTCGGCACGTTCAACCAACTATTCCCACTCGGACACAAATATTTTGGCTATATGGACCTGATAGGTCGGCAGAATATTACGTCTCTCAACGTAAATCTAGCAGCCTGGCCTATCGCGAAAAAAGTCAAAACAAGAATGGCTTATCACACATTTTGGCTCAACGCTAAACGTGATGCTATTTATAATGCTGGTGGCGGGGCTGGTCGTCGTGATATTTTTGGGAATAGTGGCCGAGAAATTGGTCACGAACTGGACCTCACCGTCGCATACAAGATAGATAAACACCAGTCGATGCTTTTCGGTTATTCTCATTTTTGGGATAGTGATGTTATCATCAAGACAGGGCCAAGTGAGGATGCGGATTTCTTCTACGTGCAGTATCAAATGAAGTTCTAACTAGCATCTTACAGGCAACACTTAGCGAGAGTTGCAAAGGCGGTAGTGGTTCATTCTTAGTCGGTCGGCGACGTCGTATCGATAGCTGTGTTTGCGCGTGACGTGGCTACCCATTTAGCGGCCATGCGCTGAACGGAGGCATCGGCGTCTAAGGACTGTAGCTGCTCAGGTGATACCCATGCCAACTCGTGAGATTCGTCTGATACTTTGAATGAATCATCACCTTCCACGCAACATAGAAAACGGACATCATAGTGATCATGCTGTGGTTCACCGCTATGTGGCGGGATTGGGTGAATGTCCAGATCGAAAACTTCCATGGAAACGGCACGAATAGAATCGATGCCGGACTCCTCTCGCGCCTCCCGTAGAGCTACGGCTAAGATGTCAGAATCACCATCTGCATGGCCGCCTAATTGTAACCATTTGTTGAGCTTACGATGATGGGTGAGCAAGACGCGACGACGATCATGACTCAGGAGCCAAGTGGAGCCGGTTATGTGTCCGATCGTTAAATGGCGATGAAAACAATCTGGATTAGTCTGGACGAAGGAAATCATGCGTGATCGGATTTGATCCTCAGTGGCATCCTTCGGTAGATAGGCCTTAAGTTGATTGAGTAACTTATCTCGATGCACGGCATAACTCCCACGATTTACTCATTGTACGACAAGCTGAAATCAAAGCCCTCATCACGCCTGCAGGAACAATAGCGCCGACCCGAGCACAGCTACCACAGCTCCCACCACTGCGCGCAAACCGATTCTTTCCTTATGTATGAGAACCGCAAACGGCAGAATAAACAACGGAGTTAGTGAACAAAGTGTCTGTGCGATCCCCAGTGGGGCACGATCGGAAGCCACCAACGACATCCACACGCCAAGAAACGGCCCTACCACTGCACCACCGCAAGCCAACCATACACCCACCCATTTCGACCCAACAAGCGGCGGTGCGTTAACGTCAACCCCACGGATCCGAAGTCGTAGTTTATAAATACACACGATGGGAACCATACCTATTGCAGCAAAACACATGCGAATCAGTGTAGCCGTTTGCGGCGTAAGGTGGTGATCACTATCAAGCCAGCCATGCCCTATGCCTATTTTGCTCAGCAATAAACCACCAGCCTGACATGCAGCCCCTATCATGGCTAACACATAACCGCGCAGACGTCGTTTCGTCTTACCCTTCTGTCTCTTTGGCCTTTCCAGTACTACCCAACCGACACCACCTACTGTGAGGCCAATGCCCAGCAGAGCGCTCAGCGCAAGTGTTTCATCAAGGACAACCCAACCGAAAAACATGGCCCATATGGGCGAGGTTGTCATAATCAAGAGCGACAACCTGGGGCCAATTTCTACAAAAGCGGTAAAGAGCGCCTGATCGCCGATGCTAAGCCCAATCAAACCGGACAACGCGAGATAAACAATCTGTCGGCTATGGGCTTGCGGTATCCAATATCCATTGAGGAGTCGGTGGGTCGCAGCTAGTAGCCCAACGGCAACACAAATACGTATCGTGTTAAGAACCGTGGTTCCCAGCCGGCGTCCGCCCGACGCAAAGAAAAGGGAAGTCGCCGTCCAAAGCAACGCTGTCGCTATCCCAGCAGCATAGCCGGTGTAGGCTCCGAAGTTAATCTCCATCGCTCGCATCATAGCAGGACGACAATCAGTGGGTAGGTCTAAGTGCTACCCAGTCATGATAGCCTCATCACTGCAATTGTCGTTGAAAATACCCTATGATTCGTTTGGTTACGTTGGGATCAGCTACCATATGTGTGAAATCGGACAACGGCAGAAACTCGTGATCCTTACCAGCGCGAAATAGTGCGTTGGACATTTTCAAGCTGTGCATAAAGTATACGTTGTCGTAAGCCGTACCGTGAATAATAAGTAGTGGACGATTCAATTTGCTTGTATATGTCAGCACCGACGCAGCTTTATACCCCTGCTCGTTCTCACTGGGCAGGCCCATGTACCGTTCGGTGTAATGTGTATCATAATCCATCCAATCGCAGACCGGCGCACCAGCTACACCCACGTGATATACATCCGGTCGTTGCATCACGGCCATAGCTGAAAAGTACCCACCAAACGACCAGCCGTAGATACCCACCCGTGACAGATCCAATTCCGGATATGTTTTTCCAAGCGATTGTAATCCTTCTACCTGATCGTGTAACGGAATGTCGATGACATTGTTCTTAATCACACGCTCCCATACTCGACCTCGTGACGGCGTCCCGCGAACATCCATGGTGACGACGATAAATCCGTGGTCAGCCAACCATTGCTGTAATAGGTAGTTATTGGGATTGGCCTTCACCATCTGCGCGTGCGGTCCGCCGTATACATACACGATCACGGGATACTTTTTTCCAATACGGAAATTTCGTGGACGAATGATCGCCGCTCGAAAGCTATGCTTGTGATCGATAATTGCAAACTCAACTTCAGGCAGAAATGGTGGTTTCTCCGCTACACTGCGTAATGTGCCCAATTCGTGTCCATCCAGCGATCGCACCGTCTGCCGCTGACGGCCATCTAATAGTTTTTCCAAATGGACATATACCGTGCATTGGTTGTCCTTGGAAAAAGAAGCGTGATGCAGACCGATATCCGAGGTTACTCGAACCGGCTCAGCCGGTGCATCACTTAGCCCCACACGGTACAACTGCGTCTGTATCGGATCGTCTGTCCCTAACAAATATGCCTGATGGAGACCCTGGTCGTAATGCAGAAACCATTTGTAAATGAATTCCTCAGATGTAAGGCTTTTTATCAACCGACCGCTACGATCGCGCAATTCCAGTTGCCATGCTCCGCCGCGTTCGGTCGTCCAAAGAAACCGTTGCCCATTTGGCAACCAATATGGCATGGATTGATCCAGGTTGACCCAAGCATTGTCACGTTCGACGAGGAGTGTTTTCGTTTGACCAGTGCTAGGATCAACTGCTAAGAGTCTCTCCTCGGTTTGCTTGCGATTTTGAACCAGGATCGTCAGCGGTGCATTTTCCGGCCAACGCACGCTTGCCAGGTATGGATACGACTCGGCATCCCACTGCACCCAGACAGGATCGCCACCCATGATGGGCACTACCGCCAATCGCACCGTCGCATTATCTTTGCCCGGACGCGGATACGGCCAAATATGTGGCGATCGGCCTGGGTGTGTAGCGTCGGCAATATGAAATGTTTCAACACGTGACGTGTCGGTCTGTTGGTACGCCAAATAGCGACTATCCGGCGACCACCAATATCCACGGTATCGCCCCATCTCTTCTTGTGCGACAAACTCCGACAACCCGTTGGTTATCGAACCCCCCGCGCCCGTCGTTAGCTTTTGCTCATCCCTTGATGTCAAATTGATGACATAAACCTCACCATTACGCACACACGACACATGCTTGCCATCAGGAGAGAATTGCGGGTCGATCGGGAAACCTGCATGACTCGTCAACTCCTTCACTTGTCGCGTTTGACGATCAACCACGAACAGTCGCCCAGACAATGGTACAAGAATCTGGGAACCATCTTGGCTCAAGCGATAGGTAGCTATACCGCGTGCGGTCATGCGCATGCGCTCACGACGTGCTCTTTCCTGGACCGAAAGCTCCTCTGTCGCGCCGTTGAGAATTTGTTCCGAAGTTAGTAATCTTCGTTCTTCACCCGTTGATACATCGAACGAATATAAATCGCGTACGAAACTTCGCGATGGCGAACGAAGGAACAACACTTCTCGCCCATCCGGCGTCACCGTAATCGATGTCGGACGTCCCAATGTAAACCGTCGTGTAGCTGCGAAAGATTCTAGAAACGTTGCGTCCGCAACCGACTCAAAGGATGCGGATTTCAACACCAAATGATTGCGCAGACCCACACAACCCATTACACTAACGACCCACACGCACACGGTTATAACAACGCAATAATTACGAATGACGTTCGTCATGCTTATCCTCATCATCTCGAACAAGTCCAATCAACACGCTATCCGGCTGTGCAGTGATAGGATCGTCTGTCGTGACAGGCTCTAACCGAATCCCTTCGTGAATTACGAACAACGCAATGGCATCCGTACCATATTTCTCACCGTAATCCTGATAGCTAAATTGTTCGGAAATGTTCGTAGCCTTAACGCAATGAGTTGTCGCCACTCGACTAGCCATCCCCGCGTGCGTCACATCCTGCGCCCAGAGACTCCGCCCCCTCAAGTAGCGATGTTTTCCGTCCTTATCGTCGCCCTGTGGCGCCATCACCTGATAGCAGTTGGCTTTACCAAATATCCGTGCGAACCGTCTGACGGTTAATATATTTATCCAATCATTGGGCGTTGCAGCAATTAACTTTCCCAGCCCGCCGAGTTCAATTTTATCAAGCACATGTTCCGCCAAAATGCTACCATGAAAAGTAGGGAGACCTGCCATACGTGCTTCTCGAATGTTGTTGCGGTTGGCATCGACCAACAACACACGAAATCCCTCGCGCTGCAATACAACAGCCATCTCGCGTACCCACGCCTGTGCGCCGACAAATAGTACACCCTGCGGATTGGCCTCCGCCACGCCAAGACGCCGAGCTAATATCGGGGCTGTTAATCCATACACCGCCACCGTTGTAATGATGGTCAAGAAGGTAATAGGTACGAGCACTTCCGCCCCGGCCATCCCGCGCTGCTCAAGGCGAATCGCAAATACCGAGGCCACGGCTGCGGCTACAATGCCACGAGGCGCCATCCACGAAAGAAAAACCCGCTGCCCAAAACTAAGCGTCTTACCCATTGTCGAAACAAACACAGCCAAGGGACGCGCAATAAATATAAGAGCCAACACGAAACCAACTTCGCGCACACCGAAATTCGACAGAATATCCGGGTCTAAACGAGCAGATAGCACGATAAACAAGATGGACAACAACAGGACTTGCAAATTTTCTTTGAACTCGACTATCTGCTCAACTTCCACCTTTTTTTGATTGGCCAGCACAAAGCCCATCACGGTTACAGCCAGTAATCCCGACTCATGCTGCACGGCATCTGAAACAGCAAAAGAAGCCATGACAAGCATCACAGCCAACGCGCTTTGTAAATGATCGGCTACCCAATATCGCTTGAGAAGAAGGATCATCAATCCTGCGGCCAATAAGCCCAATCCGCCACCGACGAATACAGTCTTCAGCACGGCGCCTACTATGTGTAAAGATGCTTCCTTCGCCTCGCCGATGACCAACACTTCAAAAATGAGTACGGTCAGCAGCGCTCCAATCGGGTCGATCACGATCCCTTCCCATCGAAGTGCCGGACCAACGACACCTATGGGTCTGATATGTCGTAACATCGGACCGATCACCGTCGGGCCGGTCACGACCAATATCGCAGCGAGCAAAACAGAAAGCGATAGGCTTAAGCCAAGGATAAAGTGGGCAGCCGCGGCACCAACTAACCATGTAATAACTGCTCCCAGCGTGACTAGATTGCGTACTACACCACCAATCTTCGGTAATTCGTTTAGCTTTAGCGTAAGTCCACCTTCAAAGAGAATCAGCGCGACTGATAGGGAGACAAAGGGTGATAGCATTTCCCCGAACAGTGCATCCGGTTGAAGCCAACCACTCACGGGTCCGGCAAGCAAGCCGACCGTAAGCAACAGGAGAATGGAAGGTAGTCCCACGCGCCAGGCAAGCCATTGGGCAGCTACGCCAAGCACGACGATACCAGCTAGTTGTAATAGATTTGATTCAGGCAAAACCTGCTTCCTAAGATAAACCCATTGAGCCACATACTCTAAAGCCCGCGACTCAATACGTTAGGTAGTCACAGCTAAGATGTTGATTCACCGGATAATCGTTGGGAGCGTGGTGATGATTCTATAATCACAGGCCCGGGCTTATTCATTGGCTTACCATACGTCTGCTCAAAAAGCTGGGCGGCATGGGTTACACCAACAGCTCTGGCGTCAGCCGGAATGCTTTCGTCAGCCCCCTGTCCATCGCCGCGTCCAGCCCGCGCCATCCAAACCGTCGTCGTGGGGAAGGCAAACTCAACACCTAGCCGCTGCGCCAAGCGTAGTATGTCAAGAAACAAATTGTGGCGTTCGCGTAGCTCCGTGCTCCAATCAGGCACCTCAAAAAATGCATACAATAACACGTCAAGCGAAGATTCTGAAAACTTGTTGAAATATACGTGATAATAATCTTTCCGAGTATAGGGGTGAAGGCGCAGTAATTCACGCACTCCCTCACAAAATGCGTCAATTTTATCCGGCGGGGTGTTGTAGGTAAGCGACAACATGATGCGAACTCGGCGAAAGCTACGTGCACCATAATTATCAACATTCATATTGATCATTTTGGCATTGGGAACGGTAATTACTGAGTTATAGAACGTGCGTACCCGTGTAGAACGAAACCCCACACGCTCTACCGTACCTTCCACATCTCCCATGACGATCCAATCGCCAATACCAAACGGCCGATCGAACAGGACGGTAATGGAACCGAAGAAATTGCCGATAGTATCCTGAGCAGCAAAGGCTAGTGCCACACCACCAACACCCAATGCCCCCAGCAGCGTCGTCCACTTTTGATCCATCCATTCGAGTACAAAAATCAGCGCGACCACAACGACCAATACACGAAGAATTTTTCGCAGCATCGGAATCAGCACATCATCGAAGCGCGTCAACTGAACTTCTTGGCTCGCCGCTATCTTGCCCCCGATAATGTCTACCAACCGGTAACCAACCCACACCGTTGTCAAACCAAGTACGAGTTTTAGCCCACGCGTTAGAATGCTCAACCACTGCTCCGGCAACGCCATAAACTGGATTGCGTAGTACCAGACCAAAACCGTCAACACTGCACCGATGGAGCGAGCCGTCTGTTGACGAGCTTTCATCTCTAGCTCCAGCCCTTGCCGTTGCAACCAATTGCGAAGCACCATCGCAGCGATAAAGGCTGTGACCAGTTGAATCAACCAACCAACGGGCAGGAGCAACAGAAGCGCACACCACTTCCACAGTGCCAATCCGAGAAATTCCTCACGCAATCGAGGCGGCATCATCCGCTCCAACTGCATACTCAGCGTCAGCGTTTCCTTCACCCCGGCTTCCTGCAACGATTGAACGATCTGTTGATTCTCGAATTCACCATAAAGGGCATCAATCGTATTCAACGTTTGTGACGTAAACCGCCATTCACCCTTCTTAGGCGTGTAGCGCCAATCTTTTGGCGAACCCGGTTCCTCTTCCACGCGGGCTAATGTAATGCTCCCGGAACCCTGGCTAGATTGGTACCAAACATAAGACTCTCCATCCGGGTCATCTGGAATATCAAGAAGAACTACTTCCTTGATCTTGTCCATCACATTCTTGAGCTTGGTGGCTTTCTCCTTACCACGAACATCCCACACCTCCGCATCTCGACCGACCGGATCCAAAAAATAGATCGCCTTCTCCGTATCTTGAGGCGTCGCATTCATCGCTTTGAGGAAACCAGCCATCGCCGCTCGCGCAGAACGTCGCGCAGCTGGAACATCCGTATCCTTTGCTTGATCGGGTTTTTCTTCTTTAGCGATGGATTGTTCGATCGCAGCTATGGACGACAATGTCTGAGGCGTAAACAACCACGCACTAGATTTAGAGTCAATGGCCAGGATGATTCGGGCATCAGCATGTCCTTCATCATCCGTCTCGATAGCATGCACGGTATACGATAGTTCTTTAGGCTGTTCAGGAATGTCGTCCAGACGTACTCCGGCTTTATCTAAGATAGCGTGCAGTCGTAGCGCTAGTCGTTGCGCCCGCTCCAACCGTGCAGCGTCATCCCCTTCAAGTTCGGAAGTATTCAAACATTGCACCGCATCCTTCATTCTATCAGGATGTTCCCCGGCTACGTCCTGCATAGCCAAGAGAAAGGTCTGCATCGTCGCCCGCGGACTGCTTAGATCGAGCGTACGCCTGGGCTTGTTCTTATCTGTGTTTTTCTTAACCGGCTTCGATGTATGATTGGTAGGTTGAGTGGTTGTACCCGCCCCGCGCGAATCATCTCCACTTTGCGCGAGTGCATTAGATCCCAACCAGGCCGACCATAGTACGCACACTACGCTAAGCCATCGAGTTTGATGTTTTATGGGCCGTCTCATAGGTGGCACTTTACAGCAACCCAAGGCGCCAGGCTAGAGCAGGCATGTATTGATATGATGTCCGGAGTTTCGGTTGTTTACCGCGAATGCAATGAACCGTTGAGCCCCAATAAGGCAGATCGTCATGAAGCATGTAAAAAAGCCGACCCCGACAGCATGATATACACTATCGGAGTTCCGACTGATGGCCACTCGCTTCACTTTCCACGGCGCTTGGTCTGGTACGGCATGTTCATGTACCGGTCACCGGTGGCAAGCTCATCCAGCATCTGGGCAAGCCTCTTCTCTTGGGTCTCGCGTTTCTTCGCACGAGTGATCCACCCAACGTAATCATTCTGCTGATAGGGTGGTCGATC
>JAJRWX010000101.1 GCA_024276605.1 Planctomycetota bacterium | reverse complement strand
CATGCCCAAGCTGAAAGCGCGGGCATGGATGGGGCATCGACGATTATCATACCTAAGCACGATAGTTAAAGGCAGGTCAACCTTTCGCCAATGCTTATTGCATTGGCGAAAGAACGACCTGCCCTACGCGCTGATCCGAGCGGCGAGCGCCAGCGACCCATGTCTTCGACTGGGTGTCCCATATCCTTCCTTTTGGACATGGGGGAGTCGATGACGGCGTTTCTCTTTCTTTCGTGACGAGATTCACCCGCGATCATCGTCTCCCCCACCTCGAAAACGAGGTGGGCCACCCGCTTGCCTACTCGCATTATGTCGGAAGTTACCTTATAAAAAGGATGTGCCCAAACGATCCGACATTCACAACATACTCATCATCGGTTCCGGCCCTATCATCATCGGGCAGGGGTGCGAGTTCGACTATTCCGGAACCCAGGCATGTAAAGCCTTACGCGAGGAAGGCTATCGCGTCGTCCTGATCAACTCCAACCCCGCCACCATCATGACCGACCCGGACACCGCTGACCGCACCTACATCGAACCCATTACCCCCGAATTCATTGAAAAAATCCTCGCCAAAGAAAAAACGTTAGGCCATCCCATCGACGCTATGCTCCCCACCCTCGGTGGACAGACCGGGCTAAACTGCGCTATGGAAACCGTCGAACAAGGTATCCTCAGCAAATACAACGTGGAAATGATCGGCGCGAACCGCGAGGCCATCCACAAGGCCGAAAACCGCACCGCCTTCAAAGAGGTCATGTTGTCTATCGGCATGGATGTCCCCAACTCCGGCATCGCCCACTCCTGGGAAGAAGCACGGCAAGTCATTGAGCATGTAAAACTACCTTGCTGTATTCGCCCTGCATACACCCTCGGCGGTGCCGGCGGCGGCTTCTGCTCAACAATGGAAGAATTTGAAACCATCGCCCGACGTGGTTTGTCATATAGTCGTATCAGCGAAATCCTCATCGAAGAAGACCTGTACGGCTGGAAAGAATTTGAACTCGAAGTCGTGCGCGATCGAGCGGATAATGTGGTCATCATCTGCTCCATCGAAAACATCGACCCGATGGGTGTACACACCGGCGATTCCATCACCGTCGCACCTGCACAAACACTAACCGACAAAGAATATCAAAAGATGCGCGACAGCGCCATCGCCATTATTCGCAAAATCGGCGTCGATACCGGCGGTTGCAACATTCAATTCGGCGTCGACCCCCAAACCGGCAGGCAGGTCGTCATCGAGATGCACCCGCGTGTCTCACGTTCTTCCGCGCTTGCTAGCAAAGCCACTGGATATCCCATTGCCCGCATCGCCGCTAAACTCGCGGTAGGATATACACTCGACGAGCTACCCAACGACATTACCAAATCTACCCCCGCCAGCTTCGAACCGACCATCGACTACTGCGTCGTTAAGATGCCACGCTGGACATTTGAAAAATTCCCCGATGCAGACGAAACCTTAACCACCCAGATGAAATCCGTTGGCGAAGCGATGGCTATTGGTCGAACCTTCAAAGAAGCTTTCCAAAAGTGTATTCGCTCCATGGAGATCAAACGCTTCGGTTTCGGCCTGGACGATAACGACGCCTCGTTGCATCAAACCACCACGCGCCAAGAGACCACTGAACACATACCCCGAGGCGGTACCACAGCCACCGAAGCACCACCCGACATAGAAGAAGAGCACGCGAAACAATGGCCAATCCCCGAGCCAATTCTTAGAGAAAAACTATCCATCCCCTGTCAAGGCAGACCCTACTACATTCGTTACGCCCTCAAACTCGGTTGGACCGTCGATCAAATCCACGAAGTCACCCGCATCGACCCTTGGTTTCTCGAAAATATGGCTGAGCTTGTCGAAACGGAAGATACAAGCAACCCACTCATAAAACTTAAACAACTCGGCTATAGCAACACACAAATCGCCAACGCCTCTACCCAACGCACAGCCGACCTCATCTTCGCCTTAGATCATCAAACCCCAGGCCCGGTCTACAAACTCGTCGATACCTGTGCCGCAGAATTTGAAGCTAGCACCCCTTACTATTATTCCACCTACGAATCACCCATGCGTAACATCAACACGCCAGACACGGAAATCGTGGAAGACGAAATACGCGTCAGCGACAAACCCAAAGTTGTTGTACTCGGCGGCGGTCCTAACCGTATCGGCCAGGGTATCGAGTTCGATTATTGCTGCTGTCATGCCTCCGCTACAGCCAAGCGCGCCGGTTACGAATCGGTCATGATCAACTCCAACCCTGAAACCGTCAGCACCGACTTCGACACGTCAGACATGCTTTTTTTCGAACCACTCACCCACGAAGATGTTTTCAACGTCATCCAGCGACTCAACGGCCAACCACTCGACCCTGATAACTCCACCACAACACCCAACGGACTGGTCAAAGGGGTAATCGTACAATTCGGCGGCCAAACACCGCTCAATCTCGCGCAAAGCCTCAAGGACGCCGGCGCCCCGATCATGGGTACCCAACCGGAAATGATCCACCTCGCAGAAGACCGCGATGAGTTTCAGCGCATCATCAAAGAACTAAGCCTGCTTCAGCCGCCCAACGGAATCGCCAGATCAACCGATGATGCCTTCAAAATGGCACAACAAGTTGGCTATCCCATTCTTGTTCGGCCCAGTTACGTGCTCGGCGGACGCGGCATGAAAGTCTGCAACAATCGCGACGACCTCGCAACCTATCTCGAACAAGCCATGAATGCTTCCGACCGCACCGGCAGCTACCGCGAAAACCCTTTGCTCATCGATAAATTTCTTTCCGACGCTATCGAAGTGGATGTAGACGCCGTCGCAGATTTTGGTCAAACCGAAACCGGTGACGCCGAATATAAACCCATGTGCATGGTAGCTGGTATCATGGAGCACATCGAGGAAGCCGGTATCCACAGCGGCGATAGCACTTGCGTCATCCCACCCTTCTCACTCGGTCGCATGGTCATCGAAGAACTTTTCCTTACTACCAAGCGACTGGCTGAGAAACTCAAAGTATGCGGCGCAATAAACATTCAATACGCTATCTTGAACCGCACAGTCTACATCCTCGAAGTCAACCCGCGCGCTTCACGCACGTTACCCTTCGTAGCTAAAGCCACCGGCGTACCTTGGGCACAAATCGCCACCCGCGTTATGCTAGGTCAACCTCTCGCACAAGTCTTAGCCGAACATAGAGTATTTGAAACCCCCCGGCCCAAGCATACATCCATTAAAGCCCCGGTATTTCCCTTTGAGAAATTCCAGGGCGTGGATGTCATTCTTGGCCCTGAAATGCGCAGCACCGGCGAAGTCATGGCTATCGCACCCACCTTCGGTCGGGCATTTGCCAAAGCACAAATTGCCACCGGATTGTCACTACCCACGGCGGGTAACGTGTTAATCAGTGTCAACGACCCGGACAAACCACGCACCGTATCCATCGCCCGCCAACTACACGATCTCGGCTTCAAGATTTTCTCGACCCTCGGCACGCGAAACGCTCTCTCAGATTCAAACATCCCCTCAACGCTGGTATCCAAGGCCGCTGGCAACGACCAGGCGCCGTTTTTGAAAGATTTGATCGAAGACGGCACGCTAGACTTACTCATCAACACACCCATCCGCACAGGTTCAGCCTCAGATGAAGGTCGCTGGCGAGCAGCCGCGTCGATCCGCCGCATCCCACTTATCACCACGTTAACCGGCGCTATAGCCGCCGTCTCCGCCATCAAAACACTGTGCAAATCAGAAGACGGCTCCGCACCGCTCCCCCTACACGTCAAAGCCCTGCAAGATTATTTCCAAACATAATCATCCCCAGCGTGGAGTCGATGATATGCGGTGTGTGGCATGCCCAAGCTGAAAGCGCGGGCATGTCTTCGCGGTTCATGTTATGCATGCCCGAGCCAACCTGTCACCAGGCATGCGCCGTGGTGCTCTGACCATACTCGTCACACGACAGGACATCGCACCCCAAAGACATACCAAGGCGTGATAGTTAAAGGCAGGTCAACCTTTCGCCTTGAAGGCGAAAGAACGACTTGCTCTACAAGTCATGTAAGGAAAATCATGGTACAATGCATCAAATGGTTACACGGATTCTACTGGAAAGCTATTGGCTGTTACTCGGTACTTGGATACCAGTACAATTTGTGCTTATTGCGATGTGGTCATGGCGGAGAACGGAAACAACCAAGCGGGTTGTGTGGTCTGGATTTGTCGTGTTCCCCATGCTGCTCGTTGTCTCCATGTTGGTCGTCACGGATCGAGAAAAGATAGTCGATCAATTAATCGCACTGGCACGGGCCGTCGAACAGGTAGACCTGGACGAAATAGCTTCACACTTCGCGGAGGATTTCGAGGCACGGGGATACTCGCGCGAACGGATGCTTGCACGAATAGACGCGCGACTCACTCAATATCCGGTGACACAAGCACGCATTAGTCAGGTCGCAGTGGCATTGGATGGTGACGAAGCCATCGTTAAGTTCCGAGGTTCCGCCAATATCCGTTTTCCGGAGATACCCTATCAGTATGCCACTTTTCTATGGCACTCGAAGTGGCGGCGATCGCAGGATGGTTGGCTCATCACAAGTCTTGAAAAGCTACCATAGCCGCAGTTGGACGTGGTGTCGCTTTTTAAGAAAAAAGTGACGATCTGACATCATGACTTCTACAGCTGGTAGGGCAGGTCGTTCTTTCGCCAATGCCAATAAGCATTGGCGAAAGGTTGACCTGCCTGAAGCCATAGGCACGCACTACCACCAGGATAATCGAATCAGAACCGCACGGCGCCAGCCTGCGGACAAACGCACGTAAACAAAACTACCTGAGTTAGTAAGGCCACCTGCACCAACCTGTCAACGCGTCACCAGGCTTGCGCCGTGGTGCTCTAATCATACTCGTCGCACGACTAAACATCGCAACCTAAATAAAAGTCGAAGCAAAAATAGTTACAGGCAGGTCAACCTTTCGCCTTGAAGGGCGAAAGAACGACCTGCCCTACCGGCTACAGATGACGGAAAATATCCTCACTGCAGCCAACACGTCATAATTCGGTATAATGACAAGTCATGGAACACAAAATCGATCAAACCAACAGCGCAGACGCTTTAAGGCTGACCACGTTATTGCACAAGGCCGTATCCCAGGAAGCGTCCGACATTCATCTCGTCGCTGGGTTTGCGCCGATGTTTCGCATTCATGGAAAGCTTCACGCAAGTGGTGATGAAGTATTGGAACCGCATGTCGTAAAAAACATGGTCGAAGCGCTGCTCCCCCCTAGACTTCGTCAACGTATGGACGAGGTGAAAAACTTCGATTGTTCCGTCGCTTTGGATCAAGATGATTCACCCTGTCGATTTCGTGCCAATGCGTTTTTGGCTCAAGGTCATTGGGGCGCGTGCCTGCGCCATGTGCCTAACAACATACCTACTTTTGCATGGATGGGATTTCCTGAAACGCTCGGGGCTAGGCTCGTGGATTATCGCAATGGCTTGGTCATCATCACAGGCGTCACAGGCTCTGGAAAATCGACCACCCTAGCCGCTCTAATTCATGTGCTAAACCAACGAGGCGGCGTGCGTATTCTTACGGTCGAAGAGCCTATCGAATACGTCCACAAACCCTGTAGTACGAGTGTCATCACCCAGCGCGAGGTAGGGCGTGATGTCGATTCGTTTTATGACGGATTGAAATACGGCCTGCGCCAGGATCCTGATGTCGTGTTGCTAGGTGAAATTCGAGATCGTGAAACGGCGCGCATGGCGATCACCGCAGCCGAGACCGGCCATTTGATATTGGCTACGCTTCATACCAAAGACGCCAAGGGCGCGATCACGCGTCTGGTGGATCTGTTTCCACACGATATTCAAGATGACATACGTACCCAACTCGCGCTAAGCCTACGCAGCGTCGTGAGTCAACACCTGCTCCCTTCGGTTAAGGAAGGTCAAAAACGCGCCTTGGCTTTGGAAGTATTGCATGTCAACGACCCCGTGCGCATTGCGATAAAATTCGGGAAAATTGAATCACTGGACTCAGCGATTCAAACCGGAAAACGTGACGGCATGATGACACTGGATGAAAATCTCCAGCGGCTGGTATCTGCGGGAAGCATCACCATGGCTACAGCACAGAAGTTTGCCAGGGATCCGGAACAACTCAGGCGTTAAACGGGTTCTTCCACTTCCGCGTGACGTTCGATTTTGACGGCGTAAGCACCTTTATGCTTACCCAATTTTCCGACGAATTTACTTTCACCCTCCACCTGCAAGACAATATCGCCCGTCATGGACTTGCTGGTCTGAATGATGTCACCTACCTGCAATCCGATCAATTCCTGGATCGTAATCTCCGTTTCCGCCAGTTGTGCCGTCACATCCACATACGTCGCACCGACGCTGCGGGCAATCTCCTCGGACTTATCCTCCGCTCCGCTACGACGCTGATACGCTAACCAACCCTGCGTCACTAATTTATCCATCACCGGCTCAATGACATTAAACGGAATACATAAGCTCAACGTACCCGCGCGACCACCCAACTTCATTTCAAACCCGATCACCACCACAATTTCATTGGGGGCCACAATTTGCACGAGATGAGGATTGCTCTCAACTTCTTCAATCTTGAATTCTACTTTCACCAACTCCGACCAGGATTCCGTCAATGCACTCAGTGCACGATCCGTAATACGACCGACAAGTCGTTGTTCGATCATCGTCAAGGGACGCTGCGGGATAAACAATTCGGAATTGGACCCACCTAACAAACGATCAATAATCGGATAGATAATCAGCGGGCTTATTTCCAAACAAATCTGCCCCTCCAACGGTTCCACGGTAAGCAGATTAAAATTCGTTGGATTTGGTAATGAATAAATAAATTCGCTATAAGTTAATTGCTCAGTTGTCGCCACGCGGATCTCAACGATCGTACGCAGAAAACCGGAAAGCGACGCCCCGAAGTTACGAGCAAAGGCATCGTGAATGCCGGATATAGCTCGCATCTGCTCTTTGCTCACCCGCTCCGGGCGCTTGAAGTCGTAGGTATGCACTTCCTTATTGGTGGCTGACCTCGCCGCCATAGCGGCATCGGACGTAGCCGTCTCGACCCCACCCGTTTCAACCGCAGCTAATAGCGCATCAACTTCACTTTGATCGAGCACGTCAGCCACGACAATCAACCTCCCACCACAATGATCTTAAGTACCGATGCACCATCGAAAAAAATGCGCACACCCACAGTTAGCTTATCGGGCCATGCAAGGTTGTGACTTGAGAGGTGACATGGATACTCTCAATACTGATACACCGCCCCCAATCGATCAACTGTCTTTACTTGGCGATAGACCAGAACGTGTGACACTTGTCGTGGAATCGGTACGCCAAATCAGAGCCGCTGGCGCAAGCCTGCGGACACACCATGAGAGTACCGGACGCGGCGGGTGGGTGGCATGGACAAACGCCGCAGAATCGAGTTGTCGAATGCCCAATGGATGCTACGCGCGGCGTTTGCCCGTGCAGGCGCAACCGAGGAATAGCACGGGCAAGCGTCGCCCCTACGCATTTATCATCCGATCCCTTCAACGCGACGCTTGTCCATGCCACCCAACTCAAGCCCGCCTAATCTGTCTTGCACCCCCATGAGAGTACCGGACGCGAACCCAGTGTACCCGGTCCAGATGTGCAACTATTCTGGCGTAGAGAGTCCAAGCATATCCTCAGGCTTGCGCCGTGCGGCTCTGATTGTGCCCGACGCTGTCATACACCCAAATAACCCCAGCTTATGTACGGACTATCGATTCTATCAGTGAGGTCCACGTGCGGAAAAAGTCAGGGAATGTTTTTGAGCAACACAGCGGATCAGCTATCGTCACACCTTTACATTTCAATCCGGCTAGGGCAAAACTCATCGCCATTCGATGATCGTTATAGGTTTCGATTCTCGCAGGTCTGATGGTCTGGGGAGGATGAACAATCAACGCATCGGATGTCTCTTCCACGACCGCACCAAGTTTCGTTAACTCCGTAGATAAAGCCGATAGCCGGTCCGTTTCCTTAACTCTCAAATTCCCCACGTTGCGTATAGTGGTTGAACCCTTGGCAAAAAGAGCCAACACCGCCAAAGTCTGCGCCGTGTCCGGCATATCGTTGAGGTCTACATCAATACCGCGCAAGCCCGCACCATCACGTGGACCTTCAACCGTCAATCGATGTGCTTCACGTGTGACTAAGCAACCCATCTGTTCAAGTAGATCAACAAATTTCGCGTCTCCTTGAATGCTCTCCAAGCCCAGGCCGTCAATACACAATCTTCCTCCCACTACAGCCGGGATGGACAGAAAATAGGTAGCATTCGAGGCATCCGGTTCGACGGTCCATGTGGTGCCACAATATCGCTGCGAGGATTCGACAATGAATTTACAGCCTCGTACCCGTCGCGCAGGCTGCGCCGCCCCTACAATAGCGTCATTCGCTTGATAGGCATATTGCTCGACAACGGCTACGCCGAAAAAGTCCATGAGTTTTGTGGTCATCGCCAAATAAGAAGCGCTGGGCACGTCGCCGGTCACATCGATGTATACATCACGCCGCGCATAAGGCGATACGATAAGCAAAGCACTAACAAACTGACTCGAGGGTGGCGAGTGAAAAGATACATGACCACCCGACAACCCACTAGCCGCTACATGGATAGGCGGATAGCCCGCAGACCCGAGATAGTCGATACCTGCGCCCAGGGACTTCAAGGTCTCGACCAACCCGCCGATGGGCCGTTCGTGCATGCGCTCTACGCCATCCAGTGTATATCGTCCATTGGCTAAACAAGTCAACGCCGTGCAAAAACGCATCGTGGTCCCGGAGTTGCCACAATCCAGCGTCGCCTCTGTCACGGGAAGGTGACCACGACACCCGGTGATTTCGGCGACACAATCTCGCTCGTCAACCGTCATGCGCATACCCAACGCCCGCAGCGCCTCAATCATGATGAGCGTATCTTCCGCGAGTAACACCTTACGCAGCAGCGACGGACCGTCAGCCAAGCAGGCCATAACCAACGCTCGATTGGTGATGCTTTTGGACCCAGGCAGTGAAACCGTCGCATCAATGGGACCGGCTGCGATCGGGCAAACATAATCATCCATAACGATGGAACATAGCTTTGTCAGTGCAAGTAAGCAATCAGTCTCTGCCTATGTGGGGTGTAAGACAAAATTGGCGGTTGGGTGGCATGGACAAACGCCGCAGAATCGGGTTGTCGAATGCCCAATGGATGCTACGCGCGGCGTTTGCCCGTGCAGGCGCAACCGAGGAACAGCACGGGCAAGCGTCGCTCCTACGCATTTATCATCCGATCCCTTCAACGCGACGCTTGTCCATGCCACCCAACTCAGCCCGCCAAAACTGTCTTGCACCCGCCGATGTGCACCAAGGTATCGTACATAAAAAGAAGCCCCCGATCATTGCTAACCGGAGGCCCTCTTCTTTCCCAGTCGCCAGTGGCGCCGTAGCTGGGGGGAACTACACAAAAAGCACCACCAATGTACGATATCGTCGCCAGCCAACTAAATTCTTGACGGCAATTCGTTCACTTCGCCACCTTACAGGATGCGATACATGATCTTGGCTTCATGAGGGGAATACATTAGGTAACACAAAAGACTTCCCTAGAACTGACTCCATAAAAGTTGGTTGGTGACCTCGTGGTGAAACATAATTTCCCCTCGTTTCACCATGCTGCCCAATGCTTTCGGACAGCGATCCGCCTGGGCCTGTTTGAGTTCGATGTATTTACTATGACAATCTTCACCCAGTAACTCGCCCATGAATCGGCTCGTTTTTGACAAGCGAATAGCATCGTAGATATTGTCCGGCAGAAACCGCGTTCGCGCACGCTTGTTTTCAGTATCAGCCGGGTCTGCCGTCGGACCTTCCATCCCCGTGCGCAACAACGTAAAAAGCATCAGATAGGGATTCGTATCCGGCGCCACCGAACGAAACTCGATGCGCGCCGACCGCTCATTCGCCAATGGAATACGTATCATCGAGGCGCGATTCGTGGCGGATGCCTTAATCTGATTCGGCGCTTCAAAATTAGGATCCAACCGGCGGTACGCGTTGACGCTAGAATTTAGTGTCAGACAAATGTCAGATGCACTATACAAGATACGATCGACAAAATCCCGGGCCAACTTGGAAAGTCGGTCTACGCCATCCGCATCGAAAAACAAATTTCTGCCATTCTTACTCAACGAGATATTACAGTGCATACCGTTGCCATTCACCCCGGCCACGGGCTTGGGTAAAAAAGAAGCCGTTAACCCCATAGATCTCGCAATCTGTCGACAGGTCAGTTTGTAAAGTTGGATTTGATCCGCCGCGATCACCACTTCGGTAAACCCAAAGTTCAGTTCAAATTGAGAAGGGGCAACTTCCGGATGATCCTTCTCATTGGATAAACCCAGCGCTCGCTGCACCTCAGCCGCTTGATCGATAAACTGACGTAAAGGATCCCGAGGCAATGAGTGATAATACCCACCGGTAGACATAAAGGAAAAAGCCCCAGTCTCAGAGTACCGGCGCTCCGCATCAACCCCTTCAAACAACAACCCTTCGATTTCCGGCGCTGCATGCATCACCAGGCCGTCATGACGATACATCTCGCCGACATGGGATCGTAATCTGGATCGAAAATCTGCACTATACGGCGTATTGTCTTGACCATGAACTTCGCCAAACACGATCACTTTACCGGGGCCAAAAACGTCCGCCGGCAACCAATAAAACGCCGGCCAATCAATGGTCAACTTCAGGTCGGATTCGCCAATCTCCGAAAAACCGCGAATCGACGAACCATCGAACGTCAGATTGTCATCGTTTTTTAGCAAAAACTTCTTATCATAGTCCAACATGTGGAATCGACCTTCAAGGTCTGAAAAACAAACCGTGATTGCCTTAATCCGCTTCTCGTCCGTCAGATATTTCCGACGCAACTCGGCTATTTTTCCAGGATCAACGTGGTCGATACGCTGCTGTTTCGCCTCGAGATTCATCTCCTCTAACTGGTCGTAAGGTATTTCAAGAAAGTTGCGAAGCGTAGCCGGGTCCATCTGCATGATCCTTTTCAATAGTACAATTATAGAGACACATCCAGAACAACATTTAGTTATCCATATCTCACTATAAGATAAATGTCAACATATTTAGCATAATTCTCACAGATTTTAATGCAAAATAGTCATAAATTATCTATTTCACAGGATTTGTCTCTATCGGTCCTACTTGACATCCCAAAATAGCTTCGTTAGTGTACGAAAAAGGGCATACGTAGTAACTTTCATAGCCCCCGTGCGGGGCTTTTTTTATGCCCTCAGTTACATCGTAAGTAGTTTATTGATGGTGGTTTATGACCAATCAAGCGGTTCAACACACTTGCGTATTTGGCATGGGATGGGGGGACGAGGGTAAAGGTAAGCTCGTCGACTTATTGTCTCCCGCTTTCCAGGCTG
Organism: Planctomycetota bacterium; assembly: GCA_024276605.1. Classification (GTDB taxonomy): domain Bacteria; phylum Planctomycetota; class Phycisphaerae; order UBA1845; family UBA1845; genus JAJRPG01. Next base: position 16,448 of record JAJRWX010000101.1, on the reverse strand, counting down.
TGGTGCGGTTCAACGGTGGGGCCAATGCCGGCCATACGGTTTGCGTGGGGCAAGACAAATTCGCCCTCCACCTACTACCAACCGGTGTACTTCATGACAACGCGGTCGGTGTGATAGGCCCGGGCGTTGTGGTTGATCCGATCGGTTTGCTTGAAGAAATCGATAACCTCGCCGATCGCGGCGTGCAGGTCATCCCTAAGCTCAAAATCAGTCATCGCGCCCACTTGGTGATGCCCTATCATAAAGCCGAAGATAAACTCAGCGAGACTAGTGCCACTGGTACGACACGTATCGGCACAACGGCCCGGGGCATCGGACCCTGTTACGCCGACAAAATGCGCCGCACAACCGCCATTCGCTTCATCGACATTATCAACGATCCGCAGATCGCAGATCGCGTACGTGAATTAGCTGAAAAACGATCGACTGCACTATCCGCTATATATGGTGACAACGGCGGCCTGGACATCGAAGCCATCGTACGCGACGTACTCATCGCAAAAGAAAGACTTTCGCCGATCATTTGCGATACTACGAAATTTCTTTACGAAACAATGGACGCCGGCCAGGCTATTCTGTTCGAAGGAGCAAATGGTATGCTGCTGGACGTCGACCACGGCACCTACCCCTTCGTAACTTCAAGCGCTACCGGACCTCACGGCATTGGCTCCGGCGCAGGTGTGCCCCCTGCGTCCGTGTCGCGATACATCGGCGTCATCAAAGCTTATTCCACGCGCGTCGGGTCAGGCCCATTCGTCACCGAACTCAAAGATGACATCGGTGATCGTATTCGCAAACAAGGTAACGAATTTGGTACCACCACAGGCAGACCGAGACGTTGTGGCTGGTTTGACGCCATAGCCTCTAGATATGCGCGACAAGTCGCCGGTGCCACGGACATCGCCATCATGCACTTGGATACGCTTAGCGGCTTTGATCAAGTTGGTGTGTGCATAGCCTATCGTTGTGATGGCCAAACACTAACGACCATGCCCGCCGACGCAGCAACCCTTCAGCGGTGCGAGCCGGTCATCGAATATCGGCCCGGTTGGCATGAGAACTTACGCAGCGTTCGACGTTATGAAGACCTGCCGCAAACCGCGCGTAATTATGTCGAGCATATCGAGACCCTTGTCGGTGCGCCGGTTTCGATACTCGGCGTCGGGCCGGATCGTTCTCAGACACTACTTCGCGGCGATATGAAAGACTGCATTGACGTACCCGAACCCGCTTCTCTTTGACGATGTTATGACCGAACCACCGCTTAATCCGCAGGAAACATTAGGCCTGTCTAGAAAACAACTGCCGCGACACATCGCCATCATCATGGATGGTAACGGTCGATGGGCTAAGCAGCGCGATTGGCCTCGCATTCGCGGGCACGAAGAAGGCGCCAAAATCGTTCGAACTATTGTCACACACTGCGCCCGATTGCACCTCGAAGCATTGACCTTGTACAGTTTCAGCACGGAAAACTGGAAGCGACCGCGAGAAGAAGTCGAATTCTTGATGGGATTATACGCCCAATACCTTTTCGCCGAGCGCGACACCATCATGGATAACAACGTGCGTTTTATTCACATTGGCCGGCGTGAGGGACTTCCTGAATCCGTACTTACCGAGATGGATGACACGATTCAGGCCAGCCGCGAGAACACCGGCCTCAAACTTTGCCTGGCACTGAATTACGGTTCAAGAGATGAGATTGTTGACACCGTCCGCGACATCGCGACTGACGTACGGGATTGTAAGATCGATCCGCGCGACATCGACGAACAGCTCATCACCGGCTCGCTATACACCGCAGGTCTGCCGGACCCGGATTTGCTTATCCGCACCGCGAGTGAATTTCGCGTAAGTAATTTTCTTCTTTGGCAAATTAGTTACGCCGAGCTTCATATTTGCGACAAACTTTGGCCGGAATTCACGCCTGAAGATATCAACCTAGCCATCCAGGATTTCGCCCGTCGCGACCGCCGCTACGGCGACGTGCAAACAACCACGACGTGATCCCCGGGTGGGATACATCGGGACTTACCCGTGTAGTTCCGGAGGCCGACACGGGCAAAAAAAACGTTGCCCATGCCACCCTGGATGAACCCGAAAAATAAGCTGTGACACAGCACTAGTTACATACTTGCAAGAAACGCGTAGGGCTACAACAATACTGCAAGAACTCTCGGTCTTTTAGACCGATGGCGGAAGGGTCTACCGTGCGGACCTTTGCGCCGACGTGATCGAGTTACACCATCGGCGTGTCATCACGAAGTATATAAATGATGGTTCACCATCCAAAATGGTTTACTATCCAACAGCGAAAGGCTTTCATCATGGGACTACTCGACGGCCAAAAGGGTTTAATTTTCGGCATCGCCAACGATCGCAGCATCGCCTGCCATATTGCCAAAAGCTTTATCGCCCAGGGCGCTACGTGCGGATTCCCTTATCTTCCCGGTGAAAAAAACGAACGTCGCGTGGTTAAAGCTTTGGGTGCTATTGGTGAGGTAGACCCCTGGGTACTTCCGTGCAATGTCTCTAATGATGAAGACATCGACAACGTCATCGCAGCCACCAAAGAGAAATTTGATTCGATCGACTTCGTCGTCCACTCATTGGCTTTTGCCGATCGAACCTATCTCAAACATGGCAAGTTCGCCGAGACTCCCCGCGATGTATTCGCTCAAGCATTGGACATTTCCGCCTACTCTCTTATAGCTATCGCCAACAGGGCCAAGACGATCATGCCACGCGGTGGATCCATCCTGGCCATGACCTATTACGGCAGCCAGAAAGCCATTCCCGGTTACAACGTCATGGGTGTCACCAAAGCGGCACTGGAAGCCAGCACCAGATACTTAGCCTCCGAGTTGGGTGAATCAGGCATCCGCGTCAACGCCATCAGCGCCGGCCCATTGCGCACCCTGTCATCCATGGCCGTCGGTGGTATAGACGAAATTTTTGAGTGGGTATCCCAAAAAGCCCCGCTCCGAAGAAACGTCGAAGCCGGCGAAGTGGGCAAAACAGCCGTCTATCTCGCCAGCGACTTAGCCTCCGGCGTAACCGGCGAAAACATCTTCGTAGACGCAGGGTATAGCGTTGTGGGGTTATAGCGATACTCAAACGTATACCGCGCGCATGAGTAGAACAAGCTACAAGGAGGTAGTGGGACTGACAGAAGTTCACTGAATTGCCTAACTTACAAGGCAACAATCCCCTGAAATTGTGCAAGCAACGCTTTAGCTGTTAAAGCTGAACGGCACCCTACATTTACTGCGTAGACAATACAGTGCATATTAAGGCATTTGACTAGTACCAAAATGTAGCATGCATACACCACACACGCTGTATAAATGTAGAAAAGCGTGTACTTTTTCAGTGTTTTTGTTTACACTACGGTGGCCTATTAAGCGTTATCTGTTTCTCTTGAGCGTGATTCGTGAGGAACGAACCACTTCGGCACACTTATAGGAGGCTTGCCATGATTTCTGCGACACACGAACGATACTTAGTATTGGTTATGCTGAGTGTTTTCTTTGTCTTGGGTGCCGAGCGTAGAACCTACGGTCAAATTCCTAATCTTGCAGATCTTTGGATAAGCGATGTTGCGTTGGATGATTCCGGGCAACTGGTGATTACGGTTGAAAATGTCGGACGTACCTATATACCCAATAACAATTCCGTTGTGTCAGTGATCCACAACGAAATAAATGTAGGTGATTTGTGGATTGGTGCTCTTAACGCAGGCGACGTAAAAGTTATCAATACTGGCATCCGTCTGAATGGCCCACGTAATGCCCGATTGCTTATTATCGTAGATTCTAACAACAAAGTAGAAGAACTGAATGAATATCGTAACTCAGTATCGATTAATCTTCCATTACCCGAGCGTACTGGATTCGATTTATCTGTTGATGCCGTGATTAATGCTGGTCTGTTACAATTTTATGTCGAAAATCATGGCAACCAAGCGACACCTGCTAATCTTCCGATTACGATTACTACCAGAATCAGTGGGACACTTCGCAATTACAACTTCACCTTGCCCGTCGTCCCAGCTCAAACCGACCCGCCGGCACCACCCACAGTCATCGACCCTGGTCCTGTTGTCGTCAATTCAGGTAACTCGATCAAACTCACGATTAGCACAGTGGGCATTCAAGATTTGGATAGCACGAACGATTCAAAAACAATTGTTCATAAAATCATGTCCGATGTAGATTCTCTCTACGATCCTTTCTTGTCGGCTAACCAGAATATTAAAGATGCCATGACCTGGCCCCCTTGTAATCCTGATACAACACTTTGCCCAGCCGGCACTCCGGTAGGTTTCGATAATTGGCCACAAGAGATGAAGGATCAGTTGAAGAATTATCTGTTGCTGTTGGAGCAAGGCCGCAATTTGCCATCGACTCCATTGCCAAGCAGTCTCGTTGACTTTGCTATCTTTGAGCTGGAAGCCAAAAACATTTATCTCGCTTATGTGGCACAATCCCTATGGTTCGAATTGCATGGCATGGAGATTCACGGCAATACTAATTGGACACTAACGAACCTCAACACATTCGAACTTTCAAAATTATTCATTAATAGCTCTACCATGTATAGACCGGCACTCGATTATACCACGGCAAACCCTACTTTTTTCTCTCCATTAAATGCGCATCCGTGGAGCCCGCGAATTCTATACCGTTTTATGGAGAGCATGAGCATGATGGGCTCATCTCCGGAAGATATAACTTATAACCTCCTCGATTGGTACAGAGCATTTGCTAGGCACAGAGTAATAGCAGACAATGCAAACGGTGAGACGCTGGATCAGCTTTTTGGTTGGCCTAATTCTGAGTTGCCCACAGATAGATTATACTATGCTTACTGGGGCACAGATGAGCTACCTGGAATTCGAGATCATGTCAGTTGGGGCGGTGGTTGGTCTGCCACCGCCCATATAGTAGCTACGCTAGCGACGGTGAATATTCCAGCATTCGAACATATTGGACTAATTTTCGGACTCAATGCCAACCCCGAGTTGCCAAATGAAGAACAACATTCCCAAGTCACACTACCTACCGTACGTAAACCCTGTGATGGTGTTGGTGAGCCGGTGTGCTGTTTTGATCCTCCCTGTTGTGCAAGTTCGCCATGCGCGGACACCGCTGGTATTGTGATACAACATTCGGATCAAGTTTACGGGAATGTTATAGATACGTGGGGCGGCTTGGGAGACGCATCGATCGCGTCGAGTTGGCGACTGTTTTATTCGTTTGAAGAAGCGGAATATCATTTGGGCTTTCCAAGCAGTGAACCATACGTTGGGACTAATTGCCCAGAAACATGTAATCCACAATGCGATTGTGTTGGCGGGGTGTGCAATAGTTGCGTCGATCAAACACAATTCAGCCACGACAGGCGAGTGTCTAAAATGGCCAGACAATACTTATCCGGTAGATGGCTGATACAACGATATGAGGATGTAACTAACGGCACGAATAAAGTGGACGATTGGTTACGTGGATTTAGCAGTACCCCTCCATTTGAATTCGTTCAACCATACTTGCCACCAACCGACAGAGCCGAATTTATCACCGCACTCGACGACAAACTAGAAGCAATCGGAGCTTCTCTGGGTGCGGCTCCTGCCAATCAATTGAACGCTGGCGGAAATTACGTTCGCACAGACTATGTTGGATCGTCAGCGCCGACGCATAATTATATGATGGCCAACCAACTCCCCGTTGCCAATGCGGGTTCTGGATACCCTATCTTCGCCGCGGGAAGCAGTATTACACTAAATGGAAGCGGAACCGATGCTGATGCATCACCCAATCCAGTGTTAAGCTACCTTTGGACCAGTGACGATCCCAATATCACGGTCATCAATCCCGACACTGCGACGGCTATGTTTGTTTCGCCTGCCACATCCGGGTCATTCACTTTCCGTCTGACCGTTTATGATGGATCAGACATGGATACTGACTTGGTGACAATCACGACCGATGATTCCATCGCTGGCTTAGTTGAAGGTGTAGGCTGTCGCTACTTAGGTGTAACGCCGGGCGGCACGAATACCGTGGCGATAAAAGTTACATCGCCTGATCTACCGTGCATCACAAAATATGCCCAAGCTGATAATTCGCTTGGTGATACACCGCTTTATCAACTCCCCAGTCTATGGAACACCGCATATGTGCATGGTGTAGAAATCATTCCAAGTACGCAGTATTTCATTGCGTTAGAAAAAATGGATACAACGTTAATACCTATTGGAAATGCAACTACTTGGTTGTGGGGAGATGTAAACAATAGTGGTGACGTCAACAGTACTGACATACTAGCTGGAGTTCTAGCCTTTCAGCGAACATTCATAGCTGCAACTTTCGAAGGAGTGGACATTGCACCTTGCATCACGAATGACCTCGTAAATGTTGAGGACATTACTTGGATCGTTAAGGCATTTCAACTATCACCTTTTACAACAATGTGCCCATCCGATGTGTGCCCCTAACACATGACAGGTTGCGGTCTACGGTTAGTCGAGTGCTCGTTGTATTGGATGCCCTATCTTGTTATAACGGTGGCCTGAGGATTATTGATCGGTAGAATCATGCGATGTTCCCACACTGTTTATAAATGAAGCCTATACGAAAATAATCTAGCTAATTCCCAGCCTACCCATTACGTCAGCAACTTTAACGACTGATCTATTTTCCTTATAACCCTTCGCTATCTCCGCTCGTTTCGTGCATAATTCAGGTATGGATATCACGTTAATCTCCCCCGCACCTCCCCACCTATGGAGTGGTAATCGCGTCACTGCCCAGCGTTGGGCTACCCTACTGTCAGCACTGGGTCACAACGTACGCACGCAGCAGACGTACACCAACGAGGCGAGCAATCTTCTTATCGCGCTTCACGCTGGAAAAAGTGCCGCAGCTATCGAACGTTTCTCCAAGCAACATCCGAAACGCCCCATCATCGTAGCTATGACCGGCACCGATGTTTACGGCGATCTTCAGACGAACCCGCAAGTGCTAGCTTCCTTAGAATCAGCCACGCGCATCGTCGCCTTACAACCCTTAGCCATAGACATACTCCCCAAACATATGCACGATCGCGTGCGTGTGATCTATCAATCCGTCTCGCTACCAGACAACCGACCGACCAAGCGTGACGATCTATTTGAAATATGCGTCATCGGAAATCTGCGCGACGTGAAGGATCCCTTTCGCACAGCCCATGCCGTAATGCTACTTCCAGAAACGTCCCACATACAAGCGGTTCACATCGGCGCAGCTCTCTCCGACGACATGGCGAAGCGGGCAAAGAATGAAACCGTAAGCAACGCTAGATACACTTGGCTAGGCCCCCTACCACGTGAGCAGGCGATGCAAACGCTAGCTGCTTCGCGGTTGATGGTACTCACGTCTAAAACGGAGGGCGGTGCAAATATCGTCTCAGAGGCCATTGTCTGCGGCGTACCCATTATCTCGTCGCACATCTCCGGCTCCATCGGATTACTCGGCCAGGATTATCCCGGTTATTTCCCCGTCGGCGACACATCATCACTCGCTGCACAACTTCATCGCGCCGAGACCAACTCAACTTTTCTCGAAACACTCACCACACACATCACCCAACTCGCCCCACGCTTCAACCCAGCCAATGAACAAACCGCTTGGCAAAACCTACTCAACGAACTTTTTGGATGAACTTTGACGCAATAATCATAATGCAAGCAGCAACGTCTCCGGCTCTTCGATACGCGTAATCGCATCTTGTAGATATTTTTCACGCGCTAGATCAGCTAACTGAGCGATCGTTTTTCCAATCCTAGGATGAATCACCTCCCCCGCAATTTCGCATAGCGGCTCTAACACAAATCGGCGCTCGTGCATGCGCGGATGTGGTAAGTGAAGCTTCGTATCTTCGCACATCTCACTACCGAAAAGCAACAAATCAATATCGATGAACCGAGGCGCATGATATGACGATCGAGTACGCCCCAGCTTCACCTCTACCGCAAGCAACGCCACCATCAGCTCCATAGCTGACAATTCCGTCGCCACACCCACCGCCGTATTATGAAATAATGGCTGCCCACGCTCACAATCCACCGGCGTCGTTTCATAAACACCGGCTACTCCCCCTGGACTACGTATACAAATCTTAGGGTGCGCATCAATCTCAGCCACCGCAGAACGAAGTATCTCTAGCCGATTCCCCAGATTGGATCCCAGACTAAGAAAAATGACGCTATCCTCACCCGCCTTGTTCACGTCAGGCTCCCTGATACACCCACCTCGCTTCCACATTCCGTCCGTAAGCCAACGTATCTGTCACTCAGGGGAATTCAAGTGCCAGTTTTCCCAAATCGCAAAATCACCCTCAACCACATTTTTTTACATTTTTTAGAAGAATTCGTCGCCCGACCTGCCATATGATACGTAGTATAACAGTCATTGGGGGTTAGTCATGAAGGGGTACAACCTGTGGTATGGATAGCAGTCGCAGCCGCCGTCGTCATCTATTGGGGATTCTTGCTTGTCACGGTCCTGTCAGAACCGAAGCAACCTCACAACAACCGATCCGGTAAATAGCCGTTCACGGCATCACACATTTCGACACAGACTATGCGGTCGCAGTCAGTCAAGCCTGACAATGATCGATTTGCAGTAATCCGGGTCTTTCGCGAAGTCAATCGGTAGATCAGGTTGCTCAACGATGGTCATGCGCCGCTGACCACAGCCGCGTCTGACGTGATCCTTGATCTCGCGCATGGTAAATCGGCGATAGTTTGTCGAGACGAACATGATCCCCTCCGGGTTCAGCACCTCACGCGCATGTCGAACAAGAACGTGCAAATCGCGCGTCACGGAGAAATCCTGCTTGGACTTACGCCCATGCGCAAACGTGGGTGGATCAAGAATGACGATATCAAATGTCAAGTTTTGCCGCTTCGCCCATTTCAGATACTCAAACGAATCTGATGTGACAAACTCGTGACCCTCCTTAGGTAGAGAATTCAGATCGAAATTCTCTCGACCCCAAACCAGTGATTTTGCAGACAAATCAACACTCACCACCGCAGCCGCCCCACCCCTGGCCGCCGCCACGGAAAAGCCGCAGGTATACGCAAATAAGTTTAACACCTTCTTCCCACGGGCCAGTTGACGCATACGATGCCGATTCTCACGATGATCCAGAAACAAACCCACCGACTGCCCTGCATCCGGTTTGATCAGATATTGCAAATCATACTCACGAATGGTCATCGGCTTGTCCGACGACTTGCCCAACAGAATCTGCGAATCCTCCGGCATCGAACCAGCCTCATCCGATTTTTCACGTCGCTGACCAAACCGCTTGAGATACACCGTATCAACACCAAGTTTACGCTTGTACCACCGGGCTATCATAGACCAAGCTTCTTCCATTTTCGAAGGTGGATTCAACGCGTTGATCACAACAATCGAACCGTAACGCTGCGCATCAATCCCCTTCACACCTTCACCATGTTGGCCAATGAGTCGATAAGCATTCGTCCCACCGGATTCGAGCAACACTAACCGGCGCACAATCGCCGTCTCCAGCATACGCTCAATACCTGGATCACCCTCCACCATAGCCTCGTAACATTTTGGCACCGCACAAGTCACCGTCGTTTTCTTTTTTCGAATCGGATGATGAAAAGCGATGCTCGCCAGATGCATGCAGGTCTGCTCCGATTTACCGCGTCGTACATGCGATTGACCTATCGCATCCCCAGCCGCACGCAGCCCCGACGAGCGCAACTGGGCACGCAGCGCATGCGTGGTAGACACCGTCGTCCGGCAGCGCAACAATGTCAGCCGGGAAGACGCTTTGATTTTTTGCAGCGTCGTACTACCCTCACTCGGCGCCCGCGTAGCTCGATCTCGGTTCGCGCCACCCCGCCGATGATTACGGGCATCTCGCTGACCGCGTGAACCGCCATGCGCGGAATCGATCACCATGCGCGGAATCGTCATGCGCCCTTTGACCAAAATCACATATTCAAAACCGATGCTCCCCGACCGCATCCCCTTACGCAAATGCTCCACCATCGATCGATGCTTAGCGAGCAAAACCACGCCGGACTCATATCGACTCAGCCTGTTTGTAGGCAGCAAAGGTCCATGTTGACCCAGTTTACCCAGTAGCTCTATCAAACCGTCCGAACTGGGACTACCCGTTCCGCCAAGATCAATACCCGGCGGCTTACATACTGCCAGAACTTCGCTGTCTTCAAAAAGTACGGGGAGTAGAGATTCACGTAACGAAGAGACGGCCATGAGGGAATAACATCCGGAAGATCAATCACATTTAACAACGCACCAAGCAACGCAGCATGATACGAGTCCCCGCTGGCTGCGCCCAGAACACAAAAAAACAAAAAAATAATTATGGCGTTATCGTGTACAACCGTATCGCTTTTTTGTAACAATCCCGCGAAAAGACCGGATTCGATGACTCAAAGCAGATACAGTTGGCCACAAAACAGCGCCGATCGGCATATACCGGCATTAGCGGACCTCGAACGGTGCTCAATCCAAAACAGTGGAGAAAACCTGCTATTCACCGACGACTTTCCACTGACGACATTCGTATAATATATAGGAGACGAGGCGGCGGTTAATACGTTTCGCCGTACCCAGGGCTGGAAAGAAGCAACTATTAGCGAAATCTAATGGCTTTGCGCATGGACGAGACAGGTATAACAATAGAAACGGTAAGACGCGATGGATTGGCAACAATTAAGAGAAGAGTTTCCCATCACGAGGAACTTCAACTTCCTCAACCATGCCCTCGTTGCGCCCCTAAGCAAACGAGCCGGTGACGCCGCCAGAAAATACCTTGAGCACAGTGAATCCAACGCCTACCTGCGAGGCGGTTTTTTTCGCAAAGTGGATCAAGTCCGCGGACAAATCGCATCGCTGATCAACGCCAAAGCCGACGAAATCGCATTGACCAAAAATACTAGCGAGGGCATTAGCTTTGTCGCCAACGGACTAAGCTGGCAAAACGGCGACAACATCGTCACCTCTAACGTCGAATTTGAAGCGAACGTTTACGCCTGGCAGGCACTACGCGCCCGAGGCGTCGAGGTGCGCACCGTCCTTGAAGAAGATGGCCGAATTCCACTCGAACAAATTCTCGAAGCCATCAACTCCCGCACCCGCGTCGTAGCCATCTCCTCCGTACAATTCGCCAGCGGATTCCGTACCGACCTCGCCACCCTAGGCCAATACTGTAAAAGCAAAGGCGTGTTCCTTTGCGTGGACGCCATTCAATCCCTCGGCGCATTTCCGATCGATGTCGCAGCCATGAACATCGACTTCCTAGCCGCAGACGGACACAAATGGCTATGCGCCGCTGAGGGCGCGGGCATTTTTTATGTACGCAAAGAAATACTCGGCCATTTACAACCAACCACCATCGGTTGGCTGAGCATGAAAAATCCATTCGTGTTCGGTAAAAGACAGCTAGAATTCGCCGACACCGCCCGACGATATGAAGCCGGCAGCCTCAACATCGCCGGCATCTTCGCACTCAGCGGCGCGCTGGAACTCATCGACGAAATCGGTTTGGAAAACATCTCCAGCAGAATTATTTCTCTCACCGACAGACTCACCACCGGACTTCGCAACAAAGGCTATCGCGTCGTCAGCTCACGCCAACCAACCGAAGCCAGTGGCATCGTCGCCTTTACATCCGACTTGCACGACCATGATGAACTGCAACGACACCTCGAAGCTGAACACCATATCATCATAGCCGTCCGCTGCGGCCGACTACGCGCCAGCCCACACGCCTACAACACCGAAGCCGAAATCGACCAACTAATAAACGCCTTACCGAAACATTAAAGAAATTTCCACAGCTCCCCAAAACACAGACGCTCGGGCTAATGCCCGACGTCGAGTCTGTTTTACCGAACCGCGCCTGTAAAGAAGCGGCTGGCTGGCCCATATCCTTCTTTTTGGACATGGGGGAGTCGATGATGCAAACCTTTTGTACCCATCGCGCGGGTGCCATGCCCAAGCCGAAGGCGCGGGCATGTAACCTGTATAAACGCGAACGTCTAAAACATGATCGCACATCACTTGACCATACCACCCACCGCAGACAGGTGGGTCGAGCAAATGCCCGACGTCGGTGAATAAATGACATTCCATCATGTGCTGCACAACCCACAAAGCCATGCGCTTTTATTACTCCCCCAGTTGACATAGAATATCCTCCATGTCTTTGCGCCATCGCACCATCGAAAACATCGCTCTGTCACTCGGTCTAACCGGCACCTTAGGCATGATGCTTTATGCCAACCACGGAAATATCTCACTCGCATCACTGGCTTTCATGATCTGGGCAACCCTACCCTTTATATTGATACACAAAATGGTCACCAACCGACTGCGCGTAGAGAACAATCCGTCAATCACCAAACCCGCAGCCCTAAACGCCATCATCATCGCCCTTTCCACCACCGGCATCTATTACCTAGCCATCTTCCAAAGTCAATCTGCCACCACAGCCATGGTCTTTTTATGTTGGCCGGTCTGGCTGGCAGTAGGCACACCCGTCATGTTTGGCCTCTGCCTCAGAATGTTCCACCACCCATCAAACGAAACCGTCCCAACTCGATAGGTAAGGCTATTGCCTAACGTTAAATGGTTCCGAACCGTCCCGGTCCCGATGTCCATCGGGATCGGGATCAAGAAGCGGCCTCATCAATCCGAACCGCGCCTGTAAAGAAGCGGCTGCGTGACCCACGTCTTGCCTTTTGGAGATGGGGGAGACGATTGATGCAAGCTTTTATACCAATCACGCGGGTGCCATACCGTGTGTGGGTGCCATGCCCAAGCTGGAGGCGCGGGCATGTAGTCTGTATATACACGAACGTTAAAACATGATCGCGCGTCGCCTGACTATGCCACCCAACACGTCATGCAATGCTTAAAACTCGTTTACTAACCCGCCCCATTGACGCAATAACCTGAGTCTACCTAAACTGGCAACTTAAGAATTGACTTTGGTACCTGAAACGTAACGGAGATTCACTTTGCCAAATACACGTGCGGATCGATTATCCAAACTCCCGCCTTACTTATTCGTCGAGATCGACCAGCGCAAACGTGCAGCCCTCGCAGCCGGTCGAGACGTCATTGACTTCGGCGTGGGTGATCCGGACCTACCGACACCATCGTTTATCCTCGAAGCTGCATCGAAGGCACTGCATACGCCCGGCAACTACAACTATACCCCCACCATCGGCCTACTCGATTATCGACGGGCAGCCGCCCAATACATGCAGCGTCGATTCGGCGTCACGATCAATCCAGACAACGAAGTCATCGCCCTGTTAGGATCAAAAGAAGGCATAGGTCATCTACCCTTAGCCGTTATCAATCCATCGGATATCGTGCTCGTCCCTCAACCGGGTTATCCGGTGTATGAAAGCGGCACCATCTTCGCCGGCGGCGTTTGTCATACCATGCCGCTCAGCGAATCCAACCATTGGCTACCCGACCTATCGCAAATTCCGGAAAATGTATTGCGCCAGGCGCGACTCATGTGGATCAACTACCCCAACAATCCAACCTCCGCCTGTGCAAACCTTGCATTCTTTGAGCAGGCTATTAGCTTCGCCAAAAAGCACGACATCTTACTAGCCCACGACAGCGCCTATGGCGAAGTTTATTTCGATGAACCGCCGCCCAGCATCATGCAGGTCGATGGTGCCAAGAAGGTGGCGGTCGAATTCCATTCCCTTTCCAAGACCTTCAACATGACCGGCTGGCGGACGGCGTTTGCGGTGGGCCATCCTGACACGTTAGCCGCCCTGGCCAAGATCAAGAGCAATTTGGATTCCGGCATGTTCGAGCCGGTTCAGCGCGCAGGTATCATAGCTATGCAAGGTTACGATAGACCCGAAATCGCCGAGCTTCGCAGCCTGTATCGCCATCGTCGAGATGTCATCGTATCGGCACTTCGAGAAGCCGGTTGGTCGGTCACACCGCCGCAAGCCACTTTTTACCTATGGGCCGGGTGCCCTGCGGGGCATGATTCGTGGTCCGTCACGACCCGCTTACTCGATGAAGCAGACTGCGTGGTCATCCCCGGCGCAGGGTTCGGCGAGACCGGCGAGGGCTTCGTCAGATTCTCGCTCACCGTCAGTGAAGAGCGCGTACGCGAAGCCGCAGCACGTATTGCCAAGCTCGCGTGGTAACCCAACGCATAGCCACCATTCAGGGATGAGGTCGTCTACGCAGATTGTTTTGACGCGTCGGCCTGTGTCGATCGTATGATCCAAGCTCACCAAGACGTCTTCGTCTTGCCGGCTTATCACTTGGATCATTATTTGTTCGTACGGTTTTATGCTTCGTGATGCTTTTCAACATCGTCTCCCTATATAAAAACTGATACAACCAGTCCCCTGTCCACACGTCTTGTCACCTCAAGCAAGGAGGGTGCCCATCGGGTACGGTTGGGCTGACCGTACCCGATGGACGCGGTGGAAGGAGGTAGGACCTTACTTGCGATTTTTCGCAAATGTTTTCAATTTCAAGCTCACGCGGTTGGCTGAATTTTTTTGCCAAAAATAATAAACCGGGCGACAGGCGATCAGGCTGCGAAACGTATGGGCCAGCGACTGGGTTGATTGACGACGCATGCGCACCTGGGCCTGGGTGGTCGTATGCACATACCAATCGTACACGATGTCAGCCACAATGCGTCGCACACTCCGGCGGCGAGCCACCTGACGCGTAAAATCATGACGATTGGGGTCCGCACCTAATTCACCTAGCGCAACTTGGGCTGCCTGACGTTTGGGTGATAACGCGTATTGACCAATGCGCTTCATCCCGGCCTTTTCAAATACCGGATTAAATTCACCCATGCTAGCCAAACACTCGACACATGCCGTACCCACTAGAGGAAGCGTTTTACGCACCAGATCATGGCCCAATCCGCAACCACGCAGATCAGGATGGATGACTAATCGACGCAAAATGCGCAGATGTCGGTTCACGCGTTTGGGATTACGTGTGAACCACCCATCGGTGAGACGGTTACGCAGGGATAACTCCAGCGCACTCATGGCGTAAACCACAATACCCACCGGCTCGCCGTCCTTTCCGTCACGCATAACGAAAATTTTGTCTACAAATCCCAGCTCATCCGATTGGCGGTAGTGCATCGATGCAAAGGTATCGTAATCTCTTACGCAGCCTCGCTCGATATGTAAGCGTCGTCGGATGGATGGCCAGCGCTTAGCTGGTAAGGTTTGCGCTTGCACCGTCGTCTCACCGCCACCGCGCAAACGCACGATCACATCGGGCCTGAGGTCCGTAAGCACATCCTCATTATTGCACGCTAGTACAAGCGTCATGGTGTTGCGCGTCACTAGCTTTCGCAAATTGTAGCTGATCGACTTGGCGGACCTTCGATGCAGATGCGTGGCGAATTCATCGCACAGAAGTGGCATGATATTGGCACTACGACGGTGCAGCGCCAGGCTCTTAGCCAATCGCGCACGAAATTGCTCCCCGGCTGACAGTTCGCCGTAAGGTCTTAGCCAAAGTCGCGCTTCCCCCAAACCGCATATAGTCAACAACGCAGTAGCCTCTTCGAGCGTACCCCAAGGCGCCACGGCATCGATAACTGCCGTATCTTTAGGAAAGCGTGCCCGATCAACGACACACCCCACAGCTACGCGCCGCGCAATCTCACCGAGCGCGGTCGTCTTACCCGACCCGGACGCCCCCAAGATGACCATGAGCTGTCCGGGTTTGAGTGATAGTGAGGTAGGTTGAATCAGCGTCGAACGATGCTTGCCAAGCGGCAGACCAAACTGCATGGCTATATCACTTACCCGACCGGTGATGCGCGGCATGCTCGAAGACTTCACGCTGGAAATCCGCACTGACTTGGAAGGCCTACTCGTAGCTCGCCGACCCTGTCCGCTGCGCTGCTTTCGTGCCACACCGCGTTTTCGTTCCAACAGCCCTACCTGCGATCGCGTTCTCGATACGCTACTAACCATCCATCCCACTCCTGCGATAAACCAAACTAGGTGGCCAACCAATCAGTCATACTGACCGGAAAACCTAACATACACCTAACTATAGCACGTGATTATTGCCCGTCAAGCCATAAAACAATAATTTTCAATATTCATACAGGAGAGTCTCTGCTGGGCGATATTTTCGGACGTGAGACGTCATCTGATCCGAGCGGCGAGCGCCAGCGCCCCGTGTCTTGGGACGATCACACACGCCATTAATGTTCTAGTGCTGTGTCACAGCTAAGAATTCGGGTGGCATGGGTAAGTCCCGATGTATCCCGACGTAAAGTCGGGATACATCGGGACTTACCCGTGTAGTTCCGGAGGCCGACACGGGCAAAAAAAACGTTGCCCATGCCACCCT
>JAJRWX010000100.1 GCA_024276605.1 Planctomycetota bacterium | reverse complement strand
GACCGAACACGATTTAGTAGAACGATGCCGCGAAGGTAACCGCGATGCGCAGCGCGAGTTATACGATCTCACGTCAGAACGCGTGTATCGGCTACTCCTCAAGATGACGGGTAATCCGGATGATGCATTCGACTTAGCCCAGGAGACATATCTCAAGGCGTTCACCCGGATAGGCCAGTTTGACGGACGATCGTCGGTCGCGACGTGGCTTTATCGGGTAGCCGTCAACGAAGCGCTACAGTTTCTCCGACGCACCAGCCGTACTCGGGTGAAGCTACAGGAGATTGTTCCACGCGACCGCATGGAATCAAGTACAACGCAGAGCACGATCAGGCTTGACGTAAACGACGCACTCACGCTGTTGCCCCCGCATGACCAGGCCATGCTTGCGTTGCGGTATCAAGAAGGGCTTGATTACCAAGCCATTGCGGAAGGTGTTGGTTGTGCTGCCGGTACCGTCGCATCCCGTCTTAACCGCGCCAGGCAAGGGCTTCGAGATATCTTACAAAAAAGTTACGCGATGAAGGAAGAAAGTGGTCCTGATAAGCATCCAAATAGTGGAAGAAAGGATATGCCGGAGGCCGGTCGCGATGGTGAGCAACATCGGATCGGCTCCTAGGCAAGAAACGCGATGATCTGCGAACAGATGACGGAACAGCTTGGACTCTACCTGGATGGCGAGTTACCCTCCGCCGCGCAAGATGACGTGGAAGCGCACCTACTGACTTGCAGCTCATGCCAGGCAGATCTTGAAGCCCTTCGCGATTTAGCCGCCGAATTGACTACACCCTCGAATGTGCCGGTGCCTGAGACGCTGTGGACTGCGATTGAACAGCGATTGGACGCCGAGCTGCAGACAGGAGCGAGCCGCGACGCTCAGGTCGCGCGGATACCCGCGCAAGCTGAAGCTAGCGGCTCGCGGAAGTCCGCGGTACGGCTACTTTTGTTTCGTCGCGCACCTTTAGGGCTAGCTGCTGCCATCGTGTTGGCCATCGGTCTAAGCGTATTTAGCCCTGATTGGACCGACTCCACAGCTCAAGCCTCATCCGTCGATTTCAGCGTACTACTCAACGCGCTTCCGATTGACGCCCAAAAGGCATTCCGAAAGTTTCTTGCCTTCTACGACGCCAAGGAGGGTACTTCGCTTGAGGCTAAACGTTATGCACCCGACCTCAATTTCGAGTTACCGGAAACATTACCTGGCGGCTTCCACCTCGAAGCCGTGTACTTACTTCGCTTCGGTCATCTTCCGGGAGTAGCCGCAAGCTATGAGCGAGATGGTGAGTTTCTAGGTGTCGTCTTCCACCGACCGGTACACAAAGAGAACCTCGGACCTCATAAGGACTATCCGTGCATGGTCGGCCAGCATGAAGGACATAAGGTGTCGGTCGGCGAATGGAAGCTGGTCCACCTGATGGATCCAACAACTTGCCATTGCGTCCTGAGCAGACTGGATGAACAGACAGAGTTGGTCGGTGTCATGGCAGCCATAACCCCCGACCTCTCTACAGGCCATAGCCAACATAACCACTAAACAAGGCGAAACGCCGGCCACCAGCTTTTGCAATGCTCGCCATGGTCGGGTGTTTCTTACACAAAGCTAAAATCGCGCGTGACGACCACTCGAACCTGGGCGTGGATATACTTGGTGAATTCTAGGTAAATCGCAGTAACCGCTCTCAGCCAGAACAGTTTTTTTGTCAAGGACCGGAAGAAACCGGATGGTCAATGCATCCAACTGGTGTACTAAGTGGCCATTCGATGACGCTAAGCGGCAAAGGGTGGGTTTCAATATACTGAATCCAAGAGGAGAAAAACATGACCAATCGCTGGGTATACAGGCTCGCATTCGTCGGGCTGATGGTATTGTCGGTAGCCGTAGTAACCGGATGCCAAAGTACATCGCATGGACGACGCGGCTGTATGAGTTGCAATGACAGGCGCCAGCAGATGCGGACGGACATGCAATCAGACATGCCAATGGAAGAGAGCCGTCACCAGCATTAGGAAATGTCACCTTACGCAGGTTGCAATGAATCACGGGAACGGGCATTGTATGCGCATGCCGGCACGAAACTTAACCACATACTCCTAGAAACTCTTTGGCCATAGAGAAAACGGCTGCTCACTTGCATCCATTAGGGATTGGTGGAAAGTTGGAGTATTGACCGAACAATAATACCAACGGGACTGTTGATTGGAGAAATGAAATGATGGGCATGTCGGGAATCTTAGTGGCGCTTATGGCGATCTGGATGATGTTCTTCGGAGGGTTCTTCAATTACATGGGGACTGGGTAGAACACATCTCTACCACCAAGAAAACGACTTCGGACCGTACAGGCAATGTGAGGTGTTCAAATCGAACCGTGTTCGATGAACACCCTGATTGGCATAAAGCATGATTGACCGCCTGAGAATCCAATCGATCATTCAAAGCTATAAAGACGATCCGGAAAGCGTATACAACACATGGTTCGTCAACAATGAGACCAGGCTAAAGGCCTTTAGATCGATTCACCGAGGTGTTGAACAAGTCATAGCAGACATCAAAGATGGCCAATTTCCCAATGACTTTAAAGGCTCATCATTGGAAGTCGTACTGGCCGCGATCACGGAGCAAAAGCAGGTTTTCGAGGGAGCTGCTCATCCGTTTTATTGGAAACCGAAGCTTAGGATTCCGGATATCTACGAGAACGACAAGAACAAGGCCATCTTCGGGCAGTTTTTGGAATCATCCCTCAATGCCAATAACGAAGATCAGGTCTTGCGGGAAATCCTGAAACTTTCCGCCTGCAAGATCAAGGGATTAGGCCCGTCGGTTGCGAGCATACTCTATTTCATTCACCCTACTATTATGCCCCCATTCAACACAGCCATAGTCAAAGGGTTCAACCTGTTGTTCGGCGAGAAGAAGAAGCTCGGCTCCTGGGATAGCTACTTGGAAATGCGGGACACCATTGTGCAAGTGAATGATCAGTTCAAGGCATTACTCTCGAAGGATTTGGGGGCGCTTTCCGGTCTGCTTTTTGATATCGGCGTTGGCAAGGTAGTCGTAGATGAAAACGTCCAACTCGTGCTGGAGACGGCACGCATAAAGCGAGAGAAGTTGTTGAAGAAAAGGCATCGAGACGTGGAGGCTGAGCTTGAAGAGGAAGACACGCACACCAAAATTCAGCACCTGCTGCTAAAGATTGGGAAATCGCTCGGTTATGACGTCATCGCCGCTTCCAACGACCTGATGAAATCATACAACCATGAGAAGTTCTCATTCCTTTGCTTACCGCAATTTCCGGAACTGGCGGTTGAAGAAAGTGTGAAGAGGACCATCACACTCATCGACGTGATTTGGTTCGTGAAAGGGACGAATCGGATCGTATGTGCTTATGAGATAGAAAAGAGCACGTCGATCTACTCCGGTATCCTGCGCCTGAGTGACCTGGCACTTAGTCTTCCGAACGCAAAAGATATGACCCTCTTTCTGGTAGCCCCCGACCAAAGAGAGAAAGAAATTATAGCACAGCTTAAACGACCTTCCCTATCAACACCGGACGGTATCAAGATGCAGTACATCCTGTTTTCCGATCTGTGTGACCATTGTGACGCGATCTGCAAGTTCGGCGATGATCACTCGATCATGCAAAAAGTGAGTAGGTTTGTGGATGGATAGTGACGCGATCAACCATCCTTGTAGGACCATTATACCCCCTGAAGAGAATGACATGGAGACAATTGATGCACACAACGGAGAACTATAATGACTAATAACGATCTTACGTTTCTCGAAAGCATTAACCGAATGTACGACCGCGCGGTCGCCACCCTCGATCTTCGACCAGGACTCGTCCACAAGATGAGGCGATGTCAGTCCGTATATCAGGTTCGCTTCCCGGTAGAAATTCGTGGCAAATATGAGGTCTTCACAGGATGGCGCGCGGTGCACAGCGAGCATCGGCTTCCGGTCAAGGGCGGCATACGCTACGCTTCCGTCGTTTCGCAGGATGAAGTCGAAGCCCTAGCGGCACTCATGTCCTACAAATGTGCAATCGTCGACGTTCCGTTCGGGGGAGCGAAAGGGGGACTTTGTCTTAACCCCCGCGATTACGACAAATGCGAATTGGAGTGCATCACTAGGCGTTTCACACATGACCTAGCCGCGAAAGGTTTCATCAGCCCAAGCCTGGACGTCCCGGCACCGGACATGGGCACAGGCCCACAGGAGATGGCCTGGATCGCCGATGAGTACCGATCTTTGTATCCCAATGATATTAACGCCGTGGCTTGCGTAACGGGCAAACCACCCACACAAGGGGGCGTTCAAGGACGTGTTGAGGCTACGGGACGCGGCGTGCAGTACGGACTGCGTGAATTCTTCCGTCATGACGATGATGTGGCACTGACCCGCTTGAAGGGTGGTATTGATGGAAAGCGCATCATCGTTCAAGGCTTGGGTAATGTTGGCTACCACGCCGCGAAGTTTCTACGGGATGAAGACGGAGCCAGAATCATCGCCATCATTGAGCGTGATGGAGCCATCGTTAACGAACAAGACGGCCTGAACGTGGAGGAAGTCTCGCACTACCTTCAAGAAAACCAAGGGGTGAAGGGGTTCCCCAACGCACAGTTTATAGAGAATGGCCACAAAGTGCTCGAAGCCGAGTGCGACATACTCCTTCTGGCCGCACTCGAAGGGCAGATTACTTCGGAAAACGCCTCACGGATTCGCGCACCTCTAATCGCCGAAGCCGCCAACGGGCCTATCACATTCGAGGCTGATGAACAATTGCGGTCGATGGGAACGGTTATCATTCCCGATGTCTACTTGAATGCCGGTGGTGTGACCGTATCCTACTTCGAGTGGATCAAGAACATTTCCCACGTTCGTTTCGGACGACTTGAAAATCGCCTGGAGCAAGTTCGCGGTAAGGCCATCGTCGAAGCGATTGAGGGTGCGCTGGAACGAAAGGTACCGGACGACCTATCCGCGCGGATCACCGGCGGCGCAAGCGAACTGGATTTGGTTAGGTCGGGTCTCGACGACACCATGTGCCGGGCTTATCGTGAAATCCGTGGAGTCTATCGATCGCGTGAGCTGGTAACTGACCTGCGTGCGGCTGCCTATGTGGTTTCGCTCGAAAAAATCGCCAGGGCCTATACGGAAATGGGCATCTGATGATGGTTTACATCATCCGGGAATTTCAGCCTCATTTGATACGCATCGCTAAAGGAAAATGGCATAATACAAACTCAACATGTTCGAGAAGATGCACGAAAGGTGTTCTCCCGTTAGCATACTACCTATGATCACACGATTGATGCTCATCCATCTTAGTTTGTTGTTCTCGCTCGCCGAACCGGAGCCGAACCACAAGTGCAATTTTCCTAATGATTGCTTGACCCACGACACCTCACGAACGGATCTACCGTGTGAAAAAAAGTCTGACCGCTGGCAACGCTACCAAAACGCCACCCCCTACCAGCGTAAGCAAATGAGGGCGAGGTGGCGCGAACCCATGCGTGATCGCATCATCCGAATCTATGAAGTTGATGCGTCAGAAAGGAAAATGATCCTAGAAGAAGTGAATGCCATTTACGCTGAGAAGGCAACTGTCTTCGAGGAGGCCAAACGGCTAGATGAGGCTATTAGTAATTACACCGCAACATTCACCAAGGAATTACGCTTGGAAGAACGCAACGACGCCATGAAAACTGAGGAGGCGGTATTACGCCGTCTTCTAAACGACCCCAAGTACCAATTCCTTCTTGATCGAAGGAAGGAAATCGAGAGGTCGTGTCAAATCGATTGGAATGATGCCCTGAAGAGGATCGAAAAACTCCTACCCAAAGTGCAGGTTCAAAAGGGCCGTGACCGCCTCGACATAGAGCTTCCACATAGGTGCTGCAAACTGTGGATTGAGGACGAGACGACAAATATAGATGAGCAGCGTGACGACG
The DNA here is from genome assembly GCA_024276605.1 of Planctomycetota bacterium. Taxonomy (GTDB): domain Bacteria; phylum Planctomycetota; class Phycisphaerae; order UBA1845; family UBA1845; genus JAJRPG01. The sequence continues at coordinate 25,986 of JAJRWX010000100.1, read as the reverse complement.
ACGAGACGGTTCACCCCTGGGAAGCACATGTAGAACGGTTTATTGAGCGTTATAGGCTAAACGTGGGCAAGATTGGCGCAGCTAGGTCTCTCCTTCGGGAGATACGCCAACGGGCGTCACAGGTTGACCGGAGAAGATTCAAGGAACTCGCGGCAGCCCATAGCCTTGGAGACAGTGTAGCACTTCAGGCTCACATCGAGGAATTCGAGCTTCGGATTGATGATTTATTCGATGAACTGAACATGCGACTGGATGCCCTTCTGTTGTCTTCACAGCGATAAACTCCGATACCTACCCCATAATAGGAAGACATCACGCCCAACGAATCACCGTAGCCCGCCGCAGAAAAAGCCTCGCTGCATGCGTCAAGACTGCAACGAATACGGATCACAGGTTCTGCGTGACACCTGTTACCACCACGTGCACGGATATAACCCTTTTCTTAACTGTAGAGATGTACGGGCGAACGGTTTTACCACTCCTGCAAGACTGTAACATGCTTCCTGAAGGCGAAGAACGTGGATGCGATCATGGCACCGAAAACGCTTAAGATGACTGTGCCGACGGAGATAACCAAGAGTAGCCGCCATGCGAAGACAACGGTAACGGCAGATGAAAAATCCTGGACAAGCGACATCGTGGCGCCGACAGCGTAACCGGCGAACGCCCCTAGAAGACCAACAATGGCTGCGCGAACGACGAGCATCGACAGCACGGTAACGGGCGTTCCTCCGACGGCCACGACGGTGGCCATCTCCAGTCTTCTCTCTCCCGCGTTGAGGTAGGACCAGACGAGAATACAGAAGGCGATGACCGTGGCTGTAATCACGTATAGCACGCGGCGATGTTGTAGCAAACTCTGGTTCATGCCCCCTTCCGCGATCTCGCCACGGAACGTTTTCAAGACATTGATTCCCTTGTGGTTAGCCGATAGATACGAAGCGATGCGCTCGACGGGCGCACCAGGCAAAGGATATACCCGCATTTCATTGATCGACCCGGCACGTTGAAACAACGCCTGCATCGTCCCAAGCGACATATAAAGTGCCAGATCATCAGCACTTGCCGTTTCAGTTAGCACGGTGCTCACACGAAATGGCATACCCTTAATGACAATTTGGTCGCCTTCCGATTTACCGAGCTTCTGTGCCAACCCGGAGCCAAAGGCTATGTCTTCGTCATGGAGCCTGGTAAGCGCGTCGAAAGGAGAGAGCACTCGTTTCGGGTCGATACCGATAGCTGACACCATTCGGCCTTCTACCGGAACTTTGAGTAGTAAGCGGCCCTCAACAGCACGAACCCATCGGGAAAGTTCCGCACGCAGCTTGCTGGCGTCGCGTTCGTGGAAAGTAATCGTACCAAGCTCGAACCTAGCCAGATCGCTCACCGTCTTCCCGGCGGGAATCAGGCGTAATGCCGGGCCGATCTGGTCAATATCCGCAGCAATCGCCGCCTCGCGTGATCTCGCGACAAGCTCGGTCCCCGCGCATAGCGAAACCGCTACACCGACCATCGCCAGCCCAGTGGCAAACGCGGTTTTCCGGCTCATCAGCTCGCGCCAAGCAAGCCAGAACGTAGGTTTCATGTCTGAAGCCCTCCGGCGTTCACCCAATCACCTTGGGCTTCATCGCCTGACACCTCGCCGACTTGACCGCCTCCTTCCAGAGCCTCCCCGGTTTGGCCGTAACCATCTCGGGAAGGCCTGTCTTCTTCGACGAGTCCGTCGCGTAGCGCAATTACGCGCGTACCCTTCTCCGCAAGGTTGAGGTCGTGTGTGGCCATGATAATCGTCTGTCCGTTTGCATTCAGATCCCGGAGAATCTGCATAGCTTCATCAGTCATCACGCTATCTAAGTTACCGGTCGGTTCGTCAGCAAGGATCACCTCCGGTTCGTTAATCAAACTCCTGCACAAAGCAACGCGTTGCCTCTCACCTACACTAAGCTCTGCAGGGCGATGTTTCAGGCGCAAGCCGAGGCCCAAACGCTCAAGAAGATCATGTGCTCGATCGATCGCAGTATGTCTGGGCACACCGTCGAGCACAGCCGGGACAACGACATTGTCCAGACAGTCCAAGTACGGAATCAAGTTGAACGTTTGGAAAACAAATCCGATACGGGTGCGACGCAACCTCGCTCGCTGAGCCGGTGAGAGACCGTAAATATCAGTATCTCCCAGGAAAACGGACCCTTCCGAGGGATGTTGCATACCACCCACGGTGAACAACAGCGTACTCTTACCGCTGCCACTTGGACCAACAACCATCACAAACTCGCCCGGATGGATTTCCAAATCAACATCTTTCAACGCAAAGACGGGGTGCCCGTTCCGGGTGGCGAATTCTTTCGTCGTACGATCAAGTTTGATCATAGTCTTCAAATCTCCCTCAATACTGCTGTCGGATCAAGCCTTGCTGCACGTATCGCTGGCAAAGAGGCCGACAAAATGCTGATGGTCACAGATAATCCAAGCGTCACACCGAGTAAATCCGTCGAGGCATGCAAAGGAAGCCCAATCAATCTGGAGGCAACCTCTTCCGTTAGCGGGGAGCCAAGATAATACCCCACAAAACCACCAATAAGCCCGACAAGGCCGGCTTTGGTGATGAAAATCGCAATGACAAACCAGGGCGATGCGCCCGTGGCAAGCAAAAACCCGATCTCCCGGATCTGTCGTCTAACCTGTGATGCAATGAGAACGACCACAATGGCGGCAATGAGCACGACCCCAACGGCCAACGTAACCGTGGAATATCTCTTTGCCGTCGCGATAGTCCCCTTCTGGGCCTTGATCATACCGGCTATTGTCATAGCCTTGGCATCTGGAAGTAAGTCCTCGACCTGAGACGCCAGCTTAGGGACATCCACACGACACCAGCAACCGGCCAGCCTCATGGCGTTGATCTCGCCGGGCCTATCCAGTGTGTCCTGCGCCAGATCGAGCGGGCCGAATACACCCACGTCAAGCCCTTCAAGCGGCTTGGTGGTGACTCCCTCCACTCTAAGTTCCAGACCGTTAACCTGCATTGTGTCCGATGGCTTCAGGCTGAGCCTTTCCGCCGCGGTCTCACCGAGGGTCACATCACTGGAGGAAAAGGGATTGGCCGCCCCCCTTCGTGTAATCGTCTGCTGCCCTACAAGTACTAGGGGGACACCGTTTGGCTCAATATTCCCGTATAACCGTGGCTGAGCCATGCTGATCTGCCGGCGCAGATCCGACTTTAGAATCTTATCCGGATGCGTGTCGGGCATGGCCTCGTGACCGTAATGCATAGCGTAGAAGTCTGCCAGATCTGTCTTCAAGGGCACCACCAGCATGTTCTTCCCAAGCTTGTGGGCCAAGCTGTGAACTTGGGACTCGGTCGACGCTGAAAGCGAGCGCTGAACAGTCACCGTTGCGATAACAACAGCTATGACGAAAGAAGCCAACAGGTATTCAAACCATCGATACCGTAGGCTCCTGAGAAACAAATGCAGCATCTTCAATCCACCTTTCTTATCCGATGTAGTCGCAAGCCATCGCGAGAAGGCTTGGGTTTCATGCCCCATAGGCCATGTTGACTGTCAAGGAATAGCGCACAATCCAGGCAACGTTCATAGTTTGACCGACGCGCGTTCTGCTCGTCCACTCTATTCCCCCCGATGACCGTCGGGGGTATACAGACATCTGACACCGGCAATTCCAGCTTGTCGGCAGCCTTTAGTTTACGCTTGTTTTCAGCATGTTCGGGCTTATTGTATGCTTCCCCACTCCCCACCGCAGTGTCCCACTCATGAGGCTGTAAACTACTCGCATCATCCGACTTCGCTGCTGCGAGAAGCGATGCCATGAAGAAACCGCTGTAAAAGGCAACAAAAACGACCAGCAAGGTCCACATGGTTACCCATTCCGTGCTCGACCACAAACCAACGTGGAGAAGCACACTCCCAAGACCCGTCTCACGGGTGCCATTGTAAAGACAGAACTAACATAGTATCAGTTTGCATGTATCTAACAGTCCGCTCCATACACATCCGAGAAGACCGCACCTCATGTTTCCGATCAACAAGTGGACAGGTATCGATCTACGAGGGGGCCTTCCCAAGCCTGTCCCAAAACACGGTGGATACGGCATCGCGGCTCCATCGCTAGCATACAGTATCGGACGCCAGGTCATCTTCGGCACGCTCGGAGAGCGGCCCCCTCGTGACCGTCTTCCCTTCTTATAGTTAGATGAACGGGCTAATGGGTTTCTTCCCGCTGATTTAGGTTTTTTTATGACCTCCGGTGAACCGCGATAACGGAAACCCGCTATCTCAGCGAGGCAGTAAATAGCCTGGGGCCATACCTTCAACATACCCAATGGAGGGGCAGCCAGCCTACATGGATATGATGACCAAATCTGAGCGGCGAGCGCGAGCAACCCGTGCCTTCAAAACATGCAGTGCCACGTGTGTGTGCCTTTGAAAAACTATACCCATTAAAATGCGATGTTATTCGGTGATAAATGTATCTGCCACTTCATCCTCATCCACACAACGAGATCGTTCGTAGAGGGCGATCGCTGTCGCTCCAGCAAGCACTGTCAAAAGTGGCAGCAAAAAGGAACGTAACGGATTATCCATCATCGCGGTAGGTAAGCAGCGCAACAAGAACCAATGTGCCTCTGCCTGTAATTGCGGTGCAACGTAAGGGGATGAATGAAGAAAGGCATATTGTCCGAAGAACCCGCAAACAATGATAGCCAACGGCGACATAGATGCCATGAAAATAAAAAACCCGAAAACCACAGCCCCCCAGAAACAAAAACTTTTCTGGAAATGGAACTCCGATCGTGGTCGCGGGCGCTGTAACCTATATACTAATAGTTCCGCGCTAACCCCGTACGTAATCATGATCCCACAAACACCAACAGATATAATTGCGCCAAATAGACAACGAAGACTCACCGAAGCTGGGGCCGGTGCGAAAATCGCAACCAAAAGGGCAATAATGCCACATCCAGCAACCAATGGCCACACATATCGTCGTAGGTCTGCCATGACATGTCGCCGATCCAACACGCTTTGCTGCTTGCGCAATTGCCTACGAATCGCGGCGAGCGAACCAAACTCAGCCAGCGCAGTTTGAATCGCCTGATCTTCATCCATTCCCTCTGCGCATTTAGCGTCAACGAGTTGCGATAAGTGATCACGCAATTCATCAGCTACTTCAGTGCGACGATCCATCGGTAAACCGCAATTGGTTAGTATGGTGGCAATGCTGTGTTCTATCTTGGGATGCTTATTCATTGGTCGATGCTCCCAGTAGCAGCGCCATACCACGAACCAATTCACTCCACTGCTCACTGCGTGCGGCTAATTGACGACGCCCCAGCGGTGTAATGCGATAAACGCGCCGCCGACGCTGCCCCGTGCCACCGTCCCACTTCCCCGCAATCCAACCCTTGGCTTCAAGCTTGTATAGAATCGGATACAGCGTGCCTTCCCCGAGTTGAAAAATCCCCTCACTCTTGAGTTTGAGTTGCTTGACGAGTTGATAACCGTGACACGGCATCTCAGCTACGGTAGCCAAAATAAACGTTTCCGTAGTACCCTTCAGCAGTTCACGATCGAACCTCATCCGCGTATACCTCGTATAACAAAGTATACCGCACGAATTCAACCCAGTCAAACGAAAAGTTATTTTTTATCCATAAACACGCTTGGGAGATTTCACCGTGCTTCCCCTACACCCCGGCGGCTTTGTAGGTCGTGCACGGCACGACGTCTTTACCCACAATAATGATCCGTCGGGCGATGCCCGACCTACTTGTTCACAAGCAATGTAGATCGTGCATTGCACGACGTCTTGACTTGTTCACAAGTAGACATCCATGATGTGAAGGAATCACGGTTTCATGGTTCACAGCCCTAGCGTCACCGCCGTGCCACAAGCCAAAATCACAAACCCGGCCAGCGCATGGTTGTAACGCTCCAGACGGTGCATCAGCGTGGCACTGACTCCGGCATGAATCAGCAGGACAATGGTCGTCATGGTCACCAAGGTGACTAAAGCAAATATGCCGGTTACGATAGCCACATCCAGCCAACTCCCCGTCGCCGCTGGATACATCAACACAGGTATCAACGGCTCACACGGACCGAATAGAAAAATCGTGAATAAAATCCACGGCGTAAGCGATGGTGCCGTCTGACCACCTGCATGTTCATGGTCTGCGGTCAGCGACTCATCACTCTTTTTCATAGCTTGCGATTCATGGACATGTACATGTTGACCGGTATGGGTATGCAGGTGCGCATGAACCGTACCGTCCGCGTGAACGTGGATATGTTCATGAGGTCGGTTACGCAGCGCACGGCGCACGCCCCACACAAAATAAAGCAAACCAAAGGCCACCAACAGCCAACCTGCGATCCCCCCGCGTGCACTTTCCAGCCAGGATAATTGATCAATCCCCGCGCCCAACAACATACCTATTGCGCCAATCGCCACCGAACTGAGCACATGCCCCACCCAACACGCGATCGTCACAACCGTCATCTTAGACGTCGACCACCGACCCGCCCGAGCCATGGCTACGAACGGAAGATAATGATCCGGGCCTAATAATGTATGCAAAAACCCAACACTAGCCGCCGTCCACCCCAGTAGTACGATATTCTCTTGCATGACAGGTCTCTTAATAGCCTATGGAAACGTTTCTTGGCAGTAAGGACATTGCGATTGACCATCTCGTTCGATCGGAACTACATAGCGACCACCACACACCGTAGATAAGCATCGCCGTGCCGACTGACCGGATAAGAGCTTACACGCTGGACACCTCACCGGAAAGTCATGAAAACCAAAGGCTCGATTGATGACAAAATGCTGACCACAATCTTCGTCGCTGCACAGCACATGGAAATCTCCCGAAGTAGCCAATGATTGCGCATCCACCGGTAATGGCGGAGATAACATCGTCGTCGCGGTGGAACATACCCACATCACAACGAGCACGATCAAGCCATACGCGCTATACCGCACCGCAGTTGTTTCCCAGATCAAGTAGGGCTGCTGTTTACAATCCTCAACCCAATCCAAAAAACGCCGGCGCAAAACCGGCGCCTGCTCACGCACAATAAGCAACCACTCACTCAGTCGGTTCGGGTTCTCCTCAGCCATGCTTAATTACCTGCTTCGGATTGACATATATTTTCGTTGAAGACGTGACCATTGTATGCCAAGCAGCATTCCACGTCATGTCATTCGGAGTATCCATCCGAGCGGCGAGCGCAAGCGACCCGTGCCTTCAAAACAGCACTCACGCCACGAGCACCTTCAGCATCCTACTGCTGTGTCACAGCTTATTTTTCGGGTTCATTGAGGGTGGCATGCAACGCTTTTTTTGCCCGTGTTGGCCTCCGAAACTACACGGGTAAGTCCCGATGTATCCCGACTTTGCATCGGGATACATCGGGACTTACCCATGCCACCCAACGCAGCCTACGTTATTGGGTATCGCTTTTTTGGCGGCGATCTTTCGTGAATAATAGGGAGTTGGCCGTTACTGTACATGAACAGTTGCGCATGGGATGAAGTTAACAGTCGCGGCTTACTAAGTGAGTAACAACGCCTTGGATAGCGAAGTCGCGGGAGAAATCGATCAAGATCGGTTCGACGCGCGGGTTATCGCCTCGGAGGATGACCGACGTTTGTTGATCGCGCTGCTCGACCCAGACACGTTTAAGTGTCGGCTCGCTGTCAACAAGACAAGCACAGATGCGACCTTGCACGTGGAGAGGATCGACGTCGGGGCGATAGTGGACCAGCACGATATCTCCGGGCTTAAGCGTCGGTTCCATGCTGTCGTAGGATAGGCGCAGGCAATAGTAGTCGGGTGACCATTGATGCCGCAGAACCGGGAACATCTCAAGCTGTTGCTGAGACTCAGCCGGTGGCCCTGCGGGGATCGATCCGAATAGCGGAAGCTCGCGAGTCTCTAACGGTTGAGGAGCATCATGATCCGCCCCGCTACCAATGAGCACGCTCTGCGGTAAATCCAACGCCACCGCTAGCGCGTCCAACGTGCGACGACGCGGGTTGGCTTTTCCTTGCTCGATGGAGGACAAAAACCCCTGATTGACATTGGCGAGCTTGGCCAGCTCAACTTGCGTCATATCCAACTCTTTACGCCGACGCCGCACCCGATCCCCCACCGACTCCCCCGCCCGATGTTTGATGCGCGTATTGATGTTCATTGCGGATATATTGTAGAGCAATAATCACACAGGGCAAGCACATTAACCATGCTTCGTCCAGCGTTCTGATAGTACGACCGCAGGCTCGCGCCAGCGGCTCTGACTCGACATATTCAACCCGCTTTAAGCAGAATCATCCGCCGGTCGGTTTTGCATGGCGCTTAGTTGGAAGGCTAATTGTTCGAGTTGAACGGCCAAGTCTACGGACGATAAGGCTATGTCTGAGCCAACTTTGAGGGAGGCTGGGGCGAAGTTTAGGATGCCGCGAATGCCGGTACTTATCATCATGTCCGCTACTTCCTGTGCGGCGCAGGCCGGTACGCAGATGATACCCAGTTTGATGCCAAGTTGTTGTACGGTCTTGGGCATTTGGTCGACAGGTTGAATGATCACCGCTGGTCGGTCCGGTATCGGTTGCCCCACTTTCGCCGGGTCTTGGTCGAAAGCAGCGACAATTTCAAAGCTCTTTTTATTGAAGCCGTGGTACTGCATCAACGCATGACCTAGATTTCCAAGCCCTACAAGTAGCGCCGTCGTTTTACGGTCGGTTCCCAGAATGTGCCGAAGTCTCAGGATTAGTTCAGCTACACGATAACCGACACCCGGATGGCCGAATTGGCCGAAATAGGCCAAGTCCTTGCGTACTTGTGCATCTGAAAGCGATAGGGCTTGTCCTAGCTGCTTGCTGGAAACGGTCTGGAGATTGTTCGTTAAGAAGGCCTCCAATTGGCGTAGGTATAAACTAAGCCGGCGAACGGCTGGTGCCGGTACTGCATTGTCTGACCTACCCATACTACCCTTGCCTTACCCCCATTCGATGGGGCATTTCCTCTTATATCAGTGGTCACCAAACACAACTATATGGCATTCTTCCCGCTTGTGTAGCGTCATGAGCTGTTAAAGCAGACAGTGGCACCGATTGTAGCGCTTCTTTAATGGATTTCGTATGGCTTGGGTATGCCAGAGTCAGAGCCGCAATGACGCCAGCCTGCGGACTAGAGGAGTCAACATGGCCACCTTTGCCCATAAAACCCGCATGTCACCAGGCTTGCGCCAGGTGCTCTGACTTTACGCACCGCCGATACGGTCACGGACCCGAATGATGGTCTGCACCATTGATAACTTGACACAAACCCACTTTCGTCGATACGTTTCTCTAAACGCCCACACTTTGGGCCTTGGCAGGTAAAAGTTGTGATGGCCACCATGTCGGTCTGTGTGACGAGATGGCAAAAACAGGCTCGATGGGCAGGTCTACGATAGACTGATAATGGGGGACGTATGGGGACACACCGCCGTCTAGGCGGCGAACCGGAGGCGCGCTTGAGTATGATGAGGCGAAATCGAAATGTAGCGACATGGTTGGTTTGCGTGGTTGGCGCATTGGTCACTACCCAGGCACTGGGGCAGGCAGGGCCTGAGGATGACATCCTCGATACCATCCGAGGAAAGTCTAGTCCCAGTGAAGGCGATCAACGACGTATCCACGAATGGGCACAGGGTAAGGTAACCAAACTTAAACAAGCGGCTAAAACGGATGGCCTGCAAGCGCTGAAAGACTTCCGGGCATACTTCAATAACCAATATGAGCATAATGAAAACGATAACGCTTTTCGTTTGACGTTGGCCGGTCAATTGGCCGAGGTCGCAGCGGTTGAGTTTCAACCCGGCGCTAACACTATCGTTTCTCAAACGCTGGCCCGAATATTGTTTGACTTTGGCACCATCGAAACACTGCCGGGCATCTTAGCCGGGCTAACTTCGACGGACCAACCGACGCGATTCCTCTGCGCTCAAGCTCTCTCGCGATTAACCTCAACCATTGCTGCCGACAAAAGTAAATGTGACAAGACCATAGCAAGTCTGCAAAAAGCCGGTGAAAACGAAACGAACCCGGTCATCCTCAGCCGTATTTACATGGCCTTATCATTCAAGACTGCGGCGCAGATTCCAGCAGCGGCAGATGCTATGCTAGCGATCATGGAAAGCCGGTTGACCGCGCGGCGGTCGAGTTATATAGGTATCGATCGTGCCGAGGTTGAGGCACTGCGATATTTCCAGTCTAGCGGCGTAACTGGGGCGCTGTCTCAACCCCAACGTATCAAGCTGGTTGCCGCCATTGCCACGTTCATGCGCATGGACGCAGTGTTGTTCACCAAAGCGAACTTGTCTCCTGATGAAAAGGACCACTTAATTCGGCGTTTGATTATTGAAGAAGAAATCCTCGCCGCATTGGTGGGAAGTAACGCCAATAACGGCAACTTGAGGAAAGAATTGGACGAGGGCGGTCACCTTCGCCGCCAACAAGTACTGGAGCAGGTGTATCGATGGGTGGGTGATCCAGCAACCCAAACAGCGGGAGCACTCGGCGCAGCCCCGTGGAACGTGCCAATGGGTGCGCCATAAACGATAACTGACGCATCAATAGCAAGGTGTAGGGTGATATAGAACATGACGGCGTTTCACCCTTTCACTTGGGTTGCATCAGCGCTGGCCGTCGTGGTTACTTACGCCTATCTCAATTCGACGAAAGAAGCACCGGCGGATTTTAGATACGTCAATTCATCAGGCATTCATACCCTCGACCCGGCCAGGATGAGCTGGACGCAGGATTTTCGCGTCGCACTCAATATCTGGGAAGGACTCACCACCAGCGACCCGCGCACCACCAAGCCCCAAGCAGGCGCAGCCATATTCCCACCGCTGGTTTCCGCAGACCAACTGACCTATATCTTTACCATTCGCGAGGACGCGCGATGGTCCAACGGTGATCCAGTCCTAGCCGGCGATTTCATCCGAGGTTGGCGTAGATGTATGGAGCCAGGGACGGGGACGGACTACACCTTCCTGTTCACCGACAACCTTGCGGGTGCTGCGGATTATGTCTCGTGGAGACGGAAAGCGGCGGGTGCCCTGACAACGCTTGACCGACTGCGACAAGGATGGGAGATTGACGCACAGGCGGCACAATCGTTAGCACATCATCCCGTATTCGAAGTCATTAAGCCTTCTCTTTCACTGCGTTCGACTATCATCGATCAGCACGATAACCATAGTGCGTCACTTGGGCTGGCACGACAACTAAATACGTCGAACTTAAACTGGCAGGCTTTGTACCAACAGACATTCGATCAGCATGTTGCGCAGATGGACCAACGATTCTCAAACGTCGGCCTTGAAGCAACTGACGATAAGACGCTACTCGTACGTCTATTGCGGCCATGCCCGTATTTTCTGGACCTGACCTCCTTCCCCTCATTTCTGCCCTGTCACCCCAGTGTAGAGTTGCTCCGAGAAGGTGACGTCGACTCCGGGCTGACGCGCGAGGGACTCGTGGTATACGACCCGCAATGGACCAAGCCGCGTGGGATTAGAAATGGCTATCCCGGACTCATTACCAACGGGCCTTATTTCGTGAGCGACTGGAAGTTCAAACAACGGCTTCGTATGTCCGCCAATCCTTTTCACCGCATGTTCGATACGCTCAATGTGCGAACCATTGATATGTTAGTATACGAAAACACAAGCGTAGCCATCATGGCCTATGAAGCGGGCGAGGTGGATTTTCTGCCCGGTATGGATGTACCTTACGATCATGAACTCGCTAGACTTTCACAGACCGGCCAGCGCCGCGACTTTCTCATGTGTGACACTTTTTCAACCTATTTCATGAGCTTTAATTGTAAAGACGAGCGCATCGAAGATCGACCCAATCCGTTTATTGATGCGCGTGTGCGAAAAGCATTCGCATTGGCTGTCGATAAAGAAGCCATCGTACATGCTGTATTGCAGCGCGGCGACCGTGTCGCGACTACGTTCATTCCTCCCGGCGCATTGACCGGTTATCCATCTCCGGTTGGCAGTCAGATGGACATCGCCGCTGCCAAGCAGTTACTTATCGAGGCCGGCTATCCTCAAGGACAAGGCTTGCCCACAGTGACGTTACTCTACGTTCCATCAGACGAACGAGTTTGTCAGGCACTGGCCGGCATGTGGGAAACACATCTTGGTGCGAGAGTGGAACTGCGCTGTCAGGAGACAAAATCGTTCGCTGAAAGCAAGGCCAATCATCGGTTCATGATCGCACGCGGCAACTGGTATGGAGATTATTACGATCCAACAACATTTCTGGATTGCTTTAATACAGGAAATGGAAACAACGATAGCGGCTATAGTAACACCGCTTACGACGCATTATTACACCGTGCGCGGGTGACGACTGACATAGCCCAACGCTTGGAACTGCTTGCCCAGGCCGAGCGGATCATTGTCGAGGATGACCTGCCCATTATTCCCCTACTGCATTACGCATCACCCATCGCCGTCAAACCCAACGTATCGGGTATTTTTCCTAATCCAAGGCTGCGGTTTCCCTTTCGTTATGTGAGCGTGGCGCGATGATACGACCACTCGCACGCCGACTTGTTTGGGCGCTGACTACGTTGATCGTTGTCTACGTCATCACATTTGTGATGGTAGTGATGGTGCCGGGCAATCCATTCCAACAGTCCGATCGCAGTATGCCTATTGAAGTCGAACATGCCCTGAGAGCACGGTATAGCATGGACAACAATTGGCTTTATTTTTGGGAATTTCTGGGCGGCGCAGTACGGCTGGATTTCGGCCCGTCGTTCACGTATAACGACTGGACCTGTACGCAAATCGTCTCGCAGGCGCTACCCATCTCAGCCATGATCGGTGTTCTGGCAATTCTTTTCGCTGTGCTCGTGGGTGTACCGTTGGGTGTCATTAGTGCGGCGCGGCGCAACTCTTGGCTGGATGTTTCCATTGTTTCCGGTGTACTTATCGGCATTTCACTACCAACCTTTGTAAGCGGTGTCGTGTTATTGACAGTTTTCGCCGTCGCTTGGCCTATACTGCCGATTGGCGGCTGGGGAACGATCAAACATTTACCACTCCCCGTCATAACCCTATCACTTCCGTTTATCGCTTATATCTGCCGACTGACGCGCTCGGCTATGCTTGACGTGCTGGGTAGTGACTATATTCGCACGGCGTTGGCGAAAGGTGTCTCGCCGCATCAAGTGATTTGGACACATGCGCTCAAGGTGGCGTTTTTACCTGTGCTAAGTTACCTGGGACCGGCGACGGCGCAGGCTGTGACGGGGTCATTTGTCGTTGAAAAGGTTTTCGGCGTACCCGGCATGGGGCAGCATTTTGTCAACGCCGCACTCAATGCTGATGCGGGACTGATCATGAGTACGGTTCTCGTGTTTTCCGTACTGTTGATCTTTTTGAATCTCGCGATCGATGTACTGTATGCATGGCTCGATCCACGTATTGGTTTAACGATCTAATGCCGACAAGCTCGACGGATAATTTAATACTCAATCGCCGAAGTCGCTGGTCACGATTTCGCGCGAACCGCTTAGCCGTGGCCGGTCTGATCGTTTTCGTTTCAATTTTGCTGATCGTGATCGTAACACTGCCGTGGACCGTGCATTGGTACAATGTTCAGTCGTTGGATCACGCGGTACGCGCTACACCGACAGCGCACCCCGCTGTTCCCTATCAAGCTTTCAACAATGCACTCCAAGATAGCCGGCTTATCTCTTGGCCTGGTCTTTCACGATTCATATGGCAGGCGACTTCGTGGATGGGGCACGACGATCTTGGCCGAAGTCTTTTTCATCGCATTTTACCGGCGACGCTGTTGAGTCTGATCATCGGAGGATGTGCCGCCTTCGTAGCCGTGGTCCTGGGTTCAACCTGGGGGGCGACCGCAGCGCTGCTCGGAGGCCGGGTTGATGCTGTGATGATGCGAATGGTTGATGTGCTCTATTCACTCCCCTATATTCTTACGGTCATCTTGATGAAGGTGGCACTCACGCGACCGCTTTCGAGTTTGTTCGATGGTCACGCGATACCCGCCAATCTATTGATCCTGGTGTTAGCTATTGGTAGTGTCAGTTGGCTGACGCTGGCGCGCGTGGTACGTGGACAAGTATTATCGCTTCGTAAGCAGCCATTCGTGGAGGCGGCGCGGGCCAATGGCGCGAGCACGCTATATCTGCTTCGCCATCACATACTACCAAACGTAGCCGGCCCAATCGTAGTATACGCGACACTAGTCGTACCCCAGGCTATTTTGCAGGAATCGTTCCTTAGCTTTTTGGGTATTGGCGTGCAGCAGCCTATTCCCTCACTAGGGCGATTAGCTGCGGATGGTGTCGAAGCTGTAAACGCTTTTGTCGGTTTTTGGTGGTTGATCGCTTTCCCGTGCAGCGCCCTTGTGGTGACACTCATAGCGCTCAATTTCATGGGTGACGGCATTCGCGACGCCCTCGACCCCAAATCCTCACAAGCACCGATGATTTAACTATGAGCCGCGGGTGAAATGAAACTATGCTAGTTAGAAAGATCAATGCACGGTGACGCAGCAAAACTTATTAACTATAGATGATATAACGGTTTCCTTTGCCGTCGATGAAGGTGAACACATCGCTGTCGATGGGGTTTCTCTATCTATTCCTTATGGACAAACAGTTGCCTTAGTCGGTGAGAGTGGTAGTGGCAAGAGTGCCACGGCGCTGGCTATCATGAGATTATTGCCGCAACCGCCGGCACGTCTGCAAGGAAAGCATATTTACTTAGCCGGTGAATCCGACGAGACACGCATCGACCTGCTTACGCTTACGGACAAGCAGATGCGTCGCGTGCGAGGCTCACGTATCGCCATGATTTTCCAAGAACCCATGACCTCCCTGAATCCTGTTTTTACCGTTGGACAACAAATCGTTGAGGCGATTTTGTTACATCGAGACATGAATCCCCACGATGCGCAGCGTGAAGCGATCACACAATTATCTCGTGTTGGTATAGCTGATGCTTCACGACGTGTAGATCACTATCCTCACCAGCTATCCGGCGGCATGCGACAGCGCGTGATGTTAGCCATGGCGCTGGCCTGTCAGCCTGCGCTGCTTATTGCTGATGAACCAACCACGGCACTCGATGTGACCACGCAGAAGGACATTCTTGATCTTATTGGAAAACTGCAAACGGAAACCGGCATGAGCGTCCTCTTTATTACGCACGATCTGGGCATCGTTGCTGAGCGAGCATCGTACACCTATGTCATGTACGCGGGCAGAATCGTTGAACAGGGACCATCTAAAACCTTACTTACTAATCCCGGCCATCCGTATACCAAAGCGCTGCTAGCCTGTGCTGTGCAACTCCATGCCACAAACGAACGACTGCCCATGATTGCCGGATCACCACCCACTCGATCACACAGACCGACAGGTTGCCCCTTTCACCCGCGCTGCGATTTGTCCTCACAAAAAGCTTCCGAAGGTATGCGTGAAACTATAGCCAGCGCTAACAACGAAATCGGTCTAATCCTAGCTGATTGCGCAGCTTCCACACCGAACACACCATCCGGCGCACCCACTCTAAAAGAGATCGCCAAAGATCATTGGGTCGCCTGCCGGGAAGTCTAGTGCTGTGTCACAGCTAAGAATTCGGGAGGCATGGGTAAGTCCCGATGTATCCCGACGTAAAGTCGGGATACATCGGGACTTACCCGTGTAGTTCCGGAGGCCGACACGGGCAAAAAAACGTTGCCCATGCCACCCTGGATGAACCCGAAAAATAAGCTGTGCCAAAGCACTAGCCAGCATTTCAATCAGATCATGCCGAACGATTATTATTACCGTGTCAGTTTTCATATTAAATTGCTTGTGAATTTCTGTGTCAGTGTTGTGCATTAGCGTGTATCAGCATAAAAATACCCGGATCAGGCTATACCAGTATCGCAGCGGGTGATTTTTTCGGTCTTAGTGGTAAAACTGTTGAAGGATTTCAGTACTGATAACCGATACGATGTGATGTAGGTGGCGGTTCTCATGACAGGACTGTCAAGACATGGCGCGGTCAACCTGGTCGGCAGGATGCCGTAAAACCGGACGTTTCAACCGTATGGCCGTTCGATGTGCAGCAGGAGGCGGCACATCGATTCGGAGATCACTGTTCGCCTCCCTCATGCGAAACGTGGGGGTTTTCCTGTGCGTACGATTACAATTGCCAATCAAAAAGGCGGCTGTGGCAAGACCACTGTCGCAATCAATTTAGCTGCATCCTTAGCCCGAGAGAATCGTCGGGTGCTGTTGGTGGATCTTGATCCCCAGGGACATTGTGCGTTAGGCATGGCTGTCCCTGATGAGCAGATCGACTTGTCCATACGCGACTGCCTGGTCGCGCAAGTCGAGGGTGATCCCATGGACCTCACGCGCGTGACCTGGCAGATCACACCCAACCTCGATCTCGCCCCATCGCGTGGGAACCTGGCCGGGTTTGAGCCTAAAGTCGGCGACCGGGAGGATGCCGACACGCTCCTGCGCGAGTTGCTAACCGCTACCGACAATCGCTATGACTACTGTATCGTTGATTGCCCGCCCCATTACGGCGCGCTGATGCGTAACGGTCTTTGCGCCGCTGACGACATTATCATCCCCGTCGACACAGGTTATTTTTCGCTGCATGGACTAACGCAACAGTTATCCACGGTAGAGCATTTGTGCCAGAAACGCGGCAAAAGCCCCACGGCTCGTGTGCTCCCGAATCAGTATGATGTGCGAACCAAGCTCGCCCGTGAGGTGCTGGCTGAATTGCGCAACCGGTACAAGGACGTGGTGTTCAAAACTATTATCAATTTCAACACGAAACTCAAAGAAGGGGTGAGTTACGGTCAGCCGATTACGGAATTTGCACCGACCAGTATGGGGGCGAAAGACTTCCAAAAGCTAGCCCGGGAGATCATCGCCGACGAAACAACGGACGTCGCTACGGCGGATATCCTTGAACATGTTGAAAGATTAGCCGCTGATGCGGAACGACTGTTAGCTACGACAACAACGTTAGTCGGCCCGCGCGACCCGGTAGCTATACCTACGCAGGAAGAAGTTCGTAAGTCGGTTACCATGCCAACATCGACGCATGTGAAATCTATACCTACGGCGACTGTGGTGCCGACAACGCCAACACCGGCGCCTATGGCCTCAGCATCACCGGAGAAACCAGTTCCGCCATCGGCTCCACGAACGATGACACCAACCCTACAGGCACCGACAACTCGACCGGTAGCCCATGATTCCGACATACTCAAGCCAGTAGATTCTCCCAGACAACCAATGGATGCGCCCGTCTTATTGACGTCGCCTCAGTTGCCACAATTTGCTAGTCCGGAAAAGCTGATCTCGAGTGAACCAAAACCTACTTTTATTGATACGAAGCCAACCGCTCCCGCGCCGCCCCCTATACCGACGACACCACCACCATCGATAGAGACAAAGCCTATCACGCGTAATATAGCCCCTGTCTCTGAGGACACATCAGCGCAAATAGATCAGAAGATCGAAGCTATTTACGGTGTCAGGCAGGCTGGTGAAGTTACCATCTTCCAAAGCAATCATCCCGAAGCGACCGAAGTGCAGCTAGCCGGTGACTTTAACGATTGGATGCCGCATACCACGCCGATGGAACGTCGTGGTGACGGAGATTTTATCGCTCAATTGCGTCTTCCTCAGGGTCGCTATCGATACCGCTTGGTAGTAGACGGACGATGGACACACGATATACACAACGCCAATATCGAAACAAACGAATACGGAGAATTAAACTCGGTCGCGGAGGTTAAAAAATAAGCCTGCGGGTTTGAGGTAAGATATAAAACAGTCGTTGTCAGTGGAGTCGATTACGAGGTTATTATCGTGATCGACTCTATTATTTGATGGAACAACCTGTGGTAAGCACTAATGGCGCTTGATGAAAGCAAATTGCGTATGCGCTAACAGTAGTGGTTTGAAGTTCTCATCAGTCATCACATGCTGATCCACCACTTTGCGAACATCCGGGTTCGCTTCCGGCATACTGTTATGGTTGCCATAGCCGTAGTCGTGAAAAATCAGACAACCACCCGGCGCAAGAATCTCTCGATAAAGTCGAAAGTCACTGAGCACTTGATCGTAACTGTGATCGCCATCGATGAAAATCAACGAGGCTGATTCCGGTTTGAGTAATCGACTAGCATAATCAGACGAATAGGGTATCTGAACGAGTCGCTGCGATTCGCCCAGTTGCGATAAGGCAAGACGCACAAGCTGCGCATTGCAGGGCTGGTCCGTATGGGGGTCAATGGAAAAAATAGGTGCGTCACTGCCCACACCGCGCAAGGCCAGGGCTAACATGGAAGCGGATCTGCCACGAAACGACCCTATTTCCACAACGATCTCGCCCTTGCCATGAAACGCTTGTATTAAAGCATGTAATAGACATCCTTCCAACGGTTCGGGCCAAGGGACGAACTGTTCGAGCAAGTCCACATCTTCCGTCGTCAACCCACTCCATTCCATGTTAGCGGCGTCGCAAAGCCGTTGTGCCACACGTTGCCAGATAGACCATCGATTTGGGCAGGCCATCCGGTCTTGCTGAGGTGATGACATGAATGGTAGAAAAAGTTCTCGTAATGTTCGTTGACTATCCTGTGTAAAGGGACGGTAATCCTGCGCAGATGTTGAACGTGCAGGGAAGACGAGTCTTCCCATCACGGCATTAACATCGGGAAAACCACGTTGATGAAATAGGGCCACCGGACATAGCGTGCAGTGATGCGGCAATGGTTTTCGAGGTGTAATACTTATCGACTCGCCGTCTCTGGTGATATCGAACCAACTCGCCTCCTGGCCTACTACGGTAACGGGCCAAAGGTATGGGCTTGTGGCAGAAGTGTCTTCGTTTCGAAGCAACTGCGATGTGTTAGTTAAGGTAGTCACGATTGCCGAATGATTCTTTTTTTATTAGTAGATACGTTCATGTCATGTATACACGGTAGGGCTATGGCCGCATCAACAGCGATCCTCTTTGACAAATACCATCAGTGAGTGTGATAGCAATAACGGGCGAAACATGTCATGATCGAACATCATCTCATCCACCGCCCGCCGCACGTCGGGATATGATTCAGGTTGACCATCGTGATTACCCCAGCCGTAGTGGTGAAATGCGATACATCCACCAGGCGTCAGTAATCGGCTGAAATACTCAATATCTTTCGTGATTGACTCATATATGTGTGCACCGTTGATATAAATGAATGAAGCGGATGCCGAACGAATCCATCGGGCAGCCCGTTGTGAAGCATAGGGCATCTGAATCAATCGCTGTTCTCGACCGATTTGGGCTAACGAAACGCGCACGTGATCGAGGTTACACGGCTGGTTGACATGTGGGTCCACAGAAATCATCGGCGCATCACTTCCTACGTCATCCAGGGCCATGGCAAGCAATGACGTCGATCGACCACGGAAAGAACCAACCTCAATCACAAACTCACCACAAGCATGGTAGGCTTGCACCAGGGCATGTAACACGCAGGGGACAATCGGCTCGGACCAACGCTGAAATCGCAGTAGCTGATCAATCCGGCGGTCGGACAATCCGGGCCATTCGATCTTGGCCCGATTAAGTAAATGTTTCGTAACGGTTTCCCAATTTCGCCAGCGTTGGTCGCTGGGCATCCAATCATCGTCATACGGCGACACTTCAACAGGGAAGAACAGTTCTTTTAAGATGCGGCCATCATCCAATGTGAAAGGACGATACGCGACTGGGGTCGTCGTCTCACGAGAAAAATGCAGACGATCCATGACCGTATTAACCTCTGGATAGCCCCGACGATGCTGGAACAATGCCATCGGATGAATTGTACATCGCTGGAGCAGGGCACTGCGTGGTCGAATGTGTACGGCATCCTCGCCGAGATTAAAATCAAAATACTGAGCATGCGCGCCGAGAGGATGGATGGCTACGTCATCCAATGCACAGCCGATAGCTGGTACTGCCGTATCGTGTTCCGACATTTGAGTTGCCGTGACTGCCATCTAGCGCATCCCTTGAATCGATAAATACCCTGTTTCCCGATGTAGATCAGGATTTGACCTCAGTCTACGACCATGCGCCCACGGGTAAGCTATCGCTTACCCATGCCACCCAGCCGCGCCCGTTAGGAAGCGGTTTCCATGCTCCAGTGTAACATCCCAAGGCCCTCTCCCTCACGGTCGGGGTTCGGATCACACGTCAAGCCATGCGCGACCGAGCACTAGTCAAGATCGGCATATTTTCCGGCTGCGCATGAGCGATTCACCTTGTTGGGTGGTGTAACCAAGCACGAGTAACCGCACAGACTTGACACTACCTTATGGATACACGAAATACGTCTTAAGTATTAACGTAAACGCAAGGAAAATAACAGCTATGCTAGATATGAAGTTTATTCGTGAGCATGTGGACCTCGTCAAAAAATCAGCCATCGACAAGCACATTTCTTGTGATGTGGATCGTTTGGTGGAAGTAGACCGGCGGCGGCGCGACCTGCAACAGCAACTCGATGCTTTTCGTACCCAGGTGCGTGAGAACGGGCAAAAGGTAGGCCTGTTGCGCAATCCCAAGTCGGATTGGTATCAGCGGGCTATAGCCGAGGGGAAATCCGAGTCGGACATCCAAGCGGAAGCGGCTTCGGTACAAGCGGAGCTGGCGCAGATCAAACCGAAAGTCAAAGAGCTGGAAGATGAGGAAGGGCCTATCTTAGAAGAATTCGAGCGACTTATGCTCACGATTCCTCAGCCCGCCGATGAGAGCGTACCTCTGGGCAAAGATGATTCGGAAAATATCGAGATTAAAAAAGTCGGCGAGATTCGCACGTTTGATTTTACGCCCAAAGACCATGTGCAACTAGCCACCGACTTGGGGATTCTCGACATCCAACGCGGCGTCAAACTAGCCGGTTCTCGTAACTATGTGCTCAAAGGTTTGGGCTGCCTCTTACATCAAGCGGTGCTTCGCTTGGCACAGGATATGATGGTACAACGGGGTTTTACACCCATGACGGTGCCGGTGTTGGTGAGCGAACAGGTCATGGCTGGAACCGGTTACTTCCCCGCCGGGCGCGATCAGGCCTATCTTTGTGAACGCGACAATTTATCTTTGGTGGGCACGGCTGAGGTACCACTGACGGCGTATCATGCTGATGAGGTGCTACGCGAAGCCGATCTACCGATCAAACTCTGCGCCATGAGTACCTGCTTTCGCCGAGAAGCCGGGGCGGCGGGTAAGGATACCTACGGTCTGTATCGCATTCATCTTTTCGACAAGGTCGAGCAGGTCATCATTTGTCGTAACGACATCGAAGAGAGCAAAAAACACCACGACGACATTCTTCAAAATTCCGAAGATGTCCTGCAAAAACTGGGCTTGCCCTATCGGGTGGTCAATGTGTGTACCGGCGATCTCGGCATGGGGCAGGTGATGAAGTATGACATCGAAACGTGGATGCCTTCTCGGGAAAGTTATGGCGAAACGCACTCAGCTTCGCGGTTTTATGAATTTCAGGCGCGGCGACTAAAATTACGCTATCGTGACGCTACCAAAAAAATACATTTTTGTCATACGCTCAACAACACGGTCATCGCCTCACCGCGAATTTTGATCCCGCTCTTGGAGCTTTATCAAAATAAAGACGGGTCCGTAACCGTCCCCGAGGCGCTGAGACCCTATATGAACGGCTGCGAGCAGATTGGCCCGATGTAAGCGTCGCGTATATCAACGAATAATAAGTGGAACCTTTTATGGCCCTGTGTGTCCAATAGAATGCTTAGGGGTAAATGAGGCGACACCAACCGTCCACCCCATGTAAGTCCGCTTTTGCAAGGAGACAGAGTATGGCAAGTCAACCAATTGTGAGTCGTCGTGCGACAAGTCGCGGTCATGGACTTGTCCTTTTATGCTGCATAGCCGGGCTGACCACAGGTGTAGCCACGAATCCCGTCGTGGCGGAGGCGGATGCTACGGCAATTACAATTTATAGCAGCGCCAAACCCGGTGCGATTCCGCCTGAAATTTATCAACCGGGAAGACGAGCATCGTATAATAATCCTGCTGACCTGATTCGCATGATCCCCGGGTATGCCATCGTAAAACATGAAAGAGACGTTACGTTAACCCAAGGTCGTAGCGCTATTCGTTTTTCAGACGTCGCTTCGCAAATCGATCCGACCACCGTAACGTTTCTTTCGCTTACCGATGGGGCCGGAACCAACGTGCTCGAACAGAATTTTGAATTCGATTTGGTGAGCACGGCTAAGCTCATGCAGCGGTTTATCAATAAGCAGATTACCGTTGAGCAGGCACAGGGAGACGCGATTTCTATGTTTACCGGCAAGCTACTCAGCACCGCCGGCGGAGTGGTGTTACAGGTTGATGATGGGGTGCGGGTGATAAGCGGATACTCGAATGTGCAGTTTCCGGAATTACCCGGCGGATTGATTACCAAGCCGACGCTGGTGTGGGATGTAGACGCGGAGCGCGGCGGCAAACATCGCACGCGGGTCACCTATGAGACCAAAGGCATCGCCTGGTGGACGGATTACAATATCATCTTCGCCCCCGGGGCTAACGCCAATAGCGGCAAGCTCGACATCGGCGCGTGGGTTAGCATCATCAATCAAACCGGCGCAACGTATGAAGATGCCAGACTAAAACTCATCGCCGGCGATGTACATCGCGCGCCACAACCGCAACGCAGCGCGCGTGAAATGCGGTATATGGGGGCTGCGACATCTTCGCGCGTTAAGGAAGCCGGTTTCGAGGAAAAATCTTTCTTTGAATATCACCTGTACACGCTCGGTCGTGCGACAACACTACCGGACAACTCCACCAAGCAAATTGAATTGTTCCCTACCGCTCGCAACGTGCCCTGCGAAAAAGTGCTCGTTTATTACGGTCAACCGCGAGGATGGTTTGGTGGATACGGTCAGCCGATGACCGATCGAAACTTCGGCGTGCAATCGAACAAGAAAGTTGACATTTATCTTCGATTTAAGAATGAAAAAGAAATCGGGATGGGCATGCCGCTACCCTCCGGTCGCATCCGCGTATCTCAACTTGATAAGGCTGACGGTTCATTGGAGTTCATCGGTTAAGACACCATCGACCACACGCCCAAGAACGAAGAAGTGCTCATCAAAATGGGTAGCGCGTTCGACGTGGTGGGAGAGCGGCGGCAGGTGGATTTCAAAGTCGATACCAGGCGCAAGTGGCTGGAGGAAACCATCGAAATCAAATTACGCAACCACAAGGATGAGCCGGTACGCGTACTCGCCAAAGAAAACCTATATCGCTGGACCAACTGGCAAGTTCTCAATGAGACACACAAACACGAAAAGATTGACTCCCGCACGATCCATTTCCCCGTAACGATTAAACCCGACGGAGAAGTGATCATTCGGTATACGGTAAAGTATAGCTGGTAGCTTGTTTTAAGAGTTTTTGGCCGTCGGGCGGGGGAAGGATGTTTCGTGCCATGCAATTGCCACTTTCAAGCTAAAGGCAGGTCAACCTTTCGCCAAAGGGAATTGGCGAAAGAACGACCTGCCCTACATGTCTGTATCAGAGCACCTGGCGCATGCCTGGTGATGCCTGGTGATGCGTGTAGATCGTCATACCGGTGTCATGATTCGCGTGCCCGCAGGCTGGCGCCGTGCGGCTCTGATTAGACTATCACGGCGATGGCGTGTGCCTATGGGTTATCCTCAAGGCCGGCTTGGCACACGGACGCAGACGTTTTTAGGTTCCGTGTAGAAGCGCAGCGCTTCTTGGCCACCCTCCCGGCCTACGCCGCTTTGTTTCATACCACCGAACGGAACGCGCAGGTCTCTCACTAACCAACAATTGATCCATACCGTACCCGCGTTGATGCGATCCGCCACACGATGTGCTCGCCCAACATCTTTGGTCCAGATGGAAGCGGACAGGCCATAGTCGGTGTCGTTGGCGTAAGCAATGACTTCGTCCTCATTTTCAAACGGCGTAATCGTGCATACCGGGCCGAAGATTTCTTCTTGGTTCACCCGGCAGTCAACCGGCAGATCGGTAATCACCGTCGGCTCGACAAAATATCCATGCTTACAACGCGCACCGGCGACCGTAGCTTCTCCGCCGCCGCAGTGAATGTGCCCACCTTCATCACGGGCTAATTGCAAATAGGACAATACCTTTTCAAGTTGCAACTTAGATACGATGGCGCCCTGATCCGAATCTTTTTCCAATGGGTCACCGACTTTGAGCTTCTTCGTCGCTGCAACAAACTGATCGACAAACTTCTCATAGATCGACGATGCCACATAGATGCGCGATCCACACAGGCAGACTTGCCCCTGATTGGCAAAGGATGATCGCATACTACCGCGCACAGCCGCGTCGAAATCAGCGTCTGCAAAAATAATGTTAGGGTTCTTGCCACCCATCTCGAGCGCCACTTTCTTAAACATCGGCCCCGCATTTCGTGCTATGTCCGCACCGGTAGCCGTGCCTCCGGTAAAGGAAATCGTGGGTACATCGTGATGGCTAACTAATGCCGCACCCGCGCGCAGCCCGGTCCCGTGTACGATATTGAGCACACCCGCAGGAAGGCCGGCCTGCTGACACAACAAGCTAAGCTTATAGGCCGTCATGGGCGTCACTTCAGACGGCTTCGCTACGACAGTGTTACCCGTCGCTAGCGCCGGGGCGATTTTCCAACTGAGCAGATAAAGCGGTAAATTCCAGGGTGAAATAATACCGGCTACGCCGCGCGGTTTGCGCAGCGTATAATTCAGCGCTACACCATCGGTTACGTGCGACTCCGCATGAAAATGGATGATAGACGTCGCAAAGAAACGAAAGTTCTCCACCGCACGCGGAATATCCAGCGAACGTGCCAGCGATAACGGCTTACCATTATCAACACACTCTGCCAAGGCTAATTCATCCACGTTCGCCTCGATCAGGTCCGCAATTTTCAGCAGCACCGCAGCCCGAAGATGCGCGGGCGTACTCGACCAAGCCGGGAAGGCTTGCGTAGCTGCCTGCACGGCGTTTTCGATGTCCTTCTCATCGGAGTCCGGCGTCTGGGCATAAACTTCGCCGATAGCTGGATTGATATTATCGAGATAAGCTCCGCCAACCGGCTCAACCATCTCCCCATTGATGTAGTTTCGAATAGTTTCCATGATTTATTGTACCGCGGTTCGTCCGCCGTCGACCGGTAGATTGACACCGTTCACATACGCCGCTGCCGGACCGGCTAAAAATCCTACCACGTGGGCGATTTCCTCCGGCTTGCCCAAACGGCCCGCAGGTATGGTGCCAATAGCCTGGCTCTCGATATCCTGCACATCCACGCCGGCTTTAGTCGCTCGATTTTTGAAGATGGATCGTAAGCGATCGGTTTCAGTAAAGCCCGGCAGCACGCTATTGACGGTAATGCCATGCGGCCCGAGTTCCCCCGCTAGCGTTCGTGCCCAGTTCGCTACTGCGCCGCGGATGGTATTGGAGACACCCAATCCCGCAATCGGCATAATAACACTCGTTGAAATGATATTGATGACCCGGCCAAACCCGGCGGCCTTCATGCCGGGCACCACGAGCTGGGTTAGCAGTTGATTACACAATAG
Organism: Planctomycetota bacterium; assembly: GCA_024276605.1. Classification (GTDB taxonomy): domain Bacteria; phylum Planctomycetota; class Phycisphaerae; order UBA1845; family UBA1845; genus JAJRPG01. The sequence goes on along the minus strand of JAJRWX010000100.1, from coordinate 254 downwards.
ATGATTGGAAAACGCACCGGCTAACTGCTCAATATCGGCATCCAAAATCGGCCCGGCAGGCGGACCTCCGGTGTTGTTGACCAGTATGTGTACGGGGCCGACCGTCTCGATGTGACGCTGCACGATAGCCCGGAACGCAGCTGGTTGCGAAAAATCCGCGGCGAGAAAACCATGTTTTTGTCCTAACGTCGTATCCAGCGATGCTACAACTTCGCGTAAGCGATCTTCGTTTCGCGCCATAACTGTGACCGAAG
>JAJRWX010000014.1 GCA_024276605.1 Planctomycetota bacterium | reverse complement strand
GACAGCTCACTGGCCAAAGCCATCGGTCGAACGCATTTTCACTACACGCAGTACATCAATGCCATGCATAGCCGTAGCGGCCACTTATGGCAGAATCGGTTTTTCTCCTGTGCGTTGGAAGACATTCACTTGCTACGAACACTTTGTTACGTTGAGCGGAATCCGGTACGGGCGAAGATGGTACGTGTGCCCTGGCGGTATCCCTGGTCATCTGCCGCAGCTCATGTTTCAGGTGTGGATGCTACGGGGTTGCTGGAGATGATGGCATGGAATCGCTCGTGGCCTCGTGAGAAATGGAAAAAGCAGTTGGCCCATCAAGAGGACGAAGCAATGGTTTCGGCACTTCGTCTCTGTACGACGCGTGGACGACCGTTGGGCCGGGACAGCTTTATGAGTAAGATAGAACATCGCCTCGGTCGACGTGTTCGCCCACTACCGGTGGGCCGACCGAAAACGTATAATAAAAAGACCAGGAAAAAGAGTAAGCGCAAAAGACGCATCAACGACTAGCAAGGCTTTGACCAAAATAGGATTGTTTATTGGGACTGGATCGACATCATCATTTACGAAATGCGGCGACCGTCTTCTCTTGCGACAAACAAATGAATCTGTGAGAGGTCGAGTCGTAACACGACCTTGTCGCCATAAGTTACGTCAGTACAAGCCTGGGCATTCACCACGACGCTTGTACCACAGCTGCTTCGCAGATGAACGATCGTCGTATGTCCCAGCGGCTCGATAGCGATGACTTCAAACTGGCCAAGCGTGGCTATGGGGGTGTGATCGTCTATCGGATTAGCGTCATGATTTTTCTTACTAGCCATCAACACATGATGCGGTCGAATGCCTAGTGAGATGTCTTGATCCAAGTGTGATTCGTAGACGTTGTGGTGCAGGAGTTTTAACTTACCCATGCTGCCGGCAAAATAGTATATCCCGTTTTCTCGAATCAATCGCCCCGGCCATAGGTTCATGGGAGGTGTACCGATGAAACCCGCTACAAAGCGACAGGCCGGTGTCTCATAAACTTCTCGGGGTGTGCCACATTGCAACAATCGGCCTTGATGCATGACCGCGATTCGATCGCCAAGCGTCATCGCTTCTTCCTGATCGTGCGTGACATAGATCATGGTGATTTGTAACTTTCGTTGTAAGCGCTTGACTTCCGTCCGCATATCCAAACGCAAGCGCGCATCAAGATTAGCTAAGGGTTCGTCCAACAGGAATACTTTCGGGTGACGTACAATCGCGCGCCCGACGGCTACTCGCTGCTTTTCTCCACCGGATAGCGTGGTTGGTCGGCGATCCAATAGATGATCGATATGCAACATCGTAGCCACTTCTTGGACGCGATGTTTGATCTGCTCTTTAGGTGTCGCCCGCATCTTTAGCCCGAACGCAAGATTATTGAATACGCTCATGTGTGGATACAGCGCGTAATGTTGAAAGACCATAGCGACGTCACGATCCTTCGGCGACACGCGTTCCACGTCGCGATCAGCGATAAACACCTGGCCGGTGTCAGGCTTTTCGAGGCCGGCGATCACGCGCAATGTGGTCGTCTTGCCGCAACCCGATGGACCAACGAGTACCAGCAATTCTTTTTCCCTCACGTGCAATGAAAAGTCGACCAGCGCATTTGCACCTCCTGCCTTAGTTTTGAATTTCTTCCGTATCTGCTTGAGCACAATGCCGGTCATGTTTATGTCCGCTTGGGTTAATGCTTTCCTGTGAGAATATTACAAGACAACGTCCACGCAAACAAAGCTCTCCATCAACCAGCGACTAGACACTTGCGTTGACTTTCGTAGTGTGTATTGTACGACAATTGCCTGATTGAACGAAGAAGTTATCACGCATATGCAGGATCCCATCTTATGGCTAGCGATATTTATGATGTTGTTATTGTTGGGGCAGGGCCGGCTGGCGCTACTGCAGCTATTCTTCTGGCACAAAAAGATAGACGCGTAGCCCTCCTCGATGCATCCACGTTCCCAAGAACTGGCACGTTGGCCGGGTGGCTCAATACCCGCACTGCGCCACTATTGGATGAATTGGGCGTCAGCGTTAAGAAACTCCTGAATCATACCTTCAGCGAAGTAACTTTTCACAACCAGGATTTTACTAAATCAGCTAAGCCTACTTTCGAGGGCACCGCCGGCTATCTAGTTGATCGAGCGGTGTTGGATAATGCATTGGTCAAACGTGCTGATTCGTGTGGCGTTACGATGATATCGGGTAATACCGTCCAGGACGTCAATCTAGGCGAAGAAACAACTATCGCTATCTGTGAGGACGACACCCGGGTTGAAGGTCGCTTGCTCATGTTAGCTGCGGGCAGGGTGACGCATCTACTGAATGACGTCGGTATGACGCGCGGCGGCTCAGGCTCAATTATCTGGTCCGGGCAAGCCAATGCGCCATTACCCAAAAGTGCCGGCAAACGTGAACCGATGGTTGGTGTCGTATTAGGTCTGGATCGCAAAGGCAGTTTCGCCATATACTGCGTCAGCTCAACTTGGGTTTCGGTAACGATTAATTGGTATGGCGATCGAGGCGAAGCCATGCCCGCGTTTATCCACATCTGTCGTACACTTCATGAACAAAACCTTGTACCGGAAAATCTATCAGCTTTAGCTGCTGCTGCCCCCATCGAGCCTTGCCCGGCTTCTGCTGCTTTAGATATGGATTCTCACGTCGGCAAAAACACTTTAATCATTGGGGACGCCGGCGGATTCGTGTCTGCTGCGAGTAACGAGGGTATCTACCCGGCTATGTGGTAGGCACAGATCGCAGCGGGTGTCGCCCAAGAAGCTTTGAGCATCGATCACTCGCAAGATGCTTTGATGACATTCAACACGCAGTGGCGCTTGCAGATGGCTGATTATCTCCGTTCACCGAACACCGACGCACAATTCCTTCTACCGTTAATTTTTTCCAATCAACCCATGGCTGATCGTATGGGTGCAGCCTTTTTCTCCGGCGAAAACATTTAACGACTAGCCCTTCGTCCGTGTACATCGAGATCGTCCGTTTACACCGCGTAACTCTGCGCTATAATCCAAGTCATTGTTGTTGCGATAGGATTGAGCGTATTGGATGCTTTCATGCCACCTTTACTCGGTGTAAATATAGATCACGTAGCCACCGTTCGACAGGCACGTCGCACGGATGAACCTGACCCTATTTGGGCTGCCGTTGAAGCTCAGTTGGGTGGTGCGGATGGAATTACGTTTCATCTGCGCGAAGATCGACGACATATCCTCGATCGTGACGCGAAGTTGCTCAAGGAAACGGTATCGGTCAATCTCAACATGGAGATGGCTATCGATTCGGAGATCGTAGCCATCGCCGCGGATTTGCGACCCAGTCAATGCACGCTGGTTCCCGAGAAGCGTGAGGAACTAACCACCGAAGGCGGGTTGGATGTCATACGCCATCGATCCCGCGTCGCGTCAGCCGTGACTACGCTACGCGAAGCGGGTATCAAGGTTAGTGCGTTTATAGAACCAATCGGAGAACAAATCAGCGCTTCGGCTGATGTAGGCTTCCACGCCGTCGAGCTTTGGACTGGGGCATGGGCACATGCGACTAATGAGCAGGAAAGACAGGCGGCACTTTCCACTTTGAGTTATGCTATCGACGTGGGACTCAAGGCTGGTATCGATGTGTTAGGCGGGCATGGGCTGACGTATCGAAATATCGGTCCGATTGCAGCACTACCAGGTTTTACTGAATTCAACATCGGACATTCAATTATCGCGCGGGCTATGTTTGTCGGTCTGAGACAGGCCGTGCGCGAGATGAAAGAACTTATTATACGGCATGCACGAGATTGAGGGGAAGGACACCCTCAGTTAACATGTGGTGCATCGATGACGTGTATATTAATGACTAAATACATAACTAACGATCATGGATGGAGGTTGTCAGGTAATGAATAATCATGTGCCTACGATGCGCGGCGCGATGACTGCGTTAATCACCCCGTTTCGCCACGGTGAAATTGATTGGCGCTGTCTTGATGCACTGATAGATCGACAGCTTGAAGGGGGCATCGATTGGCTTGTTCCCTGCGGTACGACCGGTGAATCGCCTACCTTATCTCCGGCGGAGCAGGCACAGATTCTTGATGCTGTGATTGCCCGTGCTGGGAAGCGCTGTCCCGTGATGGCTGGAACCGGTACCAACTGCACGACGACAACCATTGAACGAACCAAAGCTGCGCAACGTGCAGGTGCCAAAGCCGCGCTGATCGTCACACCATACTACAACCGACCTACACCGGAAGGTCTATATCGACACTACGCCGCCGTGGCCGAAGCCGTTGATCTTCCTATCGTATTATACAACGTGCCGACGCGAACAGGTGTTCATCTTGATAACGATGTTGTCGTCAGGCTGCGTGAACAATTCTCCCACATCGCGGCTATCAAACATGCGACGGGCAGTGTCGAGGGGGTGACGGCATTATTACGACGAACCGACATTGTCGTACTAAGCGGCGATGATAGTATGACCTGGCCCATGATGGCCGTGGGCGCGATAGGGGTCATTAGTGTGGTGTCAAACTTAGTACCCGGCTTGGTAAAATCCATGATGGCCTCCGCTATGGCCGGCAACCACAGCGCCGCCAAAAGACATCATCGCCAAATCGACATCCTCTCCAGCGAGCTTAGTAAACTCGGTCCCAATCCCGTCCCCATCAAAACAGCTTTGGCCTGCATGGGACTCACTGAGGCGGAGTTTAGATTGCCATTATGTCCGCTCGATGAAAAAGCCAATGATTCGATCGAGCAGTTATTAAAACGCCTGGAAATTCTCGAAGCCGTACCCGCATGAACCAACTGTCGAGCACCATTATGGCCCATCGGCTACAGCTTAACGCCCTCGACAAAGTCTTCGTTTGCGTGGCTTGGGCGCTAGCTATCGCTATTTTTGTTACTGTCGGTTGGGTAGCTATGGAGCCTGACGACCCACTTGGTGCTGTCAGCCTGTTGACACGACATAACGCAGTGGCTATGTGGTTGCAAGCGGCGTTGTTAGCCGGCATGTCAGCCGTGCTGGCTACCGTGATCGCCGGACGCAGGCTGGCAGACGTCGGCACCTTTGCGGCTTCGCTAGGCCTAGCCGTCGTCTCACTGCGCGGTAGTTCTGCCGGATATTGGTTTATTCGCGGAAGCGATCAGCCGGGCACCATCCAACGAGGATTACCCTTTGCCTTAGCGTTGGAATCATTCGCCTGGTTTCTGTTGATCCTACTTACCATGATTATATCCGCCTTCGTGATGCGCTGGCTTTATCCCGTCCAACCCGGCGATGATGCCTCTGTAGACGACGATCTGGATGTCAGACACATCGCGGTATGTGGAATGTCTGCTTTTGACACCCCTTTCCTGTCATGGTTATCCCCAAACAGTCAACCCGGCGAACGCACGGACCTGCGCGTGGGTCTATACCATTTTCTTATTGTAGCCGGCGCCGGCCTACCGCTTTTCGCGTTACTGACGACCAGTCAAAGCTCACGTGCTATCGAGCATGGCCAAGCTTGCTTCGTTGCCGCAGCAACCGTTTGCCTCGCAACCTATCTAGCCCATACGCTCATGCCCGTGCGATCATCACTTTGGTCGATTTTAGCAGTGCCGGTGATGGCGATAGGTGGATATCTCTGGGCGGGAGTCAATGCAAGTGCCATATCGCCGCCGAATCTGCCCTGGAGTCGATTCCTTCGCGTCTTACCGATTCAGTACATTTCGGTAGGTTGTGCCGCAGCCTTGGCTATGTTCTGGCACATGTACATCCCCACCTTTCGTACCCAACCCAAAAAGAAAAGAAAAACCGCACATTGAGTGCTCAAAGTTGACTTCTCACCAGCGCAGGAATGACAGTACGCTGACGGGGTGTCCCATACCTGTTTTTTGGACATGGGGGAGTCGATGATATACGAATCGATGATTTTCGATTAGTGCCAAAATTTCGACACTGCGCATACATGATGAATCTTGCGAGTCCCATTTCCGGGCGATCTCTTACCATCAGCGTCCGACGTTCTTTCACGATATCATTAGCCCGCGATCATCGACTCCCCCACCTCGAAAACGAGATGGGCCACCCAGCCGCGCCTATCGGGTGGCCGCTTCTTTACAGGCGCGGTTCGGTTAAGAGCAGGCCGTATGGCCCACGTCCTTCCTTTTGAACGAAAAACAACGTCTCGCCCAATAAAATATTCATGGGCAAGCTCTGCGCGGGATATGTAATCGCGCAAAGCTGGAATAATGTGTCAATGGCTTCGCAGGCCGCCGATGGTGATTACTTCATTCATACTACCGCTGCGAAAACCCTTGAGGTCTAACGTGACGTATTGATAACCCAAGGCTTGAAATTGTCGAGTAAGCTCAGCCGCTATATCAGGCTGCGCTAACTTGGTGATCCACGCTGCGGGAACTTCAATCCTGGCTAAGTTGTCATGATGGCGAACGCGACACTCCTGAATGCCTAGTTCATGCAACACCGCTTCCGCATCTTCTATCGTGCGAAGTTTTTGCGGTGTGATGGCTTCGCCATATTGCACGCGGCTGGACAAACACGGACTCGCCGGTTTGTCATGCGTCGGCAAACCCCAAGCCTGCGAAAGGATGCGAATATCTTCTTTCGTGAAATGTGCCTCAGCTGCGGGGGCAGACACCTTGTGTTCGCGGGCCGCTTCAATACCCGGTCGATAATCACCAAGATCATCCGCATTGATGCCATTAACGATGGCACCAATGCCACGCCCGGCGATAAAGTCAGCCATATGATCGTACAGTGTCGTCTTGCAATGGTAACATCGATTCGTCGGATTACTTACATAGTCAGCGTTCTCAAATTCGTTCGTATCTAAAACGACATGCTCAACACTCAGTAGCAAAGCTAGTTGTTTGGTTTGTTCGAACTCTGACCGGGCAAGGCTATCACTTCGACCGGTCACGGCTACGACATTTTCAACACCCAATGTATCAATGGCTGCCTTGAGGATAAAGGTGGAGTCCACACCGGCACTAAACGCTACCGCTACGCTGCGTAGCTTGCGCAAAATATCCTGCAGGTGCGTTAATTTTTCATCCAAAGCCACGATCATATTTCACCTTGTCATCTGCTGCCCGAGCACACGGTCATTATAACATCCGCACAAGAAACCGGCTAGAGCTTTAACGCTGTCATAAAGGGTTGGTTGCATGACAACATTGGCGGGTGGGTGGCATGGGCAAACGCCGCTGAATCGTGCTGTCGAATGGATGCTGCGCGCGGCGTTTGCCCGTGCAGGCGCACCCGAGGAACAGCACGGGCAAGCGTCGCCCCATGCCTCTGTTCATCCGCGATCCCATTAACGCGACGCTTGTCCATGCCACCCTACTCAGGACAGCTTAATCTATCTTGCAGCCTTAAAAGGTTGGCATAGGCACAATGTACATCGAATACAACACACGCAAGCGCAGTTACTCTTTTCGCAGGTGCGGGGGTGGAAGAATCGGTCGCTTGTCCAATTCCTTTTCCGGTTTGCGCAATTCAAGCTCTTCAAATAGTACAGCCGGCGAGATAATGCTACCGGCTACGGGGGATAGCGTATTGGAGACAGCTAACTCATCTGAAGCAGCGACAATACGTTTCATGGACCGAACAGGCACGCTCAAAAACTCCAGCCCTCGCACCAATTCTTCTCGACCATCATCCACATATACTTTATACGCATAAATGGGTTTACCAGGGCGCCGCCAAGCGCCTCCCTCACAAGACTCAATACGCAAAGCGAACGTTAACCCTTCCTCTTTAGCCGTGCTCAACAACTTGGCTTTGAGCTGATCTGTGGGAATCGCTTGCTTATCATGGATATACATACAACCCACGGTGGCGCGTGGGTCTCCCAAGTCAATGCCACGCGCATGCCCGGTGGTTCCTACCACTTTTCGCGTCGGTGCCCGACCGGCTAGCATGTTTTTCAGGACACCCTTTTCCACAAGACTCACGCGCCTGGCCGGTGTCCCTTCATCATCAAACTCATACGAGCCGACCAATATCTCATCTTCGAATGTACGGTGCGTTGCATCGTCGTAAACTTCAAACGAACGCGGCAAAATGCGCAAGCCTATTTTTTTCTCCATGCTACGCTCATCCCAACTCGACCCCGCACCCAGCGGCTTAGGTTGTGCGCAGATACCGGGTGAAAGAAGCGAGCCAAACACACGACCCGCAGCTGGTGCGTCAAAAAGAACCGGCCCAACATATTGATCCAACGTGGGCGCTTTAGATAGTGCCGTTAATTTGTCACACAATTCATCGATATCATCGAGTATGTCATCGATGGATGCCAGCTCGTCAAACTGCTCAGCCACATACGAAAGACGATCCGAGAGTTTCATGCCGTCTTCCGCTTGCAACGTAGCGGAGATGCCAATTAATATACCTGTATCCCCCTTGCGAATCTGCGTGCCTTCAGAATTCACCAGGTAAGAATTGACCGCTCCGGCAAAAAAACTGACGCGAGAGTTTTGGATGCTCGCATGTTTTTTGAAGCGCGCGGATAATCGTATCACGTTTTTCGTCCACTCATCTTGATCGAAGGTGATCGCAGCCGCGGGTTTCAACTGCTTGACCAATTCCGCCGGGGTGTAATCCGCAGGTCTATCTTCATTCAATTTATCCCGCAAATACGTCCGCTTTCGTGTAAGAATCTCTACGCCTTGCTTATATTCTCGATCGGTCAAACGCCACAACGCATGACGAATAGCTGTGTAATCATCTTCAAAAGGTAGGCTGCCGCGCGTCCCACCACCACGACCTACATTGGTATTATCCAGCTCCATATCGCCTACGCGCACACGGCAGATCGCATGTCGCGATCGCTGCGTCCCGGCGTTCACCAAACCGCCGAATGATGCCGTCAAACTTAAACTTGCGCGATCCTCTACGTGATACATCACAAAATAGGGCCTGGGCAAATCATCTAGTTCTAACTGTTTGTTGGACCGATCGACTTCATCAATCATGGCACGAAGTAACACATCGCTTACTGGCACGTACAAGTCTGCATGTACAGGAGCCACACGCAACGTCGCCGGAAGAAAAACGATCAGCCAAATGATTCGATTGGTCATATACTTCATGGTATTCGGTTTTCGTAGAACCTCGCACGATTAAATAACGAGATAAGGTAATAAAATTAGTCCCCAGCGCCTGCCGATCGACTCTTCGACGGCAACGGTGGATCGAGAATCGGTGGCCTACTCTGACTACGCCGACGTTTTTCAATTTCAATCGTCGATATCAAGACACTCGGCGATACGGCTGAGACCGGCACCCAACCGGATTCCGCGCCACAGGAACCATTAAACACCGCCAAATCGTCTGCGGTATTCGTAATCGTCTCAAAACAAGTGAGCGGTGTACCGACAATATCCGCACCGCGAATCAATTCATCCGGACGGCCATCCGCATACACACGATACACCACAATAGGAAGCACCTTAAACGATTGCGGTCCCCGCCGACTGGTTGTGGTAAACCCGCCGGAAATATCCTCAAACAATAGCCCATAAGGTTTACCCTGTGCTTGGCAAGTTTCGATCAGACGCGCACGTAGCTGCTTAAAACTTACCTGCTTGGTTGACTCAACCACCAAATTCGCCTGTCTGGATACAATCGCATAACCCGACTGCCGACGGCCATGACCGTTAGATTTTGGAAACCCCTCAACCGGTGTGCGCGATAACAAGAAAGTCTTGAGGATACCGTTCTCAACAAGCGGCACGCGCCTGGCCTCAACACCATCGTCGTCGTACAGGTAATAACCTCGAAGATCGACATCACCCGATTTGGCCAACGTCGGGTCATCGTATACAGAAAGAAACGTTGGTAACACCGGCTGATTAATTTTCTTGGTAAATGTTTGCCCTTCCGTTACGTCGCGCTGTCGATGCCCTTCGATACGATGCCCAAAAATCTCATGGAAAAATACGCCGCTGGCCCGATTACGCAAAATCGCCGGCCCGATATAAGGCTCAGCTACAGGTGCCACGCGCAGGGCAAGTACCTGATTCAACACTTTGCGAAACGCCGCTTCCATTTCCTGGTTGCTGGGTAGTCCTGCCTCTGTGGCGGCGTTGAAGTCAAACGACTGCATTAAGTTCATACCGTCATCAGCCTTCGTGCCGGCCTGCATGGTAATGCGAAACCGTGTCTGCGCCGTTTGCAGTTTCGTACCTTCACTATTGATCAGATAGCGCGTTCCAGCATAAGTTCCAAGTGTTATGGATGAGCTATAAATATAGGGGAAATCACGCACAATCGAGGACAGCTTGCGCAAACGATCGGACCACATCTTATGATTCAACTCGATCTTTGCGGGTGGCTCAATGAAATGGTTTGGCGTTTCCGTGCTAAAATCGTCAGACTTATCTTCTTCTTCTACCTTGATCTTGAGATTGGTCTTCACACGTCCCAGCCGTTTTACGGCACGCTTAAACATGCGATCCGTGTGATACCAGATGGTGTGGCGAATGGACATTTCATGATCGTCGATCGCTAAACTTATGTTGCCGCTACCGGATTCTCGTGATTGGCCGGCATCACGCAGTTGATGCGTATTATCCAACTTGTAATCACCCACGCGCAGATCGATATTTAGATTTCTTCCATGCGATACCTGATTGCGCATCATCGCGCCCAGGCTGGCAGAAAGAATGGTCGTTGTTTCATCATACACCGTATACGCCAAAAAATATGGCTTGGCTCCATCATCCCCGCGCAAATGGTCCATCGAGTAGATCAACTCTTTCTCAAGTTGTCCTAACAAAGGAGCAGGCGTATGGCCTGAGTCTTGTGCTGACGTTGCAGCAACTTGTATAGCCATCGAAAATACTACAACAATAATCGAGCCTGCCGATCGAATAGGCATCAAGTTGTGTCCCCTCGATAAATCAAACATGGATGATCCTTCACTAAACACGCGCTTACGGCACCATCAGCGTCCCGTCAAAACTATCCTTGCATTCTGCCTGTGTAGCGTATTCTGTCCAGCGATGCACAAACCTAACGATATATATCCGCGATCATATCTTCCTGGCGCTCCCTCGCTCCTTACTACCCCCGGAGAACCTGACGCCTGCATACATCAGCTGCTTTACCGACACGGTATACTTCATGCCCCGGATTACACCAAAAACACGCCCGGACGGCTATACGCAAACAGGTTATTACACAGTGGATTCATTTCATTCCACAGGACAAAACGAACTTCCTGATGTGCCGAAAGCGTGTATCCTGCCTTGTCGGTAACATACGGCGTGAAACGGGTTTTCCGCCAGTGCGTCTGGTACCCCATAACTTCAGATGTGGGGGACGCGATGATCGAGTTGACTCACGTTGTGAAGGCTTCCCCCGATAGGCCACCGTCGCTCGTATCATTACTACCAATCTTTCGGTATAGTATCCGTCGCCCATGAGTACCCAACCGCAATCACAACCAAGTGCGTGGACCACGCATAGGCTACTGACCTGGACCACCGATCACTTAGGTGAGCAGGGCGTAGCCGAGCCTCGATTAGCGGCGGAGGTATTGCTGGCCCATGCCATGAAACTACGGCGTATCGATCTGTATATCAAATTTGAAACGGTCCCCACAGCCGAGGAAGTGGACCAATTTCGCGCTTGGGTTAAACGGGCAGCCCGGCACGAACCCATCGCCTACCTCGTGGGTGAGAAGGAATTCTTCTCGTTGGCGCTGACGGTCTCGCCGGATGTGCTCATTCCACGTCCTGAAACGGAAACGCTGGTCGAGTTTGTCATCGACCATTGCGCCAATCAAGAAATATCAGCGCCGAAGTTGTTGGATATGGGTACGGGCAGTGGTTGCATCGCTATTGCGCTGCTAGTGCATCTGCCACAGGCCACGGCGGTAGTCACGGACATCTCTGCTCAGGCCCTGGCCATCGCACAACAAAACGCCGCCCGTCATGGGGTCGAAGATCGCATGAGCTTCGTTGAAGCGGATGGACTTGAGCTGCCGAAACTAAGGGTACCGGACGGGGGTTTCGATGTGATTGTTTCGAACCCGCCTTACGTACCCGTAGAAGATTATCAGTCACTTGATGCGTGCGTGAAAGACTATGAACCGCGCCACGCTTTGACGGACGAAAACAACGGACTTTCCTTTTACGCATGTCTGGCTAACGGAGCGCCGCCGGCGCTGGCATCGGGTGGTTGGTTAGTCGTTGAAATCGGGGACGCGCAGCGATCGGCAGTGACTATGGCTATACTTGATTCAGGCTATTGGACCTTCCGCAAGTGCGTGCGTGACCAAGTCGGCGGGGTGGAACGCGTGCTGGCATTTGAACTGTTGGACGGGCAAGATTCACCCAAGATTCACCATAGATAAAGGGGGTTATTGTGCAGTACTTTGAAATCACCGGTGGGCAGCGTCTTAAAGGGAAAGTGACGATCAGCGGTGCCAAAAATTCAGCACTTCCCATTATGGCTGCTTGTCTTTTGGTCGATGGTGAAACCACGCTTCACAACGTGCCCGACCTGGCTGATGTGCGACTGATGGCCGACTTACTCGCTCGACTCGGCGTGAAATGTCGCCGCGATGATAGCGGGGCTATGCACCTGGAAGTTCACGACGAATTAAACGTGCATGCCGAATACGGATTGGTTAGTAAAATGCGTGCCAGCGTATGTGTCATGGGGCCATTGCTAGCCAAACGAAAACGTGCCCAAGTCTCGATGCCCGGCGGGTGTGCGATTGGCGATCGACCGATTGGTTTGCACATTCAGGGGCTTACAGCGCTGGGAGCGGAATTTGAACTGCTCAACGGCGATGTATGTCTGCGCGCTAAGAAACTCCATGGCCGAGAGATTTTTCTAGGCGGCCCATTCGGCGCCTCCGTGACAGCCACGGCTAACGTCATCATGGCTGCGGCGCTGGCGACGGGTAAAACGATCATCGAATCCGCCGCTTGTGAACCGGAAATTGTAGACCTTGCAGATTTTCTTAATGCATGCGGGGCGCGTATCACGGGCCAAGGCACACCCATCGTCACAATCGACGGCGTGGAATCACTCAAGGGTGCCACGCATCATGTGATACCGGACCGCATCGAAGCCGGTACTTTCATCTTAGCTGCGGCTATTACTAACGGTGATGTGGAACTTCTAAACGCCAAGCCGGAACACTTGGGTGCTGTGATTGATCGACTCAGACATATCGGAATCATTATAGAACGATGTCAAGAAGGTATGATCGTTTCCTCTTCGCGCAGGTTGGAACCCGTCGATATCACCACACAACCATACCCCGGCTTTCCTACCGACTTACAGGCGCAAGCCATGGCACTGCTGTCGCTGGCGGATGGTAACAGTACGATCACGGAGAAAATTTTTCCGGACCGATTCATGCACGTCGGTGAATTAAATCGCATGGGCGCCAAGTTGCGAAAGGAAGGGCCTACGGTCATTATCGAGGGCGTCAAGAAATTCATCGGCGCACCCGTCATGGCCTCCGACCTGCGTGCCTCAGCCGCACTTGTACTCGCAGGATTAGTAGCCAAGGGTACCACACAAATACGACGCACCTATCATATCGATCGAGGGTATGAACGGATCGAAGAAAAGCTTACCGGACTAGGCGCAGACATCCGCCGCTTGAGCGAATAGCCAATAGTTGATTCCTTCGTAGAACCCCCGTCTGCGGAGCGGTGTATTGGTTGGTAGCGGGAGAGCTGGCCGCTTGATGCGGGGCTTCGTACGAAGGAATCAATGTTCAGGCCTCCAAGTTTGCTTGCCACGCCGATCGCTCCTACCGCTGCAGTTCTGAGCCTGCAAAGCAGCCGTGGTGTTTTCGTTCGAGCAGAACACGTGCTGTTACCAGACACGTGCATCGAATAAGCTAGCCGCCCGAGCCGGGAAACTGACGGCATGGGGACGCTCACCCCATAAGATCCGCAGCCATATCGGCTGCTCCTGGCATGGACAAGGCTAGCGCGGCCATGTGCATCCTGGATCGAAATGGACGCCGGTACGCTCCGACTTGTATGACAGAGCTAGAATCACCATAGCGAGCCGCAGGCTTTTACCTGCGCAGTCTCAAAGCGACATTTTCACTAAAAAATCCTGCATATCAGTATAGATAGCTTAACTTAGTTTAGTTTTTTTCCGACAAAGCGACAGCCGAGAGTATGGCTCTGGATAGGGCATCGGGTGTGGTTGGTCGCACGCTATGGGAACCCATGCACTGACCACGATCACCTATGCTTGTTGAATGGTAAGACGATTGGGCCGACTCCAGCTATGGTAAGAGAACAGGACAATGGTCTCTGCATCGCACAATGTGTCTCGTCGCCGCATGAATCACCGGCGTCACCGGCCTCGCCGGCGTCACCTCGTGATCGTCACGGGCATCTCGTTCGTGTTGGTCTGCGTGTTGCTATTCTATTGGGTGGCTATCGGTGCCTGTAGCAGTACATACTAATGCACAGGGTATCCTAACGACTCATACCTAATAGAGCATGACGATCCATGCCTATATCTCCCGTCAATCAACCATACCTCGGATATCATGTACCAAACGACGTGTTATAGGAATGAAATCACGATAGCTACGGATAGGACAAGCAGTAGGATAGCTTCTAACAGCCAGTCCGTCGTACCCGTAGCCAACGGCGGTGGCTGCGCTATACCTGTTGGCGTTGTGGGTAGCATAATAGACGTTTCCGACCAAGGTGTGACGGATAGCGTGGCGCAGTTTTGGCAGTAAGAGTATCCATCTCCCATGGCTTGGGGTGGGTCGTTTGATGCGTTTGAAATGTCCTCGACCCACCAGTGGTTCCAGTTGAAAGTAGAACCTACAAGACCACAGCGCTGGCACCGGCGATGAGGTAAACAAATCGGCTCATCGATATCTTCCTGCTGAAAGTAGGCCTCACCGAATGTAGCAGGCTCAATCGTAGATAAGTGTTGCTTTACTATGTTGGTGCGACGCTGGCAGTGCTCACATAGACCAATCGTAGTTGTGCTTTCCCGCACAGATTCAGTAAACGGTGTTTTACATGCGTAACAGCGATACATGATCTCATTTCCTACAGTCCACCATGACTTATCGGTCACTCGGGACGCTCACCGAAGCAACGTTTGCTATGAACGCATAGTGACTGCGTTGATCATTTCGTAACCGGAACAAAGATGCTGCTAACGACGATTTATCGCATACCATGTCAAAAAGGGTATAAATAACACTCATGAATAAGCCGACGCTTGTCATCATTCCCGGTCTGATCGATTCGTTGACTTGTCTACAATTACAGGATCGTCTGCCGGGCCTGCGCGTTGTCCACATAGACCTACTGGGCTATGGTAAGTTCCGAGAGGCCGATCTTGCTACGCTCAGCCTGCACAGCCAAGTCGGGCATATAGCCGGTATCATCGAACGTGAACACCCTGGTGGTGTATGGGTGTTAGGTCACAGTCTTGGCGGTGCGATGGCGTTACTGCTCGCGCGAGATTGGCCACATTTGGTGCATGGTCTTATCAACGTCGAGGGGAATTTCACCGAGCAAGATACCTTTTGGACGAAGTCAATCGCAAGCGATAGTGAAGCAGCGTGGGAAGCGCGGTTCTTAGCTATGGTTGCGGACCCGGCGCATTGGCTTTCGCAGTGTGGGATCGAACCTTCGCCAACACGCACGCGCTGGGCAGCGCAGGTACTCGCCAACCAGAAGGCCTCGACACTCTATGCCATGTCCAAGGCGACGATGCGTGAGACGCTTGTGCCCGACTATCTCCATAAGGTAAGACAAGTGGTAGATCAGGGCACACCCATCCATCTTATAGCTGGTGAGCGATCAGCCCGGCATTGGGGCGTTCCTGAGGATATTCGATCTGCCGCTTACTCCTATACCGAAATTCCCGACACCGGGCATCTGATGATGCTGGAGGCGCCGGAACTTCTTTGTCAGTATCTTGAGCGCATCATCACCGACTGGTAGCGCAAGCTCTATTTTGATGTCATGGTCTAAGGTTTGGATGCCCGCAGACGACGGCGGTGTCATTGGCCTGAGATTATCGCTTGTAGGGCGGCGTAGTCGGATAGGTCTACTGCGCCGTCAGCGTTGAAGTCGAAGGCGGTGCAGGGGGCGGTTGTCGATGTGTCGTTGGGGGCGGTCATGCAGGTTGGCCAATCGGCCAGGTCGCTCAAATTGACTAGGCCGTTGCAGTCGATGTCGCCGATGCCGAATTCATATGGCCCCATGTCAACGCGGTCGCAGAGGAGGCGGGTGTGGCCGTCTAGATCGCGGTCGATGGCTAGTGACGCGTTGGGGTCTCCGGCATCTATGAGTGGAGAGTCAGGTCGCAGGCGCAGGTCGTCATCTTCGTTACCGGGTATGTCGTCGGGGCCGTCCATATCTACAAACATCGGGTCTGCGCCGGTGTTGCCTAGGCCGGGGAAGGTGCCATTCGGCCCGTCGTAGTTTTGCAGGGCTGTGTATGAAACCCGCGCGGCACCGTCCAAAGCATCCACATGTAATTGTGCTGCCAAGGAAGTTTCACCGGCTATAAGACCTGGGATTCGATTGTTCCAAAGTATGCAGTGCTTTAGTTCAACAAAACCAGCTCGCACGTCAACACCACCACGTTCGTTGTTGACGAAGGTGCAGTGTTCCAGATAGGCAGAACCGCCAAATCCGTTTTTGAAGATTCCGCTGTTGGAGCGATTGCCGAGAAATAGGCAGTTATAAAGTACTGCTATACCGTTGTTATCCATAGCCGCGCCGGCAATGCCGGACACATTACCGATGAACTCACTGTTTCTAATAGTCACAAAACCCCTATTATTGATCCCTCCACTAGAAATCGAAAATGTATTAACATTTCGGATGAAGCGGCATTCATCGAAGGTAGCCCTGGTTAGAAACGCCACAATAGCTCCGACACCCTTGTTTTCGAGGAAGGTGGTTCGTCGAACTGTGCCCTGGTCCACACCGATGCTCAGACCACTACTATCATTGTGCGAAAAGACTGAGTCTTCGACTGTAATCGATCCGCTGAATTGCGATATAAATGTTGCGGCACTCTTACCTGGAAACTGACTATTCCTAGTGATTGTACTATGTTGGACAATTACATTACTATCACTGGCATATACAGCCGTAGCTGAGATAGCCACATTACTGCGGAAGACACAGTTACGTAGCGTAGCGCCTCCATCTTCAATATGCATACCACCGCCAAGGGATTGAGGAAAGACGTCAGCCCGTCCCGATGTGATAGTCAAACCATCGATGATGGCGGTGCTATCCGTATTTAAGGCCGTCACTACATTCAAAGTGTTGTCACAGTCGCTGCGCGTACTACATAAGTTGCAACAAGACTGTGCTGCTTTCCTCACGCATGCGAAATCCCACTTTCTTGTGCAACATACAGGTTCACGCGGAGTACCTTCAGGACAGATGATCGCTTCGCAGACTGGGTCGTCGCATCCGGGTGTATCGCGGGCCGTGCAACAATTGCTGGCTCCGCCGAGATAGTCTCCACTCGGATCGTCATCGTCGTTGAGATCGCCGCTGAGGATAGTCTCGTTGTTTACAAAGTCGCGCTGATCGCGGTAGGTTTCCCAACCGGCGAAGCCACCGTAGATTGCGACGTTTTTGTGGAGTGAGAATGACATGAACCGGTCACCGGTGCCGCGATCGGGTTTATAAGTTCCGGATGCCACCCAGATTTCTACCCCGATTTCATAGGGACTCCCTTGATCGGCGAGGGCGGCAGCCTCGTCTAGGGCATCCTGCAAATCGATATAAGCGTTGTCCCAGCAGGCAATGCCGGTGATGGCTTCGTTAATCGCTTCTCGGCAGGGTACACTCTGGAGATTCGGACGAACATCGTCGCACATTGGCCCTGGAGGTGTGGCGCCGCTGTTGACGTAGATGATTTCCTGCGCGTAAGCAATTGGCGAAGTAACGCACGCAGCGAATAAAAGTGTAACTATCGTTCGCATGGCAAAAGTAAAGCCTCTCATGGGATTACCTCGCTGGTTGATCAGAGCACCTGGCGCCAACTTGGTGACACAGTATAGATCATGGCGCAGGTAGTTATAACTCCGCTTGTCCGCAGGCTCGCGCCGTGCGGCTCTGATGAATACAAACATGTCTGCGTCTTGCGTGCTTGCAACCCTTGGCTCGTTTGGGATGTACCATCATCTCCTATACCATTGTAAACACCGGAATGACGTTTGCGACGGAAAGAAAATGTAAAAAGTTTTGATATTTTTGGCATAGAGTCATCGCGGTAACCGGTGGCGGGGCCTGTAAGGGATCGTCGATCAACCCATCGTCAGGGGATATCCCTCTAATATTGGTTATTGTACGTCTTGACGCCGGCGCCGAATTTGTTATTGGACGTGCTCAGTGAGGGCCGCTTTATGTCAAACAAGCATGAGGCAATCGATAAAAATCTGATTTTGTAATCTTTAGAATCGCTTTCGTTCGTGGTACGCGTAGCGGACGGGCAGTAGGTGTACACAGCATACGCGCTAATCTATTTAGGAGATTCTCGATGAATGTAGGATTCTTGAAGAAAGCGATGTTTGGGTATGGTGTAGCTTGCCTGATCAGCGCAACTGTTGTGCAGGCTAGGGACATTTTCGTCGACGGCGTATGTGGTAGCAACAGCAATAGCGGACAAAAAGATGATTGTAGTGACCAAGTGGATGGTCCGAAGTTGACGATTGTTGGGATGGATAGCGCGCTTGCGGCAGCAGTTGCGGAAGATGTAATTAAGGTAGCACCAGGTGATTATATTATTTCGCAGGATATTAACGTTACTATCCCGGTTACTTTTTTATGCTCCGGCGTTGCTGGTTCTTGTGTGATCGAGGGAGGCATGAAAACCGAAGATTTTGATGATCCTGTCAGAACGCACGGATTTAATATTCAAGGGGACGGCAATAGTATGGGCGACCCAGCCAACTCACAGGCCGAGATTATTGGTTTTATCATTCAGGATACCAAAAACGCGGGTATTGCAGTGGATAACGCATCGCCGACCATACGCAACTGCATAATTCGATTTTGCGGCGAAACTGACGTATTGCAACAGGCAACGGAGGATGCACAAGCCGGAGGCATAGAATTAATCAATGCGGAGCGTGCAAAAATATTGAGTTGCTTCATTGAAAGTAACACAGGCGGAGTCGACCCAAATGATTTTGGTCGCCCCACATCAGGAGCAGGGGGTGGTGGAATTCTTATCCACGGCGGAGAGCCTACCATAGACGGTTGCACGATTTCAGGCAACACGAGTGTGGGAACCGGCGGTGGTATTATGGTCGCCTTTGGAGCTACACCTATCATTAAGAATTGCCTCATAACCAACAATAAATCAAAGCAACACGGTGGTGGGATCGGTACCGGTAAGTCGAATCTACTAACTAGCCCACAAATCGTAAATTGTGTTGTGGCTTCCAACGAAGCGGATGGTAATGCCAATGGTATAGAACTGTGCCAAACCCAAGATGCTTTAATACAGAACTGCCTGATTACAGGCAACAAGAATCCCGACCAAACATCTGGTTTAGGCGGAGGTGTATGGACCGTAGATGGAGTATTGAACGCTGAGCCGCAAATAATTAACAGCACTATTGCCTATAATAACGCGCAGCTTGGCGGTGGGATCGCGCTCGATACCTCCACGAGGATGTTTAACACTATCTTATATAACAACACGTCACTCAATGGGGAGCAAGCCTGCGTTTTCGGGGGCGGAACCGTCTTGGACATTGATTATTCTGATATTCAAGGAGGCTTGGCAGGAATAGTCTTCGACGGTGGTGCAACGGTCAGCTATGGCCAAAATAACATCGACCAGGATCCACAATTCATCGACTTTGATGGTTTGGATAACGATGTGCTTACCTGGCATGACAACAATTTCCGCGTTGGAAACACGGCCCCGGTTATCGATGCTGCGAGCAACTCCCGAGTAGCGGCGGATATATCCGATCTAGACGACGACGGTGACACTATGGAACCTACACCGTGGGATTTGGACAAGATAGCTCGATTTAGTGATGCAATTACGGTAGCCAATACCGGTGAGGGTTCAACCAATCAAATCGTTGATATGGGTGCGTTTGAAGTTTCAGAGCAGCCAGATGTTCTATTTACCAAGGATCGGTATGTTTCTTTTATGACGAGCATGACACCCGGTATGCGTAGCAATGAACCTATGATTATACGACTGACGCGGCTAGCTGCGGACCCGACTAATAACCTCGTAAGGTTTGTTGATTGTACGCCACATCCGATTCCAGATACGGGTGAGGATGGGAACGCGTACTACTTGGTCGATACGACGAACCCATCAGCTTGCTTGTGGACCGATCTGGTGATTCACGTGACCGGCTGCGAAATAAGACCGGGCGCTAGTGGCGAAAGTTATGATGTTCATACCAGCACTGACGATGGTACCACGTGGATGCTACTCACTAACGTATCCACAACGCCACCACAATTCCCAGCTCGTCAATACGGCGATGTTGTGGGGCAGTTGGAGAACGATATCTGGACTGCTCCAGATGGTCTGGTGACAACGAATGACATTGTTGCGGCATTACGAGCGTTCTCTCAAAACAAACCGCCACATCGAACGCGTGTAGACCTAGTGGGATCAACCCCGAATCAGCTCATTGGAGCAGACGATATTTTAGCAGTTGTCGATGCTTTTGGAGGCGAGTGTTACAAGCCGGCTTGGAAATGTGTTTGTGTATTAGGCTGCGGTAGCGCTGATGACGAAGGACCTTGCCCACCCCCAATTACAGGAGGGCCGGAAAGCACGTTCTCGATTGTCGCGAGCGAATCGACAATTAATCCTGGTCAAACGGTGAATGTCGACGTATTCATCGATGCTGCGACTGACCTAGCTGGTTATTAAGTGGCTATTAACATGGCTGCATGGGGTCTTGGCACGCTTGACTTGGAAAGTATGAATATCGACGAGAACCGTAGCGATTTCGTATTCAATGGGCTATCGGTCACCCCAGCGATCGACGACGTGACTGGTCGATTCGCAGTGGTCACGAGCGATGGAAACGGAGTGTCAGTGACGGGAACGGGTTATCTCGGCACGTTTACGTACCGAGCGTCATTGGATGCTGACGGTCTGTTCAATGCGGTTGTCGGGCAAGGTGAGCGAGCGTTTCTACTTAACTCGACGATCGATAGAATACCTTCAAATCAAGGTAGTTCAATCATGATCGGTGTGGATGTATTGTGTACGGACGATGCGTCCTGTGATGATGGGAATCCATGTACCGATGATACCTGTGATCCGCAAGTCGGGTGTGCAAACGTCAACAATGACGCCAACACCTGCGACGATGGTAATGTCTGTACAAGCACAGCGTGCGTGTCCGGTGTTTGCCAGGCGACGAATCTATCGGCGGGAACACCCTGTGATGATGGATTATCCTGCACCGGGACGGATACATGCGACGGAGCCGGGGTCTGTGACCATAGTGGCAACTCGTGCAAGAGCGGGGAAGTCTGCTGTGAGTGTCCTGCTTGTGCTCACGCTTGCACAACACCACCGATGCAGTGTAACTGCCCGTTCTAAAGGAGTTGATAGTTGTCGCCAGCCCCCGCAGCCACAAGACGCTACGGGGGCTGGATGGCGTAAGCATCTATCGCGTATGCGTTCAATCCCGACACTTAATGAAGGCCGCTTCCCGATCCCGATGGACATCGGGACCGGGACGGCTCGGAAAAGGTCTTCTTCAACCCGTTTTTAGTTCCCGAACTCGACTTCCCGCTCACAGCAAACGAAACTTGCGAGTCGTAGCTGCGCGTCTTACGATGAGACTCATTCATTAAGGAGGCTAACACGTGGCTGAGTTAAAAGATAAATCCGCGATAGTGTGTGGCGGTTCGCAGGGTATTGGTCTGGCGTGTGCCGTTGAATTGGCTCGGTGTGGCGCTTCGGTCACAGTTATGGCGCGAAACGAAGATCGCTTACGCGAAGTTGTAGCATCGCTGGATACGACGTTAGGACAAAAACATGGTTTTCTCGCCGCGGATTTTTCGCAACCAGCTGCGTTGCGGGCTATCGTGCAGCGTCACATCGAGACGGTCGGCCCCGTACACATACTGGTCAACAACACCGGAGGTCCGCCTGCCGGGCTGATTTTGGATGCCGATATTGAGCAGTTAGCCGGTGCGTTTTCCAATCATCTATTGTGTAATCAACTGCTAACCCAGCTCGTGGTGCCCGGCATGAAGGCCGCCGGGTTTGGCCGG
>JAJRWX010000099.1 GCA_024276605.1 Planctomycetota bacterium | reverse complement strand
GTCACAGCTTAATGTTCGGGTTCATCCAGGGTGGCATGGGCAACGTTTTTTTTGCCCGTGTCGGCCTCCGGAACTACACGGGTAAGTCCCGATGTATCCCGATTTTACGTCGGGATACATCGGGACTTACCCATGCCACCCGAATTCTTAGCTGTGACACAGCACTAGCTCGATACGCGGGTCTTAACCGACTCAGCCACGTTCGAGGTAAGATGGGTATGGCGTAGAATGACCAGATGATGTTAGGTCATAGCCCACTCAATAGAACCATGCCCATGTTGGTTCAACGCTTTAGTTTGTATTCGCGTATGGCGTCTGATATACTTATGTGTGAGGTGCTAGATACGAATCCCATCACAGTTTCGTTTTTGTAAACTTGCGTTTGGGATCCCTATGATAAAAAGGCGGTGCCTAAGGCTATCGGCTCGTGTGCTAGCCAGGCTGCTAGAATGCCATGCAGTCAATCAAGAACCCTGCCGACCCGTCAGTCAAGTTAGATGTTATTGGTTTGTCGTGGATCATTTTGGTCAAGCATTCTTTGTAGCATCAATGGATGAAGGGGGGTATCAAACCGTAGCTCATGAACAAACCGGAAGAAGACAACGATAAGCATCATCACATCAACGAATCGGTTGAAGAAAATTATGCGGGACTTCGAGAGCTGGGGAAATATCTGCAAAGAAGATACGGTCAACGTTGGGCGGACCCTACCTCGTTACTACACCGGGCCTATGTCAAACTGGCTGAGCACAACCAAGCGGATTGCGTAAGCCTGGGGCATGCCCGCGGGAAGATGGCTAAGGCTATGCGTTCCTGTCTAATCGACTTGATCCGCAGGGATGTTCGTTATGTTCATGTGGATGAAGGTTTCATCTTTCCTAATCGATCCGAGGACGAGATTCTCTCGGTCCATGAAGGGCTAAGTCGCCTGGCGAGTATCGATCCGGTTCAAGCGGAAATCGTCGAGCGACGTTACTTCGGGGGTTTCCAATGGGAAGAAGTCGCGGAGGATATGAAAATAAGCATTTCTACCGCCAAGCGCAAATTCCGAACTGCAAAAACCTGGCTTCAAAAGGAGTGGAAGCCTTGATCCCGGCTGCAGGTTCTGTCTTAGTGACTATTGATCAATATCATGAGTGATAAGCAAAGCGGTTATTTAGAGGGGCCGGCATTCGAGTTTGTTCCCCGAGGCGCGGACGACGGCACAGATGATCTCATTGGCGAACGAATTGGCGAGTATGTGGTGAGTCGCAAGATCGGCGCGGGGGGGATGGGTGTAGTATACGAAGCCAAGCAAACGCATCCGCAACGAAAAGTGGCGCTCAAACTGATACGCCCCGGCATCTTCTCGAAAAAAGCACAACGTCGATTTGAGGTTGAGCGCGAAGTACTCGGGCGCTTGCAACACCCCGGTATTGCGCAGATTCACCATGCGGGAACGGCGAAGACCAAAACCGGAGACCGACCATTTTTTGCGATGGAGTTGATTACCGGTCGGCAACTGATGGAATATGCCGAGACCGAGAACCTATCGGTACACGAGCGACTCGAACTGATCGTGCTGGTTGGTGAGGCTGTCCAGTATGCTCATACCAAGGGTGTGATTCATCGCGACCTTAAACCGGATAACATTCTTGTTGATCGATCCGGGCAGCCCAAAATCCTTGATTTTGGTGTGGCCCGAGCCGTCGATTTGGATTCCCAGATCACCACCTTCCAAACGGACATACGTCAGCTCATTGGCACACTATCATACATGAGTCCTGAACAGGTACAGGGAAACCCCAACGATATTGATGCCCGCTCTGATGTATACGCACTAGGCATTATCTGTTATGGCTTACTTACGGGACGGTCTCCATACGAGGTGTCAGACAAAACCATTCACGAAGCCGCCCGTATTATTTGCGAACAAGACCCGAAGCCGCTAAGCACACGCCATACATATTTTCGAGGCGATATGGACGCTATTATCTCTATGGCGTTGGAAAAGGATCCGCAACGACGCTACCAGACGGCTCTCGATCTCATCAACGATGTGCGACGCTTTCTCGACCATCGACCGATCATTGCAAGACCACCGAGTACGATATATCAGATTCGTAAGTACGCACAACGTCACAAGGGCCTGTGTGGCGCTAGCGCTGCAGCACTTTTACTGCTGATCCTCGGTACCATTGGCACCGCTATTGGTCTTTGGCAGGCCAAACAGAGTGAGCGTGAAGCTGTGCTCGCGCAACAACGAGCGCAGCAAAATCTTATCCTGGCTGAGAGGCGCGAAAAAGAGGCCAATAACGCCCGCGAGCAGTTGAAGACGGTTGTTGAATTTCAATCGTCTATGCTCTCCGACATCGATACGGAGACCATGGGGCGTAACATCTTCGCAAGTTTGAGTGAGCGCACACTCGAAGATTTGGTTGCGAAAGGGGTTTCTCAAGAACAAATCGATGCGGTATTGGCTTCGTTTAATAACCTCAACGCCACGGACATTGCGTTGCAGTTTGTGAATGAAGAAATCCTATCAAGGGCTGTCGATACCATCGAGAAAGAGTTTGCTCAACAGCCGTTGCAAGAGGCGGCGCTGCGTCAGACTATTGGTAATACGTTCAGAGAACTCGGTCTGTACCCACAGTCTCTACCGCTTTTAGAGTCGGCACTGACTATTCGTCGTCAGGAACTAGGCAACGAACACCCGGATACGCTGGATTCGATCAGCGATATGGGCTTACTCATCATGGCGATGGGCAAGTACGATGAAGCATTACCTTATAACCAAGAGGCGATGGAGACCCGCCGACGTGTACTTGGCGACAACCACCCGAGTACGTTGGATTCGATCAATAACATGGGCATGCTCATCATGTTGATGGGCAAGTATGACGATGCGTTACCTTATTGCCGCGAGGCCATGGATGCCCGTCGACGCGTACTGGGTAACGACCACCCAAGTACGCTGGACTCAATCAATAATATGGGCTTGCTTATCAAGACGATGGGCAAGTACGACGAAGCATCTTCTTATTTCCGCGAAGCGTTGGAGGGCAGACGGCGTGTACTGGGTGACGACCACCCGGATACGCTAATCTCGATTAACAATATGGGCACACTCCTCGCGTCGATGGGTAAATACGACGAAGCTTTACCATATCACCGTGAGGTGCTCGAGGCTCAACGGCGTGTATTGGGTAACGACCACCCGAAAACGTTAAATTCGATCAACAATTTGAGCGTTATTCTGCAGGATATGGGCAAGTATGCCGAAGCCCTACCATATTGCCGTGAGGCGCTGGATGTCCGCCGACGTGTATTGGGCGACGACCACCCGGATACGTTGAATTCGATCAGCGAGATGGCCGTTGTCCTAAAGAGGCTAGGCAGGCTTGCAGAAGCTTTACCATATCATCGTGAGGTGCTCGAGGCCCACCGGCGTGTGCTAGGAAATGACCACCCGGATACGCTGGTCTCGATCAATAACATGTGCGCGATCCTCCAGTCGATGGGCAAGTACGAAGAAGCATTACCCTTGTTCCACGAGGCACTGGAAGGTAACCGGCGGGTGCTAGGTGCTGACCACCCCAATACGTTGATCTCGCAAGGCAACATGGGCTTTCTACTGGCGTCCATGGGAAAGCAAACAGAAGCATTGCCTTATTACAGCGAAACGTTGGTAGCCCAGCGTCGTATACTTGGTAATGATCACCAGAGTACGCTGATCTCGATCGACAACATGGGCATGCTCCTGAAGTCGATGGGCAAGTACGACGAAGCATATGCCTATCTCCAAGAGGCGCTGGAGGTTCGAAAGCGTGTGCTGGGCAACGACCACCCGGATACCCTAGGCTCGATGAACAACATGGGTGTGCTACTCCAGGAAATGGGCAAGTACGATGAAGCGTTACCCTATTATCGTGAGGGACTAGAGGTCAAGCGTCGTATACTGGGTAACGACCACCCACATACGCTCATCTCGATTATCAACATGGGCATTCTCCTCCAGAAGATGGGCAAACAAGACGACGCAGTATCTTATCTTCGCGAGGCGATGGAGGCCTCTCGGCGTGTGTTGGGCGATCACCATATCAGTACGCTAGTTTCGACACAGAGCTTAGGCATTGTGCTGCGAGACATGGGACAACTCGAAGAAGCAGCAGCACTTGGTGACGAAACAGTGGCAGGATACCGCGCCACGATGCCTACACACTGGCGCCTAGGCTGGTCCTTGATGGCGTATGGAAAAACGCTCACACTTCTTAAACGATACAAAGAAGCGGAGGAAGCACTCTTGGAAGCGCAAACGATTCTCGAAGGCCATTTCGGCATCACGCACAAACGAACGATCAAGAGTATGCACTATCTGGTTAACCTGTACGAGGCATGGAACAAACCCGACAAAGCCGCCGTTTGGCGCGAGAAATTTACCGAGCTTGAGACTACTTCCCATAAGACGGAGCCATAGCCATGCGCTCGAATTCTGAAACGCAAGCCTAGCTGATAGTCAAACGGTCTAATCAACCGGTCGGTAAGTATCAAATCAAAACCAGCCAACTTTTCATTCTAGTCAACGACCTACAATTGAAGGGGGAGAATCGAATCGCCTGTCTCGAATGTTCGAAACGCATAAAAACTGTTTTTTAAGGGGGAAGCGCGCATCCAGCGTGACGTCTTATAACACGAAAAGACACTGAATAACACCTCTTTGCCGGGTAGTGAACAGGTATTCGGACACCTTATCGTCCTACAATAACTAACCCTCCCGGTGATCCTTGCCTGTCTGGGAATGGACGAGGGTGAACCCGCAAGTTCGTGTGCCGGGATACCGAAGAACGTAAGTGTGAACAACAGGGGCAACGTCGCTAGCACTCAAATTCGAGTGTATCGAGCGGATCCGTACGGTTGGACACAGCGTGACGTGCAACAAGATCGGATATGGCTTCGTCACCTGCAGCATACGCGATGGCTACAGCGCACGTCAGGTCGGCGTCACGAAATCGCCCGACCTGATACGACCGTTCCACTTGCAGATCTAGAGGCGGTGGAACAAGACGGGTGACGAGTGCATATGGGCTTCTCGTCCACGAGTAGTACACAGCATTGTTTAGGGAGATTGTTAGGCTATGAAAATTAGCACGAAAATAGCAGGCGGGTTTGCTTTGGTGAGTATAGTCCTTCTGGTCGCTATCGGGATTTACCATACGGCGTTGAGGAATAGCGTGGCTGGTTACGAAAAGCTCCTTGCCAGTGAAGGAACGATGAAGAGCTACTCAGCACAGATCGAAATCGAGATGTTGTTGGCCCGAAGAGGGGAGAAGGACTTCCTCATACGTAAGGACATGAAGTACCCGGAGAAAGTCCGCAACGCAATCGGGAAACTGACCGAGAACGCCAAAATCCTGGAAGAAATTGACAGGAAGGCAGGGGACGAGCAGGGTGTCCTCGCGGCCCAAGACATCGTGAGGTATGCGAACACTTACCTGGCTGCCTTCGATAGCATCGTCGAGGCGTGGCAACGACGGGGCCTTAGCCACAAATCTGGCCTGCAGGGACAGTTCAGAGATGTTGCCCATAACTTGGCCAAAGCCGCTCACAAACACCAGGTCGGCGACCTGTATCTGGCCTTGCTTCAGGTACGCCGCTACGAAAAGGACTACGAACGTACCGGTAGCGAGAAGTACCAGATCAAGTTAACGACCGCTATCGATACGTTGGATGGGCTGCTGAAAAAGAGCGGTTGCAGCGAAGAAACTAGAAGTGCTATGGAGGCGGCGCTCGCCGTCTATGCTGAGAATGCGCACAAGTACATGGCCGCAGATGGCAACAAGGATGCACGCGACGACATGTATGAGAAAATGAGATCCTCCGCCCATGATATGGAAGGGGCGTTAACGGAAGTCTACGTCCCTGATCTGGGAGAACTGGTGCTGGATATTCGAAAGAACGAGAAGGATTATCTACTCCGTGGAGACGAGAAGTACATCACGTCAGTGCACCAGTCTGTTAGTAACGTGAATCAAGCATTGAGAACGTCCGGCGTGCTTCAGGAGCACATTGACGACATGGAGAAGAACCTCAAAGCTTACAAGGAAGCGTTCGACGCACTAGTGGTGGAGGATCAGAGGATCGTAACTTTGACAGCCACCATGCGCGACGCCGTTCACAAGATCGAACCTATCGCAGAAGAGAACCTTGCGCGGGCGGATCAAAACTTGGCCGAGGCCGATCAAAGAACCTCCGCTGTGGCAAGTCAAATGGCCACGTTGGCTATGATTGCTACGGGTGTCGCCCTGCTGCTTGCGGCGATCGCTGCCTACTTCATCACCCGTTCGATTACCAAGCCACTCAATCGGATCATTTCCGGCCTCAACGAAGGAGCTGACCAGGTCAACGACGCTGCCGCGCAGGTTTCGGGAGCTTCACAGCGGTTGGCAGAGGGCGCTAGCGAACAAGCCTCGTCGCTTGAGGAGACCAGTTCTGCACTTGAGCAAATGGCTGCGATGACGCGTACCAACGCGGAGAACGCCAAAGAGGCTAACAACCTTAGTGGCCAGGCGAGAGATGCGGCACAAAGCGGTGACCGGACAATGGATAGACTCAACAACGCCATGAGCGCCATCACCGATTCCTCCGGACAGATCAGCAAGATCATCAAGGTGATCGAGGAGATCGCCTTTCAGACAAACCTGCTTGCCCTGAACGCAGCGGTGGAAGCCGCTCGTGCAGGCGAGCACGGCAAGGGATTTGCCGTGGTTGCCGATGAGGTGCGCAACTTAGCACAACGAGCCGCCCAGGCCGCCCGCGAAACCACGGGGCTTATCGAGGCGTCGACTACCAAGGCTAAGGAAGGTACTGCCGTCGCGGACGAAGTTGGCCAGGCCCTTGGGGCTATCGTCGGCGACGTGACCAAGGTGACTGATTTGATCGACGGGATTACTAGGGCCAGTGAGGAACAGGCGCAAGGTGTCGATCAGGTGAACACGGCAGTGTCTCAGATGGACAGAGTCACACAACAGAACGCTGCCGGAGCCGAGGAGTCGGCGTCAGCGGCCGAGGAACTCTCCGCTCAGGCGCAAACGGTCAAGGGGATTGTGGAAGAACTGTCAGCCCTTGTGAGCGGGACACACCCCAACGGTTTGGCCAAAAATGAGCTACAATTCAATTGAGTTTGCTGTAGCACGGTTTACGGTACGTCCTCATCGGTTGTACATTTGATTTCAATGCCGCTTGGCGTGTTTCCGTCAACGGGGATGCAGATTGAACCCGTTGGTTTAGGTATGAGTCCCCATTGGGATTGTATTTGGGAGAAGTCTTTTAGGTCCAGGTCATCGTCGTGGTCTATGTCAAAATCTTGACACCAGTCGAAGCAGAAGAATCTACCAGGCCCAGCAGCGCAGGCGATAGGGGGGGAGAAGCATCTAGCCAATTGCGCGTAATCACGTAGGTCCATGTCATAGTTGCCGTCGAAATCCCCTTCAACATAAGGCACGATATCTTCCACTTGATAAATAATGTGTGGAGGTACCAGCGTCGCCGGACCGAAAACCGGGTGAGTCATATTCTCACCACCCGGTAAAGCCATGCCGCCGTGCCAACTGTACATTTCGATCCCGGCATATCCATAACCGAGCTGGTTTCCGGGGTCGTAGCGGTTATATACGGTGACTTCGATGGGAAATATGCCAAGGGCAAAGTAAAAGCCATTTTCAAAAAAGAAGGGAAAATTCGGCTGCACACGAAGTTGGCGGTAAAGTGATTCGCCGGCGACCAGACGGTAACCGTCTGCGCCGAGGGTGCCGAAGTCCACTAGCGTAGGCATCCCTATGTGGCTAAGGGAAGTGTCTTCAAGTACAACCTTCAAAAAGCCCTTGAAACGCAGAAGGAAGTTTCCAAAGGGTTCATCCAATATTTCCGGCGCGGAAACGTCGAAAATGTAATCATTGAGAAAATCTCCCAGGGTTGCAAAATTTTCGTCTCGGTCTATGCCTTGGGGGCCAGCTGGGAAGTCTATCCAATTGGTGCGAAAGGTGAGATCAGGGGTTCGTCGTTTGACGTATCTTTCGACCGTGAGCAGGTTGGTCATCTGGTTATCGGGAATGTTCAGAAACAATTCCGCTTGCCAGCCTTGACCTCTTCTATCTCCGATCGTCGCGCCGGCGCGACGGTTGCTACGCACTGGAAAATCGGCCATGGCAAGGGGTGTGGCCGGCGTGAACAGGGGTGTTGTCACGATGGCAAGCAAGAAGATTTTTCTGAAGTATTTCACCGGTTCGTTGTTTCTTGGCTATTGTTCTTCCGCTGATGCAGGTAACTACCCCGTACACGTTCGTCACTGGAATATTTATATATGACTTTGCCGCCATAGTAGTTGTGCATCGCGTTGCTCACGTGATTATGAAATACTATTGTGGTCCCGATAGACATCGCTGAAACGTGGCATAATCATTGAGATCAATATCGTTATCACCGTCCGAATCGATGACCGTTTCGGTGCATAAAGCCTCAGCGACGACGTATTCAAGGTGCAAATGAAACGGTTCCAGGAATCCTTGCGGGGCGGGCACCGTCGCCGGCCATGTTTGCGTATTTTGTTCAATGTGTTTGAGCTTGTTATAAGGAATGGTCAGACTTATACCCAGACGTCTTGTGCCATTTCCTGTAATCACGGGTTCGATGCTATGGAGGACAAAATTGCTGATACCGGGGGGGAAGTTATCTATCAACATATTTGGTGTATCAAGAAACGCCGCAAGATCGCGAAACGACGACGTTGCCATATGATGGTTATAGACGTAATTGTATGCTTCTACTGCAGGCATTATTTGGCCGGTTTGCGCTGGTGAGTAGAGTAAGTGCATCATCATCGTGTCTGTTTCGAGGGTGACCGGCTGGGGGAATTGGATGTTGTCAATCGTTATGGTTAAGTTGCCGTTGGTGATTAACCCTGGGAAGTAATCTGCGTTGATGTCAATCTTGAAGAAAGAGTGTGAGACGAGCGATTCGTCAGGCCCAATCGCTTCGGGATGGGTATTGTCAACAACCGTACGTCGTCCGAAAGCATTCACCGAGTTAAAAGCTCGAATATTGTCAGCGTCAGCCAAGTCGGTCGCACTGCCCGGCCCTGTTCCGTTGAAATTTCTCAATCCACTAAAACTTACATCACCTTGCGCAGTTTCGTAGGTAAAGGTAGTTGTACTTGATCCTATGGGAATCGGCTGTGCTGCCTGAGTGGGTGTGCTTACCGCGCATATGGCAACCAGGGCGAGGATAGTGATAAGCATAGGTGTTCGTGTCATTTGCATGGCTCATCCTTCATTTCTCAAAAGGTAAACGTCAAGATTCGCGTGCAGTATAATGCAAACGGACCTCTTATGTTATGCCTATGATAGCTTATGCCCATCGATGTAAGCAACATCGAGGACATGTTCTCAACTCTGCCAAGGTATATTCGGTGTGGACACGTAGGGCGATATATTATAGGGCGATTGACCAAGCAGGGCAGGCGTAACCCTCCTTCATGATCGAGTTTGACGTTTAATCATGTCATGGTGTTGCCGTGGTATGGTATGGCTCGTGGATGGTCCAGATAGCGCGGAACTTGGGTTAGCACGGGGGGCGGACGCCAATCTCGTGCATGCGATCATCCTTAAACACCTTCGCTGCCCAGATTGCACTACGTTATTCGCGGCCAGCTCACGACTCCCGAGGATGCATGTGCCAACGGCTCCACTCCGCTCGTGGGCCGCCAGAAAGCAGGGAACGGCGCGGAACTGTGCTCTCAGATTCGACTTGTCGGGGAAATGCCCTTTCATGGATAAGTACTATGCTGACAGGGCATGCGAAATGTCCGGGAGGGACAGGACGCTTTGACTACTTGCCTCGAACCTCCTTTTGCAGTTCCGCCAGTGCGGCAAGGGGCCGTGCCTGCACCTTGAGTCGTCCCGTCGTTGCCTCCCAGCGATACACGCTTGCCGCTGAAACGCCCAATCGGCTGGCCAACTCGGCCGCCGAAAGCCCCAGTTGACTGCGGAGTCGGGCCACGGACTTACCGGTCGGTCGAATCTTGGGCGCGGCGACGCCGGCGTGTCCGCGCCGCGCCCGACCACTGGACGCCTCTCGGGCCGGTTTCTTGTGGATGGAGGCTTTTCGTTCTGTTTTTTTGAGTTTACTGGACTGGCTTGCGGTCGGCGCGGGCTTGCGCCGCACCGCGGAACGGGATTTCTTCTTTGTGCCAGCTGCGGTGGCACGCTTTTCCACGTGGCGACGTTTCTTCGAATGAGTCTTCGGGGCGGGGCGCTGTTCGTCCCCGCCATCAAGGTCAATGCCGAAGATGTCGCCGAGCTGATCGTCGTCCAGACGATCGCCCGTGGTGGCGGCGACCGGAACGGCTAGCTCGGTGGAGATCAACTCCTGCGCATCGACATCGCGAAGAAGGAACAATAGTTCCGGCTGACTGTCGAGCCGACTGCCGACCCCGTAGAGCGTGGCAGCAACGTGCTTGCACATCACCGCCCAGTCGGGACAGTCGCATTTCAGTTCGATCTCACGCGGTTGCGGGAACAGACCCTGCTTACGATCGGTCACCACGGTCATGACCTGGTCTGACAATCGGCCCTGGAGCAACTCCAACATGGAGCCGATCCGCCCGGAGCACCTTCTCTTGACAGACTTCCAGGTGGCCGGTTTCAGCTTCTTGATACGGATGCTGATGCTGTACAGCTCGGAGCCGCTGACGATGGCCTCGATCCGCCCGGGCTGAATATGCAGGTGGCAGACCGAGCCGTTGCGAACATACGTTCGCCCCCGCGGCAGACGATTCTCGTAGTCGGAGAACGACTCGAGATGGTCGCACCATCCCTTGCCCCAGAAACTCCGTGCGATCGTCCGTCCTTCGATCTGGATCGGCCGAATGTCTTCTCCCTTCTTGCGGAGCTTCCCCATCTCGCGCAGCGCGTTGACGCGTCGCTGAGCCACGGAAACATACGGAGCCCACTGCCTCCACACCATTACATCCTCCTCCCTAAGCACTCGCCCGCGTAACGTCCAGTCGGACGAGTTGCATCAGTTCGTCGTCAGGTAATTCCGTCAAGTTGACCTCGCCGTCCTTCGCCAAAACTTCGTCGGCCATCTGCTGCTTCTCTGCGATCATTGCGTCGATCCGTTCTTCAACCGTCCCGTTGGTGACAAACTTGTGTACTAAGACGTTGCGTTTCTGGCCGATGCGGAACGCGCGGTCGGTGGCCTGGTTCTCCACCGCCGGGTTCCACCAGCGGTCGAAGTGGATCACGTGCGAAGCAGCCGTCAGATTCAGGCCCGTCCCCCCGGCCTTGAGTGAAAGAATGAAGAACGGAGGTCCGTCCTCGTCTTGAAACTGCTCGACCACGCCCTTGCGTTTCTTGACACTCGTTCCGCCATGCAACACCAGCCCCGCACGACCGAAGACCGTAGCCAAGTAGTTCGCCAGCGAGTCAATGATCTCGCGGAACTGCGTAAATACCAACACCTTCTCCTGACGCTGGGCCAGTTCCTCACAGATCTCGCCGAGACGGAAGAACTTGCCGCTGTCGGAGGGACTGTAGTCGCCGTCACCGGAAAGTTGGCTAGGGTGGTTACATACCTGTTTCAGTCGCATCAGTGTCTGGAGCACCAACCCGCGCCGGGCCATGCCGTCGGCACTGTCCAAGGCCGACCGCATTTGCCATACAGCCTGTTCGTACAGTGCGATCTGCTTCTTCGTCAGACTGCAATATCGTGTCGTTTCGATCTTCTCCGGCAGGTCGGCGATGATCGACCGATCCGTTTTCATCCGGCGCAGGATGTAGGGTCCGACCAACCGTCGCAACGGCGCGAACTGGTCCTGTTCCCGCGTCTGCAGATTCTTGATGAACGACTTGAACACGCCAGCTGAGCCGAGCAGGCCGGGGTTGAGAAAGTCGAACAGCGACCACAGATCACCGAGGCGGTTTTCCACCGGCGTGCCGGTCAGGACGATCCGCGCTTGGGCGGAGAGCTTCTTCGCCGCCTTACTCTGGCGCGTCGACGGATTCTTGATCGCCTGAGCCTCGTCGAGAATCACCAGCCGCCAATCCAATCCCGTCAGCCATTCCTGGCGGGTCAGCATGGAATAGGTGGTGACAGCCAGATCGGTCTCTCGAAGGCGTCGACCGGGAGACTTGGCGATTCGCTCGAGCGTCTGACGATCAGTCTCCGCCGGATGCAGAAACGTGAGCTTCAGCGACGGGGCGAAGCGCTTCGCCTCGGCACGCCAGTTGCTCAGGAGTGAGGCGGGCACAACCAGAAGCGACGGTCTCCGCCGCTTCGCGGACTCCCCGTCCCGGTCACACAGCATGAGCGCCAATACTTGAATCGTCTTGCCCAGCCCCATGTCGTCCGCCAGGCAGGCGCCCAATCCGAGCGTTGTCAGGAACCGCAGCCACGCTAGGCCAACGTGCTGATATGGTCGGAGTGTCCCCTGCAGCCCGTCAACAAGCTCGACCGCGTCCAGTTGACTCGGCTCGCGCAAGCCTGTGAGAATCTCGCGCATCGCTTCGCCGACCGAGACGTGTACCCAGGGACGTTCCTCGTCCGTCTGCTCTTCATGCCTTAGGTCGACCGATGCACCGGCCAACAAACGCATTCCCTCGATGAAGGAAATCTCTCCGTCAGCCGCCCTGCGCTTCAGGGCTCGCCAGTGATCGAGTGCCTCGCGCAGCTTCTCCCGATCCACCTCGACCCATTGGCCCTTGAGCAGTACCAGCCCGTCTTCGCCGGCGAGCAACTCGGCCAACTCCTCCGGCGAGAGGCTCTCATCCCCCAGTGCCAGCTTCATGTCGAAATCCAGCACCGCCTTGGCGCCGAGCACGGATTGCTTCTTCTGGCCGATCGTCACCGATACTTGTGGCCGGGCGCGTTTCCTCCACCAGTCCGGAAGCCGAACCGACAGACCACTGTCTTCCAATTCCGGCACGCTTCGCAGTAACGTATACGCCCG
The DNA here is from genome assembly GCA_024276605.1 of Planctomycetota bacterium. Taxonomy (GTDB): domain Bacteria; phylum Planctomycetota; class Phycisphaerae; order UBA1845; family UBA1845; genus JAJRPG01. Next base: position 3,027 of record JAJRWX010000099.1, on the reverse strand, counting down.
CTCCGCCGTCCACGCCGTCGGCTGATACACTTCTCCGGAATCCACCAGCTTCGTCACCCATTCGCAACGTTCGGCGGCCTGCTGGACCGGTGCGAGTAGTTTGATCAACGCGGATCGGTTCTTCGCGCCGGCATATTGCTCCAACGCCCTGCGCAGCGGCACGTGCTTGAGTCGCCCGCCGGCGCCGAAGCCAGTTGCGTATGTGGCAAGGAAAGCAAATGGGCGGTCCTGGTCGTTCTTGTTCTCGGCGAGATGAAAGCATACACGACCTACCTGACGCCATTTCGGAGCTCGCGTCTGCAGGAACGTTTCCAGCCCGCCGGCAGAGGCGATCGCTTCCGTCGTCCACTGGTCCAACGCGCTCCAGATGTCCAGCAGAGCCTGCGCGGTCAGATACTCACCACCCCGCATGGGCGGCGCCGTGAGTACCAACATCGCACACTCGGCTGGCGCTGGCGGCTCAACCTCGATCATCTCCGCCGATCCCGGAATGTGACACAACGCAGTGAGATACCGTTCCGCCACGCCCTGCCAGTAGCGCAGCGTTAGCGACCGGCGAGGCCAGCTTGCTGGATCACCCGTGCCGATCTTCTCGGCCGCCAGCGTGAAGAGCCCATCCCGCCAGTCAACAGAGAAGACCTTCCGCAACGCCGTCAGCGGTGCGGGCTCAGCCTGGCCCTCGGGAGCTTCCCAACACAGTTGCCCTGTTGGTGTGAGCCGGATCTCTGACACGGCTCCTGTTCTCGTTGTCAGTTCGGTGGTAATCAGCACGCTCTCCCGGAAACTCAGGCCGCGTTGACGATGCACACCAACGGGCGGTTTGCGTCACGGCGCCTCACAACAAGCCCACCGGGATGGCTGTGACCTTGTCCGTAAGCGGAAGCCGTTCGCGGCACAGGCATACGATACCACCCTCGGATCTCTCCGGCTTGAGCCGATCGAGCGTCGAAAACGGCTGCGTCCACTCCCGTCGGGGACTGGCAGACTTCTTGATCTCCACGGGGTAGATGGCCTGGTCCTGAACCAGCAGCAGGTCGATCTCCTTGCCGTCCTTGTCGCGGTAGTAGTAGATCGACGGTTGCTTTCCCCGGTTCCACCAGCTCTTCAGTACCTCGGCAACAACATACGTCTCCAGGATGGCACCGCTCATCGCCCCTGCTTCGAGCGTCTCCGGCGATGACCACTCGGTGAGATAGGCGCAAAGTCCCGTATCGAGGAAGTACAGCTTCGGTCTCTTCACTAGACGTTTGGTGACATTCGTGTGGTAAGGCTGCAACAGCAGCACTTGGAAACTGGCCTGGAGAATCGAGAGCCAATTTTTCGCTGTGTTCACCGCCACATCCGCGTCGCGGGCTAGGTCCGTCAGGTTCAACATCTGCCCCGTGCGCGCCGCACAGGCTTTCAGGAAGCGGAGGAAGCTCGCCTCATTGCCGACCTGCGCCAGATCCTTCACGTCGCGCTGGAGATATGTCTGCAAGTACGAGCTGTAGAATAGATCGCGATCACGAACTTGCTTCGTAACGAGAGCCGGAAACGATCCCAACCAGATATCTGCGTACAGTCGATTGAGAGTCAGGGTGGGTGCAGATGCCTCCCTCTGCATCATAAGGTGTTTTGTCGGGAGGAACGGAGCGCGGGGAAACTCGCGCCGCCGTCGCTCACGGTTTGAGAGGCCGAGCAGCGACAATATGGCAACGCGGCCGGCCAGCGTTTCCGATACTCCCTTCATCAGGTGGAACTGCTGCGACCCGGTCAACCAGAACAGCCCGCGTTTTCGCTGCCGATCGACCGCCATCTTGATCAGCGGCAGGAGTTGCGGTGCGTACTGGATCTCATCGATTAGTACCGGTGGTTCATATCGGTCCAAGAACAAGGCCGGATCCGCCTGGGCCAGCGCCCGCAGGGCTGGGTCGTCAAGTGTAACGTAGCGACGCTTGTTGCCCGCCAGTTGTTGAAGAAGTGTCGTCTTGCCGACTTGCCGCGGTCCGGTAACCAAAATCACTGGGAACTGTCTTGAGGCCGCCTTGCAGCAGTCGTTCATTTCGCGTGCGTAGAACATGATAAGCGTCCATTATGCAATGTTGTTGCATAATAGACGGGCCCGGCGAGGCTGTCAACCCCGGTTGTCTTGTCGGCCAGCGATTCCGTAAGTATGTTCCACGGGCGTTGTGGGACAAGGGTTTACGCCTGGAATACGGGAGTGGCAGGCTGTCAAAGGGCGGGTTAGATCAGCCAGCGCGGGGCGGGTTCCAAGCAGCCAGTTGGTCGATCATTCTGGCGTTTGTTTCTTGCCCCAAACGCCTTCAGAACTAGGCTGAAGGGCATTCGGGGCAAGAAATTGTTAGGGGCTTGTGCGGTGGCGCCTAACCTCAATGCTGTTGACTTAATCCACGTTCATTTTATCCGCCCTTCCTTTGATCCACTTGTTTATTATCCGCTTGGTGACCCGCGGTGCTGACGGTCGTGGATTCTTGGGACGGTAGTACTTGACCTTTCCGATCTGCTCCAGCAGTTCGGTAAAATGCGCCAAGGCCCGTACCGGATCATCGGCTACCAGCATCGCAACATCGTGGCCCAGAGCCATGATGGCATGCTTAAACTGGGGCTGGGGCTTTGTGCAATGCGATGTCGTTGAAGACGCCGGTGCGGCGGTCGAAGGTTCTTCTTCGTTTTCTTCGCCGGATGCCAGCTCCGTGACGGTCGATATATCCATATCAGCAGCAAGCTCCATCGAAAGAGCCATCAGCGTCCGAGCGATGACCGCCATAATAGCCACCGCTTCCTTGCGCTCAGAGGCATGGCTGGGCATCACGGTGCGCGCCACCGGTATCCTTCTAAATACGTCGAAGGCCGTTGAAACCAGGGTCTGGGGATAGTGCCCTTTGCCCACGTTGTGTAGGCCGGAGTCGGGATCGAAGTAGTCGCGAATCTCCTCAGAAGCAGGCAGCGTGAATTTCGATCCGTCAATGGCGAAGACGGACATGCCGTGCCAGAGATACGTCGCATCGGTTGGCCAATGCCGCATAG
>JAJRWX010000098.1 GCA_024276605.1 Planctomycetota bacterium | reverse complement strand
CGCAAGCTTGACGCCGCGCACGGCGGTCTGCTCTCCGGTGGCTGCAACCAACACTGCGAGAACATAGGCTGTCACGAGGGCTCCACCGATGGCGACACTGAACGCAACCGCGTAGCCAGGCCCTTGCTGAAGCTGCTCTACAGTCAGGCCGCCGCCGTAAAACCACGGGTCACGGAACACCGAGAACCAAGGATATCCTAACAGTATATACGGAACAGCGGCGACGACGACAGCTTTCTTATTCACTTTCATGTTGGTCAATCCCTTACTCCTGTTTCTGTGCGTCGAGCCATGACTTCGCAGTATCTCCCAAGTATCAGATTTCACGCTGCGATCGTATCCAAACGACCGCTCGAATCAAGTTACTCGACCCCTCCAACGGAGTCGACCAAATATCTTCACAAGCGATGGTAAGAAAATGCTAATACGCGAACTTAACCACCCCTCCATCCCATTTTCCGCCCCCGTAAGAAGGCTGCTGTGCATTAAGTTTTGGCCAATTTGTAGATTTCGTATGTCCAATAACATAGACATAGCCGTTGCTATCCGTAGTAGCACTTCGTCCATAATCAGCATCGTTGCCACCTAGATAACTCACATACACTACGGAGGATAAATCGCCTTTTAGCATTGCCACAAAAAAGTCACCTTTTGTCCCTCCATTCTGTTGATATGCATCTGAAGTAGAAGGGAAGTTACTAGAGAACGTGGCACCACTCACTACTACATCACCATTGGGTAACACGGAAACCCCTTCCAGCCCTTCACCATCGCGCCCGCCAAGATAGGTCGCGGCCATCAAAGTGGAACCATCGGCGGAAATTTTGGCAATAAAAGCATCGCCGTTATAGTTCGTACCGCTACCAGTGCCAGAACCACCTGTCCCGCCGTATGTTCGCTGGAAAGCGCCGTTGGTTGTTGGAAAGTTCGTAGACTTGGTTGTCACCGCGACATAAGCATTGCCGGATGAATCCAACGCAAGACCGTGCGTCTCGGTAAACTCACCAGCCGAACCGCCGAGAAATGTACCGAAGAGCAGTTGTGAACCATCAGCGGAAAACTTGGCCAGGTGCACATCACCTGGACCACCATTAAATGTTCGATCGTACGCCCCGTTGGTCGTGGGCATATTGGTTGAGTTTGTAAAGCCTAGAACACAAGGCTGCCCAGCGGCATCTACACGTAGGCTCGGCGTACCCACGTCACTACCGGAACCACCTAAGTAACTAGCCCAGATGACCTGCGAGGCATCGGTAGACAGCTTCGCAATCACACCATCTTTGGAACCGCCGGGACTTGTCTGGAACGCACCAGCCGTAACATGTGGATTCGTCCGAGCACCATCCGTCAATACGAGATACACAGAACCCTGGCTATCAATGTCAAAATCCCGAATAAATGAACGATCATCGTCGCCAAAATAGGTAGCCCAGACAAGACGAGAGCCATCAGGCGAGATTTTAGCTACAAATCCATCCTGCCTACCATAACGCGAATTCGGATTAACATCGCCGGCAAAATTGGGCTGCAAAACGCCACTTGTCGTCGGAAATCCTGCACCCGCCCGACCGCCAACATACACGAAACCAGCTTGATCGACCTCGATGGAATAGGCACGGTCGTAGTTAGGTCCGCCAAGTAACGTGGACCAAACGATGTTACCGCTTGGCGAAAGCTTGGTCACGAAAACATCATGGATCGGAGAACCGGAAGTATTCAGCGTTCGGTCATAGGCACCGGCAGTCGTCGGAAAATTCGACGATGCCGTGCCGCCAGTGAGATAAATAAAGCCTGCATCATCAACGAAAACATCTCTAATCGTATCTTCGCCACTTCCACCCAAATAAGTAGAGAAGTTTAAGGTCAAGTTTTGCGAAGCGCTATTAACCGTGATGGTTACGATCGCAGTGTTGGAATCCGACGTTCCATCGTTAGCCACAAAGCTAAATGTATCCGTACCGGAAAAACCAGCCGACGGAGTATAAACCACTGTCGCACTACTGATCGCACTGTTGTTAAAGGAACCAAGCGATCCCTGGGTAGGTCCGGTGATCATTCTAAATGTCAGATCATCTCCTTCCGGGTCGCTACCGTTGAGCGTCAATGTAGTTGCGATGTCCTGGTTCGTCGTTGCCGTTTGGTTGCTCACCGTTGGTGGTTGAGAATCACAAACACCGTCGCCATTGACATCTGTGTCTACGTTGCCGCAACCACATATGCCGGGAAGTGTCTTATTGGCATCGTTGGGACACTGATCGTTACAGTCAGGCGCACCGTCTCCATCACTATCCACATCGGTTGCACCACAGCCACAGATACCCGGAGCCGTTTTATTGGCATCCGCCGGGCACAGATCATCACAATCAAATGTTCCATCGCCATCAGTATCGACATCCAATACACCACAGCCACACTGACCGGCTACAACTTTATTAGAATCCGTAGGACAGGCATCGTTACAGTCCGGCGTGCCATCGCTATCGGTATCAGTATCCGCTACACCGCACCCACATTGCCCGGGACTGCTCTTATTCGGATCATTAGGACATGCATCTACACAATCCGGCACGCCGTCATTATTCAAATCAGCATCCGACACACCACATCCACATGTCCCCGGATCGCTCTTACCAGGATCGTCAGGGCATAGATCGTTACAATCAAGCACACCGTCACCGTCCGAATCCACATCAGGCACACCACAACCGCACTGCCCCGGATCGGTTTTGTTGGCATCAGATGGACAGTTATCAATGACACCGGCTTCAACCGTCACGTTCACTAAATCCTGTGCTATCTGACTTCCATCTGAAGCAACAAGCTTAAAAGTAAGTAGGTCAGTCGTCGTCACGTTCGGCGCAACAAAAGTTGCTATATTTTTCGTAGCATCCGTTAATGACACCGACGTACCGGAAACCTGCGACCATTGAAAAGACATTGATCCTCCCGTACTACTATTACTTTGACTTCCGTCCAGCGTCACTGTATCTCCAATAGCCACCGTTTGATCATCGCCGGCCAATACAACTAGACTATTCGAAGCAGTATCAAGCTGATTGAGCGTGTCAACGAAGACAATATCTTCAACCAAACTGACTCCGTTGCTTACCGAAAGTTTGAATTGTATCGTCTCGTCTTTATCAACCTGAGGTGCAACAAAACTCGCAACCGTACCATCAGCGTTAGCCAATGTGACAGGCGGCCCACCTATCTGCGTCCAATGAAAAAGCAATGGCGCGTTAGCGGGGTCACTACTATTTGAACCATCGAGTAATACAATTTCACCTTCGAGTACAACTTGATTGGGTCCGGCATCCGCCTCCGGCGGTTCACCCGGTGCAGTCACATCAACCTCCAAAGACAGCGTGGCAACAACATTGTTGAAACCATCAAACACCCTTACGACAATGGTATACATGCCTGCACTGGAAAATACGCGACGTTGCGTCGCCCCATAAAAAATTTCACCAGATCCAAAATCCCATTCATATCGGAAATCACTCAGCGAACTGCGTCGCTTTGACGCCACTTCTATTTGCCAAAGACCGACCATGGAATCATCCATCTTCGCCACTAGCGACAAATCTTCGTCATCCGACCCGGCATCCGCCGCACCAATAATATCCGTGTTGCTACCAAGGGTTGAATCAGGATTGGTATCGCTAGTATCATCTGTAATCTGACCTGTTCCATTGGCGGTTATTTGAGGTGCTGAATTACACGCCCCGGAAAATAACAAGCAACCAGCAACAAAATAGCATAGTGCTCGACGAAACAATTTGATAAACATGCTTGATAAGTTTGTAATCACGGCGGCTCCCTTTCATTAGGTATGCTAAAGCCGAGTCGTATTCCGTCCGACGGTAAGTCTAGCTAGTGTGTGTAACCGAATAGCCTCAACGGGCTTGAATGCTTTTGGCCGGACCTCATCAAGGAATAGCACCAACGAGTGACATCCCCCAACGGTAAGGTTAAAATAGGATGTCTTCGTCGTCATGTTAGAATCTAACAATTATGCAAATCGTTTTGTTTGTGTCGGTCCCGCTTATCAATCATGCCTGTTATACTATCAGGTGTTGCCCTTTCCTCATCAATTATAGGACTGGCTCCCTATCGTGAATCAATCGGACTATATTTTTTCATGATGTTTTTCAGACAAGTCGCTTACAACCTAAGATCGTAAATTCTCACTTACAAGTCACGATATTTTCGAAGCATGATTTTCACCTTTTTGCATGGGGTATGCACGTAGACTAGTCTTACACAAAAAAGCCGGCCTTGAAGTCGTAAACTATTATACTGCTATTACATGTCACCTATGACGCGAACTAGCGCGATGACGTGCCGTACTTTGTCACTAATCATGTGACGGCGCGTCGTAGGAAAGACATAACTCAGGCGTGGCATACAGCAGCAAGCCGAGATCAAATGCAGATGCATCTCGCGGCATACGTGGCTCCGCGTTTCGCTACTAATATCGTATAAAATCGTTGTTGTGAATTGTCACTGAAATCGCACTAGTAGCGGATAACTACACGATCATGGCCAAGGGGCGAAGGTAAAGTTTCAGTCGGATAACAAAACCAAAGCAGGAACGAGCAGTCATGATTCATAAACAAACCTAATATCTAAACACGCACGGTGCAGCGACACCGAAACTCAAAGACCCACCGGATCGCTCCAAGCCGTAGGATCCTATTTCAGCCATCGCTGCAACCGTCGTCATTAGAAGTTGATGGCTAGGTCCGCATCAGCAGCGAGTTGGCGTGCCTTGCTGATGGGGATCCATGGATCTTCACTTACACGTGTCATCATCGTACCCGTATTGGATACAATCTCAATCAACGGACTGCGATTGGCGGCGAGTGCATCTTCAGGCACACGAAACAAATTACCAGTGCTGTTACTAATGTAGCAGCCTGGCTCATGTAATTCAGAGAATGGAACGCGCCGAGTTCGTACGGAACTCTGCAATTTTTGCGTCTCAGTTATCGTTGTCATGATAAATCTCCTCAGTGGTCACAGCCGTTCTCCACTTTGATCGAATCGTTATCTAGAATCAATCATTACCTCGCCCCTTTCCTTGCACAATCACAGCATCTCATGCATACCACAAACGTGGTGGTGCTTGCGATCTTTAGAAATTGATTGATAAATCTAAATTCGCAGCCAACTTTCTCGCCTCGCTGATAGTCAACCACGGATTTCCACTTAATCTCACCACACAAATAGGCACCTTCGACGATATAGAAATACAAGGGCTTCGACCTGCAACGATGCCGTCCACTGGGACTCGCATCAACAACCCCGAATCAATGAGTAAATAGCATCCTGGTTGATCGATGTCTGAATAGGCGGTGATCTCACTTTGATTAAAAGATGTCAACTCGTTTGTACTCATGACTAATTCCCCAGCAGACGAAAACCTGCGTCAACCACTAAGCGCCGACCATGCATCACTAGACAACAAGAAAACGTACGCACACGAAACACCCAGCAACAATAAAAGCTTTTACCTCTGCTCGAATTGGAGATATGCACCAACATCAGCCACCTCGTAGTGAAGTATACGACACTACGCAGGTACGTCAATTATATTTAGCTACTTAACATAATATGTACACTATTACACATGCCATGGTTAAGGTCTTTCTCGGGTACGCATCAACGTGTCGTTTGCGAACACTAGAATCTTAAACAAGGTGTACAACTTATGTTTGTGTACCATTTGACATGGAGAGAACTTTGTTCACTTTCCTCTACTCGATGTGGAGGATCTCATTTTTTTCTCATGTTTCAAAAACAGACAATCCGCATCACCGCCTTGAAGCACACATGTACCATCCGCGTGCGCCCCACACTGTAAGCAATAATCTTCAAAGGTTTTATCAGCGCGAGAGATAGCTGTACTTATTGATTGCATGGCAGATACCCATTTTTTGGCATCAACAGTCGAAGCGTGCTTCAATGCGGTTCGCACCAAATGACGCTGCTCGCGGACGATGGACTGAAACGCTGATTTCCCTCGTTTTGTCAAACCAATATAAACCTCTCGACGATCGGTAGAAATCGATTTTCTCGACACTAACTTAGATCTATGCATAGCCGAAATAATTTGACTCACCGCCGGTTTGGTCACCCCCAAAAACCGTGCCATCTGGCTAGGCGTCTGGTCACCTTGTTTGGTCAATAGTCTTAGTACCTGGATTTTAGATCCACCCAGAGGCCCACCGGAAACCGTGGCTACGGAACTCGACTCGAGCACACGCTCCGTCGCGCGCGAAAGCGTGAGCATCGCTTTGATAATACTGTCAACTTCGGCCATCTTCACTACTCGTGCACCCATGACTTGGCTCCAAAATCTGCTCGACCAATCATTATCCAACAAACAACCGGTCGGGCACAACAGCATATGCCTTACCCGACCCGTAAGTGCTCTAGCGCTGCCAACGATGATAAGATGAGACGTTTCAAACGCCCCTGTGGCTTTCCAGGATACGTTCCATTAGGCAAACTCAGCCACTTGACTCTGAAGTGTAGAGAATCAGGGAGGACGTTGCAAGACGATTTATTCCCACATACTTGTCCATTTGCAAAATCTTGCATATAAGCTCAAACAATAGCGTTAGCTCTGGAGGGCAAGTGGCGGAATGGCAGACGCCGGGGACTTAAAATCCCCTGTCCTGAAAGGGACGTGCGGGTTCGACTCCCGCCTTGCCCAGTTTTATATGGCTGCGAGTTGCGAGATCGTCAGACATATTTTCGCACTACATTTATTCCTAAAAAGAGCACTTCGAGTGATATGAGGGCTGTCCTCGAATACACAACATGTCGCGATGTATACAAGTAAACAACTCATTATAGGCATAGGTGAATTACTTTGGGACTGTTTTGGCAGTGAGCGAAGACCAGGTGGCGCTCCATCCAACGTGGCCTATCATGCCAATCAACTTGGACTTGAAAGTTTTGCTATATCCAGTGTCGGTAAAGATACCATAGGCGACGATCTTCTTGATGCTATCCGATCAAATGGCTTAGATACAACATTCATCCAACGCGACCCACATCACCCTACTGGGATCGTCACAGTAGACACCTCAGATGCGGATCACCCCACCTATACCATTCATGAAAACGCCGCGTGGGACTACATTCAATTTGAAGACCATTGGCACACGTGGTTAAAGAAGGCTGACGCACTATGTTTCGGGACATTAGCACAGCGTCATGTCATATCAAGAGCTGCCATTCATCAGGCCATTCAAGCTGCATCACAAGCCATGATCGTATATGACGTTAACCTACGACCGCCTTGGCTACACGTAGATTGGATAACCCAATCATTATCCTTCGCCGATATCGTCAAACTTAACGCTGAAGAAGTCGTGACGATGTGTGAGCTACTGAATTGGCCGTTGACCAGCCTCTCATCATTCGCCACACATCTGATACGAGAATTCAACGCAAATTATGTGTTCATCACCAAAGCAGAACAGGGCTGTTTCGCGGCTAACAAGCATACTTCGGTGGACATACCAGGCAAGGCTATCAACGTCGCCGACGCAGTAGGTGCAGGAGATGCCTTTACTGCTGCCTTAATTTACGGACTGTTAAAAAGTAAGCCTTTGGAAAAGATCGCAGCGTTTGCCAACGATGTTGGTTCGTTGGTTGCTTCTAAGACAGGCGCCATGCCGTCATTGACTTCAGAATTCGAAACGCTGCAACAACATCATGAAATCGCATAGTAACAACTCAGTCATAAATTGTTATTCAGCCGTCTCTCGATCGAGATCGACACGACTATCAGCCACGGCCTCCGGCAGGCCGCATTCTTCCTGTTGCTTGATTTCCTCCGGCGCGCCGGAGGCCACCTCGATAGATTTATCCCCCTGCACGCGAAGATAGGCCGCTACATACGATGCCGCACTCCAAGTTTGGTAAGCTTTGCCCATAGGCTTACCGCTGACACCATGCGCCCATTCCGTAAATTCCCAATCCTGATCAATACCGGAACGACAGAGTTCAGCTAAGCTATGCAGCGCTTCCTGGGCGTGTACATGTTTACCAATCCTATCAAGGAAACGCACCCACAAACCGCCTACGAAAGGCCAAATTCCACCATTGTGATAGTGGCCTGGTAAGTTTTGCAGGTTGACCAGAAAATAATCTCTCCAATCAGGATCGCCCGGTCTGATCGCAGGATACAGCACGCGAACAGGATATGGATCGTCAATCCCAATCTGACGTAAAAAACGCCAGACTTTTTCGGACCGTTCTTCATCTAAAACACCATACAGCGAGGCGATAATATTCGCGAACACATCACAGCGCCAACTGAAGCCAAATGGCGTGATCTGCGCAATAAGATATCGCGTACGCCCCAGCGCGAATTGCGTACTGGCAAAAGAATTACGTTGATCTTGTGGGGTCTCAGGCCTGGGCCAAAACTGGTCATTAATCAGTTGACGAATCCGAGACGCTCGATTGATGTAACGATCCACCGGTTTGCCGTTGAGCTTGCGCAGTTCAATAAAGTCAATATTCGCGCGATACCAAAGCACCTCATCATAAAGTACGTTGTATGATCGAGGGAAAAGGTCCGTCCAGTCGGACGCTTCAGGTATTTCCAGTAGTCCGCAGTTATTCGAATCGTGCGCCCGCAGCCATTTCATCGTTCGATGTAGCTTGGCAAAGTGCTTTTTCGCAAAGGCGACATCGCCGGTCGCCTTCACATAGTTCCACGATGCGATCAAAACCCAAAGTGCTCCATCTATACCTGCAATGTTACCAACGCCGCCGTATTCAGGATGGCGAGTTTCGATCTCAACATAGTTGGGCAAGTGGCCATCGCGCGTCTGTGCTTTAAGAATCGTTTCAAGAGAACGTTTAGCGCACCCTGTAAACTCCGCATCTTCCAACGGCAATACCCACATGGCTGTCATGGCCGCATCTCTCGCCCACACGCTACGATAATTGCTATGTGGATCATCATCGTGCTGCTGGCTACACGCGGTGTAACCCAGATCAGTGATGTTGAGACGAAGAACCTCTTTCGCCTTCAAGAATGCTTCATCGATCAAATGCATTTAATGTACTGCTTCCATTAGCCAGTGATTCCACGAAACCCTAATTGAAACATCGGAAGATCGTTGCCATAATCCCCACAAACTACGATCTTTACCTGGGATATTTCCAGTTCTTAACAAAGTGTAGCGCAGCAGCACCTTTGTTGACACCCTCGGGTACTACATCCAGATCGCAATTAGCTCTATACATTACGTTAGCGCGAAAAGGCTGCGATTGTCATGATTACATATGTGATGGACAAACTGCCGGGTGATGGATTAGCCCTGGATTAATCACAAGGCCTCATGCCAGCAATCAGATTGATAAAGCGTGCAATGCGTGCTCACGCTATGGTCAGTTCATACCTTGGGATGGGTCATGTCGAATCTCGTTATCCCACCAGAAGTCAGCCCATCGTGGTCAGGCAGGGCGTGTCTTTGGATCCATTGGATACGCGAACTAAAACTATGTCCCGAAGCATAATGGAGCTTTAGTGATGTATGATAATACGCGATAAGTGTGCCAAACCGTCGGATGCCCTCCTCGTTGCCTAGCTTCATACTATCTACGTCGCGGACAACAAAGCTTCGTTCAATTTCAGTCCTATTTCTATACCTCGCCTAGATGATAAATCGTTAACGGGAGCATCAAATCCCTGAAGGATCCCAACAAATTGTTGTGCGATCCCCATCCACGTAAAACGCGCTCTGGCTTTTTGAGAACCGAATTCGGACAACTGCGATGAAATACGGTCATGCGAAAGTACAGCAGCCATCGCATGACCATACGCTTCAGTATCGAACGGATTCGCATAAACCGCTTCTAATCCCCAGACAACTTCCTCCCAAAGCCCGCCTTCCGTCGTTACGATAGTGGGTGTCCCACAAGCCATCGCTTCAACAGCCGTCATGCCAAAAGGTTCGTAACGACTACTTAGTGCGAATATATCAGCCACGCGATAATAATCGGGAAGCTCTGCATCAGAAATGTAGTTCTCAAAACGAACGCAATCACCAATACCAAGCTCGATCGCTAATGCCTTCAATTCAGCTATCTGCTCTTTCTCACGTTTAGTGGGATGTGTGGAACCAATAGCTAAGAAAAGTGTGGCGTCATCAACCCGTTTTAAGACATGAGGCATCGCCCGAATCAGCAGGTCATATCCTTTATTGTGAGCCATACGCCCCAGTGCCAGAACCACACGACCTTTCAAACCAAGTTCCAGTTTTAATGCGTCGCGTGATGCGTCCGAGATGGGAAAAAACCGCGTATCATCATAACCAGGAGGCACAACCACTATTTTTTCATGAGGTACCTCATATTCGTTATCGCGTAAAATATCCCTCTGTTGCGGAGTCGTAGCTACTAGCCTATGGCACGCATCATAGACATTTTTTTCCTCACGAATCCGCTGCTGAAAGTTGTACTTTCGCTCAAGGTCTTCAGACCGCCCATCCATATTGTCACGTTTCCATGATCCGATCGAATGCGGCGTATGAATGTGTGGAATGTCAAGTTGATGGGCCAGCATTTGACCAGCTAGGCCGGCATCCCAATAGTGACTATTGATATAACGATAACATACATCCCCTTCGCGGACGAAGTTCATGACGTTCTTCACCCACTCTGGGATATGTTCACTCAGCGTCTCTTTAGGAATAAAATCGTCACCACCACAAGGGAACCGTAGCACCCTCACATGGTTATCAAGACGTTCCTGGGCCTGCTGTCCTTCGAACTGGCGAGTTAATATATCTACATGGTAACCAAGTCGGCCAAGGCAACGACTCAACTCGAGCACATATACAACCTGGCCACCGGTATCCGGCATGCCAAGCTGTGGCGTCGCACTCACATAACCATGCGTAGAAATCATCATAATGCGCTGTTTACCAGCCATGCGTATTCTCCCATCTGGTGAGTGACGCCATACCCTTAGACCTAGACACGACGCTACGCAGAAGTAACCTACTCGATACACCCATATACCTATTAGTATCGTCCTATCTTCCCTATCGGCGTGGAATGCCTGCATCTGAGTTATCGGTACCACGGTTTACTTTTATTGGACCGCGCCGAATGCATCCATCAGACAATCGCCAGCATCAGTTAACCCGGTAATGTGGTATATTCATGCCGTGTTTAACTTTGTTATCTTCATATTATATGGTTATGCGAGACATCCTGCCGAAAATTATCGAGGTTATCGGACGATAGGCATCTCCTTGTTTCTTTATTCATGCACCCACTATTCGCAATAATGTAGCCCTTCCTTAGAATAACGCTATTCCCGGTACGACTTGACAAAATAAAATCCCCACGGCGTAATGCTGATGAAGCAAGCCTTGTCATGACAAGAGAAGGCTTGTCGATAAAAAACTACTATAGTTACCAAATACCAGCGCTCGGTATGGTGGCGTAATGGAGTGCGCTAAGGGTCGACACCATGACAACACGGATGGTCAATTCCAGCTTACGGTCGCTGATGGGCTACCTCGACGGCCTCACGACGCGGGCGACGGTCGCATCACTACAATCAGCATTAGATGCGTTAGACATATCGCCGGAAGATGTACGAGAATACGTCCGCTTCAGTGATGATCGATACCTGCGTAATCTGATGTTCGAGGGGCAGCACTATCACGCACTGATTTTATGTTGGCGTAGCGGTCAGCGTAGCCCCATTCATAATCATGCAAAGTCGACTTGCGGCTTGCGGGTATTGCAGGGCATAGCTACTGAAACTATTTTTGAGTCAACACCTTGTGGGCAGGTCAAAGCGGTATCATCTTTCGATCGCGGCGTTGGTGAGGTTAGCGCATCTCAAGATACTGACATTCATCAAGTATCCAACCTTCAGCTAGACGGCCAAGATTTGATCACACTACATATTTACTCACCACCCCTTCTTAAGATGGATACTTATTCACTCAACAACGCAGTCATCGGTGAGTTCCGACCGGAAGTGCTTCAACACGCTTTTGGAAGTGGTATCTAACCATGACATCCCAGGCCCCTGAGGCCTCCGTTCCGCCAGCTGGTGGCAGTGCCGTGCCGAGTACAGCCTTTGCCGAATCTCTCAGTGCCGATGCTTTCTTATCGTTGGGTTCCATGGAGGGCGTCTATGAACCAGTGGTCGCAGCGCCCGCTGTTGCGGTTCCTGCGGCCCCATCCCTGTCGCACCTAGCGCCAGGCTATGTGCTGGCTGCAGCGGTCATGGTACTTAGCTATCTAATCCATCGACTTCCACTAGCCCCATTCTCCATCGAAAGCGAAGGTGGATTGCGTCATCCCATTAGCGCGACGATTATCGCCATCCTGGTGGGGTTGCTCTTTCGCAATGTGCTGGCCCTGCCGGATTCGGTTAAAGTTGGCTGCAAACATATCATTAAAAAAATTATTCCGTTCGCCATCGTGTTCACCGGGGCCAAACTCAATTTATATAACATCGCGTCGATCGGATTTCCCGTGTTTATCGTAACCGTGCTTTGTATCCTGTTTGCCATGGGGGCGGCCTTTTATATTGGTCGATTATTGAAACTTAATTGGAAGACTGCCCTATTGCTAGGAACGGGAACTGGTATCTGTGGAAATAGTGCGATCGTGGCGGTCGCTCCGCTCATCGAAGCCGAGGAAGACGACCTCGTGCTCTCGATTGGTGCGATCAATTTATTTGGACTCTTAGCCATGCTCGTTTGGCCCTTGATTGGCACTGCGCTGGGTATCAGCGATCAAGCATTCGGAGTCTGGTCCGGCACATCGATTCACGCCGTACCTCAGGTTGTCGCTGCGGGGTTTGCTTTTAGTTCTGAAGCGGGAACGCTGGCTACGCTAGTCAAACTCATGCGCGTCACGATGCTCGCACCATTGGTATTCGTACTGGCTATCATTTATGCCAAGCACCACCAATCAGCCAACACCTCGGACAAAGCATTCACGGTGCGATATACGCGACTCGTACCGTGGTTCGTGTGGGGTTTTGTACTGCTGGCTATACTGAATACGCTGGGTTTGTTGCCCTCGCTTCATTTTGAACCCGGTAGTTCTCTGATCCCTCAAGAATATGGGTTGGACATTTCTGTTCAACATATTTTATCAGAAATCGGTAAAGCGCTGCTTACCTTAGCTATGGCAGCGATAGGATTCGAAGTGTGCTTGCGTCACCTTGTCAGCGTCGGCAGTCGAACCATCCAAGCCGGTCTGTTGGCCACCGTAGCTTTGGGAGCGGTCAGCCTTGGTCTAATCACACTTATCCTATAGCGCCAATGCTAAGGTTATAAAACGGATGAATATGGTTTTATATCCGATAGATTGACTCAAAATACGATGTACAATAAACAAACGAGCTATAACAATAACTCGCGCGCTTTTGGGTAGACTGCCCCATCGATGCGACTCTCTCGTATTAGGTACACTGTAAGACAATGACTGTCGAACCACACAAGTTTGAGATTAATACACACGGGAATAATCACGTGCTCAACATCACCGAGCAGGTGAATACATGCATACAGTCAGGTGCGATACGAAACGGCATCGTTACCGTCTCAGTAATAGGCTCAACTGCGGGCATCACGACGACGGAGTTTGAACCCGGCTTAGCCACGCATGATTTGCAACATGCGTTCGAGGGTATAGCACCCGAAAACGGAGATTATCTTCACGAAGAAACCTGGCATGATGATAATGGTCATTCGCATGTCCGTGCTTCGCTGTTAGGCCCAAGCATTACCATACCGCTCATTAACGCAGAACTCCAGCTTGGCACTTGGCAACAGATCGTCCTCATTGATTTTGATACGCGCAAGCGAGACCGACGGATCATCGTCCAAGTTGTTGGGGGGTGAAACCTACGCAAGCTTCACAGCCCGCGCGAGTTACAAAAGGGCTTGCTGATAAGCAACGCACAACTGATCCATTTGGTCGTCATTGTACGTACCGGCATTCCAGCGATACCCCAAACTGTCGTCAGTGCTACGGGGGATTAAATGAAAGTGAACATGGGGTACAACCTGACCTGCCACTTCACCATTGTTTTGTAGGACATTAAAACCACTTGCGCCGGTAACTTGCACCAAGGCCCGACCTAACTTGGGTAATACACTGCCGATGCTGGCAGCTATGATGTCGGGTAGGTCGATCAACTGTTCAACGTGATCTTTAGGAACCACGAGTATATGCCCCGAAGCGAGTGGATTCACGTCGAGAAAAGCGATAGCGTGGGAGTCGTCGAAAATAATCGTAGCGGGGATTTGGTGCTGA
Source organism: Planctomycetota bacterium (assembly GCA_024276605.1). Taxonomy (GTDB): domain Bacteria; phylum Planctomycetota; class Phycisphaerae; order UBA1845; family UBA1845; genus JAJRPG01. The sequence continues at coordinate 71,539 of JAJRWX010000098.1, read as the reverse complement.
ATAATTTTGCAGAAAATACAATCGGTCTGTTGCGCAGACATACGAATTGCGTTTATCTAATGAAGACTGATATAAACACGAAACACGATCAGGTGACCACTATAACGGAATACTCATAGGCCATTAAGCTTCTTCGGCGGCATCTTCAGAAGCCGGCGACGGCTTTTTGGGGGCTGATTTACCCCAACTCTTAGCTGCCGTGATGGCGGCGGCATAACGGGCATCACAACGGCGACTTCGGGCGGATTTTGCGGGCTTAGTCAAAGACGTCGGTGCTTCCTCTTCGCCGATAAGCTGCACGATGGCTAGCTGTGTGGCATCACCAATACGGTGCTTGGACAGACGGATAATGCGGGTATAGCCACCAGGGCGAGATTCATACTTAGGTGCGATGGTCTCAATCAAACGACGTGTAATGGATTCACCCGTAAATACTAGTCGACCTTTAGGCTCACCAGTTCGGTATCGGCGACCACTAACCATACGTAACGATTTCGAGCGCTGCGCGTCGGACATGGCAGCATAGTCGAGCCGATGCTCAGCCGGAATCATACTCCGGTCACTTAAAACCTTGTGAACCTTACGCCTCATGCGCAGTGCGCCTGCCTCGTCCGAAGCCGCCGACATCTTGCGTACTTTGATGGCAGAGGTTAACAATTGTTCAAAGTATGGTTGTAACGTCTTAGCCTTGGCTAACGTCGTCGTGATTTGCCCATGCTCAATGAGACTCTGTGCCATGTTGCGGAGCATCGCCTTTCGGTGCTCAGAGGTTCGATTAAGTTTTCGAAAGTGAATACGATGTCGCATGATACAAAAAGCCTCTCACATATCTGACAGGACGTAACGCCTAAGATAAAGCCATTCTTCCCTAATCATTCATTGTAAATGCCGCCATCGGGCCGGACGCAGCGTCGTTCGGTGAACTAGGCGGCGCCGGTGGCTCCGGCAACGACCCAACACCCGAAACTGTCGTAGGCCCACCCACAGGAGGATCTTTAGGAATAAGACCTAACTGCAAACCTAATTGAGCAAGCTCCCGTTGAACTTCCTGCAAAGATGTTTTACCAAAACTGCGCAATCGATTTAAGTCACCTTCCGTAAGCTGAACCAACTGTCGAAGCGTGGTGATTCGGGCGGCTTCCAGGCAGTTTCCTGAACGAACTGAAAGACTGAGTGAAGATACCGGTCGATCCAGCAAATCGTCTAGCGACTTATCTCTTGTCCCCATCGATAAGTCCTCACCCAAATCCGGCATGTCAACCATCTCATCGCCATACTCTTGATACATGACTATAGGATTGAGATGCTTGCGTAAAATCATCGCCGCTTCAACTAAGGCATCTTCAGGAAGAATCGAACCGTCCGTCCAAACTTCTAAAATCAAGCGATCGTAATTAGTACGCTGGCCAACGCGAATATCCTCAGTGCGATAACGTACACGAAGAATCGGCGAATAAACGGCGTCTACAGGAATCACACCTACCTCTTGCTCAGGTGTGCGATTGTCCTTAGAGGTCGCATACCCCCGCCCGGCCTGTACGGTAAATTCGGCACGGAAAGGCACGTCCGTTGACAGCGTTGCAATCACATGATCTGGATTCATGATGGTCACTGCCGGGTCAGTGACAATGTCACCGGCTTTGACTTGACCAGCTTTCGTGCGCTCAACGGTGATGGTTTTCGTTTCTTCACCATCGTATTTAACGGTAATACCTTTGACGTTGAGAATGATGTCTACGACATCCTCGATGATACCGTCCATTGAGGCGAATTCATGAGCAACACCATCAATTTTGACAGATGTAATCGCAGAGCCTTCCAAGCTCGATAGCAACACGCGGCGTAGCGAGTTGCCAATCGTAGTTCCATAACCCTGCTCAAACGGTTCAATGGTACAACGCGCGTACGATTCGTTGCTCACCGCTTCGTCGCGACGAATACGGCCCGGCAACTCTAATCCTCGCCAGCGAATACGCATTGGGATGACCTCCACCCGACTATGCGGGACTAGACCAACGAGCACTAAGCTCGCCAGTTGAATATTAACCAGTCGGTTACTACCGACTACACATTTCGATGATCAGCTGCTCTTCTACCGGAATTTGCACATCTTCCCTGGTAGGCATCGCTGTAATATTACCTTCCAACGTTTTCGTATCGAGCGACAACCATGATTGCAAAGTAGGTACACCATCTCCCACATTGGCTTGCACCATATTCTTGCTACGATCCGCCGGCTTGACACCAATGGTGTCTCCCTGTCGAACGAGATAACTCGGACGATTGAGTCGCCGACCGTTCACATAAAAGTGACCGTGAGCAATAGCCGCTCGCGCCGCGCGATGCGAAGGTGCAAAGCCGAGCTTCCATACGACGTTATCAAATCGGCGTTCTAACAATGACAGAAGCGCCTCACCGGTGTTGCCTTTACTACGTTCAGCCGTGCGGAAATAGATCATGAACTGGCGTTCCAGCACGCCATAATAACGTTTGACCTTTTGTTTTTCACGCAGACGCACGACGTAATCTTTACCTTTGCGTCGCCGCCAACCGTGCATCCCCGGCGGTTTTGCCCGCCATTGCTTTTCCATGGCGCACTTTGCAGTTTCGCAGCGTGCGCCTTTAAGCATCAGCTTGATGCCCTCACGGCGACAAAGTCTGCATACCGGTCCAATATATCTACCCATGTCTAACGCCTAAACAATCCTAGCTATGATCTTCCATCCAACACTTCAACGTAGAATCGTCATTGCCGACTACACAGAAAAACGTTACACACGCCGGCGTTTGGCCGGGCGACATCCGTTATGCGGTAACGGTGTCACATCTTCAATCGAATGAATGCGAAGTCCCGCACCCTGCAAGGCTGTGATGGCAGAATCGCGACCGCCGCCTGGGCCTTTCACACGGACTTCAACTTCCTGCATACCATATTTTCTCGCTGCGTGAGCGGCTTGTTCCGTCGCACGCTGAGCAGCAAAAGGCGTACTTTTTCGTGTACCCTTAAAACCGACGGTGCCGGCGGAAGCGCGACAAACCACCTCGCCATTAACATCTGTAATGGTCACCAGCGTATTGTTGAACGAGGCTTTGATATGGACAATGCCCCTGGCTACATTTCGCCGAACTTTCCGTTTTCCGCCCGATCGCTTCGCCATAGAATCACTCCTTCATCGATTAGCGCAATTCCTTGACGCTCTTCTTACCAGCTACAGTCTTCTTTGGTCCCTTACGCGTCCGTGCATTAGTACGGGTACGCTGCCCACGAACAGGCAAATGAGTACGATGCCTCGAACCACGATAACACTTGATGTCTCGGAGCCTAGCAATGTTTTGTTGAACCGCCCGCCTTAGCTGGCCTTCCACTTGAATACTACGATCGATGACACCTGCAATTTGTGTGACCTGCTCATCAGTCAAATCTTTGGCCGATGTACCGACCTCAATCTGAGCTTCTTTGAGTATGTCCAACGCGACTTTAGGCCCCACGCCGTGAATATATCGCAGTGAAAACTCAATGCGCTTGTTCGCAGGGATATCAACACCGGCAATACGTGGCATAATCCGCTCCCTCTAACCTTGTCGCTGCTTATGACGGGGATTTGTGCACACCACACGCACCACGCCTTTGCGTTTGATAATTTTACAGTTTTCGCAAATTCTGCGAACGCTCGCACGAACTTTCATGATTTCATTCCCTCGCTTACATCGGCTGTGACGTCAACGATCAACGACCATCTGTTAATAGGTCCGCCCCCGACTTAGTCACAGCCATCGTGTGCTCAAAATGGGCACAAAACTTTCGATCGCGAGTCACGACAACCCACCGATCCTTATCACCAAATTCTACCGCAGCTGACCCCATATTGACCATCGGTTCGATGGCCAGGACCATATTTTCCTGCAACTCAAAATCCGGCTGTTTTTGGCGTTTATCCCAATAATTGGGCACCTTTGGTTCTTCATGTAGATCCCGACCAATGCCATGCCCCACAAACTCTCTCACAACGGAGAAACCCTCGCCCTCTACATAGGACTGAATCTCAAGGGCCACTTCGCTCCACATACGACCAGGCCTAATACCTTCAATAGCCTTCATCAGCGCCTGCTGAGTCACTTTCATCAAGCGGTCAACTTCCGGGTCGATGGTGCCGACTGAAAACGTCGAAGCTGAATCTCCGCAATATCCAGCTAATTTCACGCCACAGTCAATACCCACAATGTCGCCATCTTTCAGCGGCCTGTCGTTGGGAATACCATGGACCAACTCTTCGTTTACACTGGTGCATAATGCCGCAGGAAACGGAAAGCCAGCTTGCGGGTTTTCTACACCCTTAAATAGTGCTTCTCCACCGGCCTCAGCAATGTACGTCTCAGCCAATTCGTTCAGCGATGCGGTTGTCACACCTGGTCTGACATGCTCTCGCATCATCGTCAAAACCGTATGAACCACCTTTCCCGCTGCTCTAATTAACTCAATCTCGCGGGCACTTTTTAATATGATGCCGTTATTCTGCATCAGACTTTCTGGTCGTCGCTCTTTCATGGCATTACTGGTCGCAAGTCATGCTAGGCAATCGTCGAGGTATGGCCCAACCTGCGACGATTGTCGCTAAAATCCTATTAAGAACGCGCACCCTTAATCGGCCCCTCAGGACCGAGAAAACCGTCATAATTTCGCATCGTCAAGTTTGCCTCGATGCGCTGTACAAGATCCAGCGTCACACTCACAACAATAAGCAAGCCGGTACCACCAAGCAATGACGAGACCATAAAGGGCACGTTCAACGACTTGGCAACTAACGTAGGTATAATCGCAATTAAAGCGAGAAAACCAGCTCCGACATATGTAATTCTTCCCATCACACGCTCAAGGTAATCTGCGGTACGCTTTCCAGGTCGAAGCCCAGGAATAAAGCTACCATAGTCTCTTAGGTTGTTAGCCATTTCCTTGGGGCGAAATTGAACCGTAGTCCAAAAATACGCGAAGAAATATATGACTAAAATGTAACACAACGTGTACACATAACCATTCATCTGGAATTCCTGCTGCAAGCGGAACCAGAAACTATTAGGCCAGCGCCCGGCAAACATGCCGAATATAATACCGGGAAAAATCATCATTGAACTGGCAAAAATGATGGGCATAACGCCGCCGTGGTTGACGCGGAGTGGTAGATAGTGACGCTGCCCACCGTAGACGCGCCGACCACGCGTTTGTTTGGCTTGTTGAATCGGGATGCGCCGCTGGGCTTGCGTAATCAAAATAGCACCGGCAACTACGCCAACGAACATCAGAATCAAAAGCATGACCTTGGGGACATCCATCTGCCCGGGGGCAGCGGCTCCCTGAAACGTCAGGTTTTGTTTCACATACATGACTGCTTGAGGAATATGGGCGACGATACCAGCCATAATAATGAGAGAAATACCGTTTCCGATACCATACTCATCAATTTGCTCACCAAGCCACATGAGAAAAACAGTCCCTGTGGTCAACATGAGTATAGCTAAAAGCATGTAACTGAAAGTCATCCCCAAAAACGCGCCTTGGAATTCCGGAAAGATCAAGTTTGAGCTGGATAAATACTTCATCCAAAACATAGCCTGGATGATACAAAGACCCACTGTAGCGTATCGCGTGTATTCTTGAATTTTCTTTCGACCGCTTTCACCCTCTTGAGAAAGCTTCTCAAACGCCGGCACAACAGTCACCAGCAGTTGGAAGATAATGGAAGCTGAAATATAGGGCATGATACCCAGGCCAAAGATAGTACTCTGCGTTAAATTACCACCGGTGAAAATCTGGAAGTAATCAAGCAAACCTCCGGAACTACCGCTGGAGTTAGCCGTCATCGCGGCTTGATCCACTCCGGGAACCGGAACACAAAAACCGATGCGATAAGCCGCTAACATCCCAAGCGTGAACAGGATCTTATTGCGCAATTCAGGAATCTTGAAAATGTTAATAAATGTCGAAAACATATCTTATTCCAGGCTTCCGCCTTATTGAACTTCCTGCAACTATCTTGGTTTGCTTACACATACTTGCCCACCTGCGGCTTCGATTTTTTGCCTGGCAGCGTCACTATATTTGGCGACATCAACTTTTAACTTTTTCTTGAGATCACCATTCCCGAGCACTTTAATCGGTAGACGTAAGTTACGAACTAATCCTGCCTCAACCAGCGCCTGTGGCGTCACGTGGGCATTCGCGTCAAAACGTTCTTCCAACGCGGCTACGTTAACGACGCTATAGCGCGTCGTAAACTGAGCATTGTTAAAACCGCGCTTTGGTAATCGCCGAAACGTGGGCATTTGACCACCCTCGGATTGAGCACGAAATTTAGACCCACTGCGCTGTCCAAACCCCTTGTGCCCCCGGCCACAAGTCTTGCCGGACCCAGAGCCATTTCCACGACCAACACGCTTACGCCGCTTATGGCCACCAGCAATTTTAGTAATCTCCGTGATATTCATGCTTACGTAGCCTAACTTGCTAAAGTGACATTACGCAGTCGCTCAACCTGTTGCCGGCTAATGAGCTGCTCCAGGCCATTGATCGTTGCGCGGACAAGGTTTTTGGGCGTATTAGAACCATAGCTTTTTGTGAGAATATCATGCACGCCAACCAATTCCAATACGGCACGAACTGAGCCGCCGGCGATGACGCCGGTTCCGGGACTAGCCGGCACCATGACAACTTTACTGGCACCATAGCGACCCACCACGCGATGGGGAATAGTGCCCCCTTCAAGCGGGTATCGTTTCATCTTGGCGTTGGCAATTTTACGACCTTTATCTACTGAACTCGGTACTTCACGCGCCTTACCATACCCAACACCGACTTTTCCTTGACGATCACCCACGACAACGAGGGATCCAAAACTGAAACGACGTCCCCCCCGAACCACGCACGAGCACCGATAAATGCGCACGACATTATCGTCGTACTCGCTACCTTCGGACTGAAAAACCTTTTGCTGTTGCATACTATTTCGTCTCGTTAGCCGACTGACACCGTTGGTCAGCATACTCATACTAAAACTAGAATTTCAATCCCGCTTCGCGAACGGCATCGGCTAACGCCTTTACGCGACCATGATACCGGTATCCATTACGATCGAAGCATATACGTTCAATATTTTTATCCAGTGCAGTCTTCGCTAACGCTGCCCCAACTACTTTCGCAGCCTCCTTGCCACCACCGCTGGAAATTTCACTACGAAGATCCTTGCCACGGGTGCTACAAGAACACAATGTAACACCTTTCTCGTCATCGATAATTTGCGCATATATGTGAGTAAGTGACCGAAACACTGTAAGGCGCGGACATTCCGCTGAACCACGCAGCCGCTTCGTCAAACCTCGCTTACGGCGGATTCTACGACGAACCCGTATTTCTACACCTTCCATATCACAACGCCTAACATCAAATGACCCACACAACCCACCAACTTAACCGCTTGTTAGTGCTTTTCCTTGTTTACGCCGCACATATTCGCCTTTATAGCGAATACCTTTACCTTTGTAGGGTTCAGTCTTCCGCAGTGCTCGAACTTCCGCTGCAAACTGACCGACCTTTTGCTTGTCCGTGCCGCGAATCACAACCTCTGCCGGATCGGTATCACCACGAGCCGCTTCTTTTTCTACCACAATCTCGATCCCATCCGGCACAGGCAACTCAAACTGAGAACCCTTACCGCGATTTCGACCGGTAAAGCCAACATTCAAATGGAGCGTTTTCCCCTGCAACTTGCAGTTATAACCCGTCCCATATATTTCAAGCCGTTTTTCAAATCCAGTCGTCACCCCTTCAACCATGTTGGCAATCAAAGCGCGAACAAGCCCATGATTAGCCCTGCTTTGTTTGGTATCGTCCGTGCGTCCCACACTGACTATCTTGCCGGCCTGGTCATAGTCAACTTTAGCAGAATGCGGTACCGTCATTGAACTAGTGCCCTTCGGACCAGTGACGGACACCTCACGTCCGCTTACTTTGACCGTAACGCCGGCGGGTAGTGTGATGGGTTTTGCTCCGACACGTGACATATCTGCTTTCCTGGTTCGTAAAACCTTTATTACCGTACACTTAAGAAGCGTACGTTACACAAAAACTAGGCTAATAAACAGTACACAACAATTCGCCACCGACTTGCTTTTCGCGACAGCTACGATCACTCAACACACCACTACTGGTGGACAAAATCGCAACACCTAGCCCATCTAACACACGCGGAATATCATTCACCCCACGGTAAACTCGACAGCCGGGCTTAGAACATCGCTGTAATTTGTGAATGATGTCTTCACCACGGGCGCCATATTTGAGGTTGATGCGCAGCTGCCCCTGTTTGTTGTCTTCGATGACATCAAAATCGTTAATATAACCCTCTGTCTTGAGCACTGTAGCTATGCCTACTTTGAGCTTAGACGAAGGAATCGTTACAGCACTCCGCCGTACTCTGGCGGCGTTGCGAATACGCGTCAACATATCTGCGATCGGATCAGACCACATCGATTACATCCTTAAAGCACGGCTGTCGCGAAAGGAGCGAGACCGTACATTACAAACCAAACGACAAATACAAACTACCAACTCGCCTTGCGCACACCGGGAATCATGCCTTCCAACGCGAGACTACGAAAACAAATACGGCATAGACGAAACTTTCGATATACCGCCTTCGATCGACCGCATAGTTCACAACGGCGAACGATTCGACTCTGAAATTTTGGTGGCTTATGAGCCTTAATGACCCAGGTTTTTGTTGCCATAATTATGACTGCTCTTCCGTAACACGAAACGGCATACCTAGCTTTTTCAGCAGGCTTTTACCATGTAAATCGTTTTGTGCTGTTGTGACAAATGTAATGTTCATTCCCTGGCTAACGGTAATTCTTGTTACGTCAATCTCCGGGAACACCGATTGATCAGCGACACCCATCGAATAGTTACCACGACCGTCAAAACTACGTGGATTGAGTCCACGAAAATCACGAAAGCGGGGTATGGTGGTTTGAATCAATCGATCTACAAACTCATACATTCTCGCCCCCCTAAGCGTCACCTGACATCCCACTTCCATGCCTTCCCGAAGTTTGAAATTAGATACACTTTTCCTGGCTCGCCGCAAGGCGGGTTTTTGACCCGTAATTTTTGCTAGATCTTCAACCACGATCCCTAAACGATTTTTATCAATCTGCGGTGAACCCGTGCCCATCGTTACAACGACCTTGGTCAATCTTGGAATAGCCATCCGATTGGCAATACCCAACTCTGACTGAAGCTCAGGGAGAATCTCTTTTTTATATCGTTCCAACAACCTAACCATTAGCACTCTACTCCGCGACCATCTTTTCGGATGGTGTGTCGATTATTTGGTTTTCTCCGGTTTGGTGATGGTATTGATCACCGTACCACCAACCGTCATACGCTTCTTGGAGACTACCCTACCGGCATCATTCAAAGCGACTTCAAACCTCGTTCTACGACCACGACCACTAGCACTGTCATACAGTAGTACATTGGATATATGGATGGCAGCCTCTTTTTGTACGCGCCCACCTTGAGGATTCTTGCGAGTAGGACGTACATGACGATATACCATGTTCACCCCTTCGATCACCACAATCCCCTGTTCCCTATCGAGGCGCAACACCTTGCCCCGGGCACCTCGGTGATCGCCGGAAATAACTTCGACTAGGTCGTTCTTGCGAATATGAGTCTTCATAATACGTAACCGGGTGCCTAGCTCTATCGTGAGCAACGTGCTTATACAACCTCTTCCGCTAAGGAAACAATCTTCATAAAATTCTTCTCACGAAGCTCACGGGCAACGGCGCCAAAAATACGCGTGCCACGAGGTTCGTCTTTTTCGTCGATCAGCACAACCGCATTGCTATCGAATCGCACATAACTGCCATCAGCCCGCCGTACTGGAAACTTAGAGCGAACGACAACCGCCCGAGCCTTTCGACGTTTGGATCGATCTTTACGATCCGACCCGCCTGCAAAATCGCTATTGGGTAGTGATTTTTTAACGGATACGAGCACAATATCACCGATCTTGGCATGTTTGAGACGCTTCTTGCCACGGCGAGAGGTGCTTCCCTTATAAACATTAAATACCATAGCCGTCTTGGCGCCACTGTTATCAGCCACGTCCACTACGGTTTGTAATTGAATCATGATCCACTCTCAAGACGTTACAACGTCGATAAAAAGCCGACAAGGTCATTTCGCGGTACGCACGACGCGCTTCAACACCCAACATTTCGTCTTTGACATCCTTCGACAAGACATCACTTCGACCAAATCGCCTACACCCGCTTGGTTTTGACCATCGTGCGTACAAAGCGTAGTTCGACGTCTTAAATACTTACCATACTTTGGATGACGCACGATATAGTCGTACTGCACACGGATCGATTTGTCGCCACTTTTGGCAACCACAGTCCCCACGCGTAACTCTCGTTGATTACGCCGTGTTTTATCATCCACTTTTAACTGTTCGGTCATCAAAGTTCTGTATCCTTCAAGCGTCGCATTCGACACTAACAGTCCTTCTATTATCCCACGTCCCGAATGCCACGATCATGTAGCACCGTCATCATGCGAGCAATATCGCGCCTGGCTAATTTGATCTGGTGCGGGTTCTCAAGCTTTTCCGTAACAGCCTGAGAGCGCAACTCAAATACATGTTGCCGCACTCGTTCAACTTCGTGCTTCAGCTCCGCAGTCTTCATATCGCGTATTTCAGAAATCTTCATCAGCAAGAAACCTCAGCCTCGCACCTCTGCATTAACCAGCGTCTATAAACCATGACGCCTTTTCACAAATCGGCATCGATAGGGCATCTTATGGGCCACCCGCGCCAACGCTGTACGAGCTAACTCTTCCTTTACACCGGAAATTTCAAACAAGATGGTCCCTTCCCGGACACATGCTACCCAAAATTCCGGATCACCTTTACCTTTTCCCATGCGCGTTTCCAATGGCTTTGAAGACACTGGTTTGTGCGGAAAAATACGAACATAAATTTTACCTTCACGACGAAGAAAGTGCGTCGCAGCGATTCTACCCGCTTCAATCTGTCTAGCGGTAATCCATCCGGGGCTTAACGACTGAAGACCATACTCACCGTAGGCAGGCGAGTTACCGCTCGTCGCGCGACCGCGAATCTTTCCACGATGGCTTTTACGCCATTTAACTCGTTTGGGCATCATCGCCATGACCGACTTCTCCGAACAACGCTCACTGCGTCGCCACTGTCAAACTAGCCACGCTTACCACGACGTCTGCCGCGATTCGTGGGGGAATTTTCATCTACTTCCAAGACGGCTTCTTCACCATACCGGCCAAGATTAATCCACACCTTGATACCAATCGTACCGTAAGTTGTACGGCATGTAGCTACACCGTAATCCACATGCGCCTGCAAAGTATGCAAAGGGACGGAACCTTGAATCTGCTTCTCACGACGGGCCATCTCCGCACCACCCAGTCGTCCGGAGCAGGCAATTTTTACACCTTTGGCGCCTGCTGCCATCGCCGCCTCGGCTCGCATTTTCATGACCCGGCGGAACGCACCTCGTTTTTTCAATTGCTCAGACACTGCCTCAGCGATAAGTTTGGCATTTCCGTCCGGAACTTTAATTTCAATAATGTTGAGGGTGATCTTTCGATCAATTAAATCCTCAAGTGACTCTCTCAGTTTGTCTACCTCAGCGCCTCGGGGGCCAATGACTAATCCGGGACGGGCGGTGTGCAAGAGGACACGCACATCGTCCCTGGTTCGTTCAATTTCAATCTTAGCCACTGCCGCATACGGGGGACGACGATTCAACCGGTCGTCTACAAAACGACGGATCCGTTGGTCCTCGATCAGGAAGTCGGCGTAGGCCGCCTTTGGTGCAAACCAGCGCGAGCGCCACCCTTCGGTGATGCCAATACGAAATCCTGTTGGATGGACTTTTTGACCCACAATTAACTCCTATTCATGCCCGAAACGGAACATCACTCTCTAGCGCTCCGCGACAGTCAAAATAATGTGGCTAGTGCGCTTAGCGATTGGATGCGCACGGCCTCGATCTTTCGGATGCCATCGTCGATAGTACGGACCACCATCGACGCGAGCTTCCACAATTCTCAGTCGTCGCATATCTGCTTCCTGCTCGTCTGCGTTAACCATAGCAGATTTAAGCACATTTCGAATCATACACGCTGCTCGACGACAGTTAAATTCAAGCTGATGAATCGCCTCTTCGCACGGCATGTCACGTATCAAGTCTATAACCAGCCGGGCCTTACGCGGACCGATACGGGCAAATTTATGTTGTGCGGACCACTGTCTTGCTTTTGCCATGGTTTATAACACCCGCTTCAAACCAAAACCAAGTTCACTCACAAAATAACCCAACAACCGCCTCAGCGCCCAAACTCAGCACCATGTGCGGCAAACTAGCATGGCTATTTCTTACCCTTGCCATGTCCACGAAACGTCCGCGTGGGACTGAATTCGCCCAGCTTATGCCCTACCATATCCTCTGATACGTACACTTGGAAAAACTGCCTTCCGTTATGTACCTCAAACTTATGGCCAACAAACTCCGGTACGATAGTACACCGCCGCGACCAAGTCTTGATGGGCATATTCGAACCGCTACTCTTCAAGTTCATCACCTTCTTGAAAAGCTTCTCTTCGACAAAAGGCCCTTTTTTTTGTGAACGAGCCATTCTTCAACCCTTATCTATAAGCCGTCGTAGTTTAACAACTACAACGTGGACTGCCGTTCGACGTCACACGTCGCGTGCAATCGTTACCCAAGCTATCTATTTATTGACCGCCGGTAGTTGACCGTACCGCTTGCTCTTTCTACGACGCAAAATTCGTTTATTCGAAACATTCTGTGGAGAACGGGTTCTGCCTCCTTTGGCAAGAATGCCCGTAGGGCTACAAGGATGTCGCCCACCGCCACTTCGCCCCTCACCACCACCCAGCGGATGAGCTACGGGGTTTTTTGCCGTACCACGCACATGGGGACGACGACCACGGTGACGTGTACGCCCAGCTTTACCCCATCTTAAATTCTGATGGTCTATATTGCCGATTTGACCAATGGTCGCACGGCATTCAACCCGAACCTCACGTGTCTCACCAGAGGGCAAAACAATGGTAGCCCATTTGTCATTTCTGGCCATCAGGCGAGCCACGCCGCCAGCCGTTCGAACTAGCTTTCCGCCTTGCCCAATGTTCAACTCAATGTTGTGAACGTCCAGACCGGGAGGGATGTTTTTCAAAGGCATGGCATTACCGATTTTAGGCTCAGCTCCGGCGCCACTTTCAACCACGTCACCAGCTTTTAGTCCTAACGGAGACAAGATATAGCGCTTATCACCATCTTCGTATTCAATCAACGCAATATGACAACTGCGATTCGGATCATACTCAACGGATTTTACCTTACCCACGAAACCATCTTTGGTACGCTTAAAATCGATTCGACGATAAATACGACGGGCACCGCCTCCTCGACCACGAGCAGTGATCTTACCGTGATGATTACGCCCACCTGTTTTCCGAATGCGCTCGCACAATGACTTTTCGGGGTTGTTGCCTTTATTCGTCAACTCCGAAAAATCATTCACCGTAGAGGCACGACGCCCAGGCGAAGTTGGTTTATATTTCCTTATACCCATCGCTGTTACTCAATCCGCCAAACTACATGTTAGAACAGGTCAATATGGTGATCCGAACGAAGCACCACGACAGCCTTTTTCCAATCAGGCGTCTTACCCGTCTTATATCGCACTCGTCGCAGCTTGCCCTTACGATTACATGTACGCACGGACAATACCTTAACGCCGTATATTTTTTCTACCGCTAATTTTATTTGCGGCTTAGTCGCACCAGGATCAACCTGAAAAGCATAAGCGCCGCCACGCGCAGGCTGTGACCTTGTAGCCGCGTGCGACTGTAGCGATTGGTGCGTCCCTTTTTCAGTGACGAGCGGTCGCCTTATTACTTTATACACATTCATGGTTAATAAACCTAGTTCTTTTCGGAACTATCCGTCGCAACCTCTTGCGAAGGATTACACACAACATCGAAAGCCTGCTTCGTAAATACTACACAGTCTCGACGCAATACGTCATACGCATTCACGTCAGAAACCAACTTCAAATCCGTATTTGGAAGATTACGTCCGGACAAAAAGACATTACGATCCGCCTCGTGCATGGCAAGAACACAACCTTTGCCTGCGCCCATGGCTGAAAACATAGCTGACAATGTTTTGGTTTTGGGTTGGTCATACTGCAATCCATCCACCACCATAACACGATCGGCACGAATTTTAGCCAGTAAAGCACTGTCGCGGGCCAATCGTCTCATTTTCTTGGGTAACACGAGCGAACGACGAGGTATGCGCGTAGCAAATGCCCGACCTCCACCTCGGCGAATCGGCGTTCGCGCCATACCCGCTCGAGCATTACCGGTACCCTTTTGGCGATACAGCTTGCGTGTCGAACCGTCGACATCAGCGCGACCCTTGGTACGTGCGCTATATTGCCTTTTGTGCTCTAAATACGCGACAATAGCCTGCTTGATGAGCAGTGGTCGAACCTTATCGCCGAGTACCGCAGGATCAATCTGCGTCTCCCCGACTTTATCGCCCTTCATATTGTATACAGGTACAGCTAGCATCAAAAACTAACCTTTTTTCCTTGCTCGACGAATCTCAACTAACGAACCCGCAGGGCCGGGCACGCTGCCCAATACGACCATCAAGTCGTGCTCGGTATCTACTTTTAATACCTTCAACGACTGCGCAGTACAACGGACGAATCCCATTTGACCGGCCATGCGTTTCCCCTTCTTGACCGCTCGACCGGTACCCGCATCAGCACTACCCCCGATACCACCTGCGGATCGGTGCTTTCGCTCAACACCATGACTCGCTTCTTTACCGCCAAAACCATGACGCTTCATGACACCGGCAAACCCCTTGCCCTTCGTCACACCGGAAACATCTATGTACTCAACATCTTCGCCTCCGATGCTATCGATATTGATTACATCACCGGTTGATAGTTCTGAAGATTCATTGATTCGAAATTCTCTGGTGTAACGTTTTGGGCCTGTTTTTGCCTTGGCAGCATGTCCAATAAGCGGCTTAGTTACACGGTGTGGTTTTTGATCGCCAAAGCCAAGTTGCAGCGCATCATAGCCGTCAATTTTCTTGGTTTTTACTTGCAACACGACACAAGGGCCGGCCTTAATAATAGTAACCGGCTGCATCGCACCGTGCTCGGTGATGATGCGCGTCATGCCAACCTTTGTACCCAGCAGCCCCGGAATCATGGACCCTTACCTCTGTATCGCTCACGATTTTACGTGAGACGGCCATTAGAATCACCCGTGCGACTAAGCTCACACGGCAGTAATATCAAAAGCGGTTGAGTCGTCAGGCCAGTGTCAACACTATGGCCCTAACGAAAAACCCGCCTACGTTTTGATCTTCACAAAAACGCCTGCGGGCACCTGTATGCGATTGATCGCTTCGACGGTTCGTGCAGTCGGTTCGCTAATATCGATGATACGTTTATGCGTCCGCATCTCGAACTGTTCACGCGATTTTTTGTCAATATGCGGACCACGCAGCACGGTGTATCTTTCGATGCGCGTCGGCAAAGGAATCGGACCGTGCACCTTGGCACTCGTTCGTTTCGCCTGCTCTACGATTTCGCGCGCCGCTGCGTCGAGCGCACGCGTATCGTAAGCCTCCATGCGAATTCTAATTCTTGCTTTACTACTCACCTACCATCACCCTTCACCTTGCCAACACGGCCAACGCGATGTTTTTACTATCTACAGCCCCACATGGGCAGACGGGATAGCATACGGGCACGCACAGAGTTGTCAACGGGGATTGTACCAATTTTCTTATCCGCGGCAAAATCTGAATAAAGTAGGCTAATAATGCTGTAATTCCAGTAAAAACGGAGTAGCCACAAGCTCACATGGAATGATTCCTGTCGCCGTATACCGGCGCTGATTACCATGCGTTATGCGAATTACAGCGAAATTCCAAGTAGCCAATCAAGGCCTTGGGGTGATTCTCTGCCATAACTCGGCTCGAATCATGGATAGCGACTAGCCAACAAGTACCTTCATTTCGATATCACTAACCGGGGCGTAATGCGAGGGAGTCATAGACGAGGTAGCCCGTCCCTGGGATAAACTGCGCAATCTGGTCACATAGCCAAACATCTGAGATAACGGGACATCTGCGGTAATTACACGATCATCGCCACGTAATTCAGTCTGTTTCACGTCGGCCCCTCGCCCGTTCAAATCAGCCATGATTTGCCCAAAATATTCATCCGAAGTGACCACTTCCACGTCCATTATCGGCTGCAAGAGCTTGGGACTGGCCAACTCCATGGCATGATAAAAAGCTATACGGGCTGCGTTTTCGAAGGCCAGCTCCGAATTGGTCTGGTCATTTTTGACATAATCCACCACATTAACATGCCAATCGATAACAGGAAATCCGCCTAAAATACCACTTTGAGAAGCATCCATCACACCTTGTTCGACGGCGTTGATATACTCGGGTAGCAGAACAGATTGATCAGCCTTCCAGGACACCCGCTCGCTAATTCCGAATTCCCCCGCAGGCTGGTGCATGAGATTGAGTTTAAGACTGGCGAAATGATCTCGACCGCCGATGTTACGCTCAAATTTCCCTATGCCGGAGGCCGCTTGGCTTACTGTTTCTCGATATGACACCCGTGGCTTACCTACGGCGGCATCCACGTTGAGGTCATTGCGTAAACGCTGAACCATGACTTCCAGATGGAGTTCCCCCATCCCAGACAGCAGCGTTTGTCCCGTCTCCGTATTCACCGTTACCGCCAGTGTTGGATCTTGCCGGGTAAGAGAATACAACGCTTGCATGAGTTTATCGCGATCTTTGGATGATTTCGGCTCAATGGCTACGCTGATGACGGTTTCAGGGAATTCGATCGACTCAAGTAATACGGGTCGGCGTGGATCCGACAGCGTGTGGCCTGTAAGTGCCATTTTCGGGCCTACGATGGCTACAATATCTCCAGCGACGGCCTCATCAAGTTGGTCACGACGCTTGGCAAACATCCTGAAGATACGGGTGATGTTCTCCTTAACGCCAAGCGTACTGTTTAACACACGTGAACTGGCCTTGAGCGTGCCTGAATATATCCTGATATAGTAAAGATCTACGGGTTTTTCCGTTACGATTTTGAATATCAACCCAGCGAATGCTTCCTTGGAATCGCATTGAAGCGTGTGCGTGAGATCAGCCCTTTTGGGGTCACTGGCTATCACCGAGGGCACATCCAACGGACTTGGCAGATAATGAACCACCGCATCGAGCATACGTTGAACGCCGATATAACGCAGCGAGCTTCCACATAGAACTGGCACTACATCATGACGGATCGTAGCTTCCCTAATAGCCTGATGTATGACATCGGAAGAGAAGGTCTCGTCGGCAAGAAATTGCTCCATGCGTAGCTCAGAGGTTTCAGCAACCGCTTCGAGAATCTGTTGGTGAAGATCCTCACACCGTGATTTCATCTCAGTTGGGATATCTGATTCGGTGATTTTAGCGCCCTTGGCTTCGGGTTCGAATCGAAGCGCTTTCATTTCGATAAGATCCACCAGACCGACAAAATCCGGACCTTCTCCGATGGGTACCTGCAAAACTAACACTTGCACGCCAAGACGCGTACGAATGGATTCAACAGCGCGATCAAAATCTGCACCGATACGATCCATTTTATTCATGAAACATATGCGAGGCACTTTGTACCGATCTGCCTGTCGCCAAACGGTTTCAGACTGGGCTTCCACACCCTCCTTGACATCAAATACGGCAACCATGCCGTCCAAAACGCGTAAAGATCGTTCGACCTCGGCTGTAAAATCGACGTGGCCGGGGGTATCAATAAGATTGATGGTATGACCGCGCCAAGGACAGCTTACGGCTGCGGAAAAAATAGTGATACCGCGCTGTTGCTCCTGGGTATCAAAGTCTGTGGTTGTCGTGCCCTCATCCACTTCGCCCATGCGATGGACCTGGCCTGTGTAGTAGAGAATACGCTCGGTGGTTGTCGTTTTACCTGCGTCGATATGTGCAGCGATGCCAATGTTTCGGATAGTCGTCAGGTCTGATTCCATGACCAGTCACGCTCCCTGAAAACTTCTCGTAGATTAGCCCTTAGCGCCACAAAAAAGAACAAGCCCATCCGTCTAGGTAGATGGGCTGGAGCAAGCTCCACTCAGCTATAACATCCCGGGCACACATTTCTTTCGAAGTCTATCGACGAAACTACATCATCTTGGATGGCATGCGCTAGACTCGGAAACACTTCTATAGGTGAACTACCACGCAAAGTGCGAGAACGCTTTATTGGCCTCGGCCATGCGGTGCACGTTATCCCGTTGCGTTACGGCAACTCCTTCGTTCTTGAACGCGTCCATAAGCTCCTGTGCCAAGGAAATTTTGATGGAACGACCGGACTTAGATCGGACAGCCTCGCGGATCCAACGAATGGCCAGGGTTTGTTGGCGGGAACGGTTTACGGGCATGGGCACTTGATAGTTGCTTCCGCCTACGCGTTTGGATCGAACTTCCACGTTGGGCTTGCAATTGTTTAACGCGGTCTCGAAAACTTCGAGAGGAGGTACGTCCTTGATACGTTTTTCAATGATATCCAACGCACTATAAACAAGGTCTGTAGCAACCGACTTCTTGCCGTCCCACATGATGCAGTTGATAAACTTGGATACCAGCAGGCTATCATACCGCGTATCAGGTTTCAATTGCTCTGCCGATTTCGTCCATTTTTTGTATGCCATCGCTTCGATTACTTTCCTTCGGCTAAGCGAAACCACCATGTCATGATGATACGCAGCCTTTCTACTATTTAATCCCGTATCTGATTCAAATCAGCGCATATAACCGCAATGATTATGTCTTTAACTTTCCCGTCGGTGAACTTCATGTTGCATACATTTCACCAACGTCACCGCAAAAAGAAGCTGTATAATTGACTTCGCGGCGAAAGGCCAAAAACCGGTTTGTAAGGCAAAAGCCCAACCAACTTCAAACCCATCCTTCAATAGCGATAATCCTAATGCACGCCAGGCCACACCACAAACAAAAATCACACCGGTTCCCATCACACCAACAGCCAAAAGCTTCCATGTAGATGACGGGCCACGCCCGGTCAAAATACTGATGAGCCAGGCGGCTACGACAAATCCGAAGAGATAACCACCTGTAGCACCAAAAAGACCTACTGATGAAGCGAAAACAGGCATGCCCACGGCACCGGCTAATAAATAAATACCTGTTGCAGATACGGCCTGCTTAGGCGTCAATAAAAAACCAACAAGCAAGACCGCCAGCGATTGAAGCGTCATAGGTACTTCAGAACCCGGCACGGGGATACGAACCTGTGCAGCCACGCAAAGAGCCGCTAACGCCACGCCAACTCGAACTGATGCACGCAGATGGCACAACCCTGCCACACCAGTGCCTATGTCACGAGATAGTGTTGTACGTGTACTATCCATATTCATTTCGCCATATTCATTTCGACTGTGCGACAACCCCAGTTATTTACGCCGCTTCACGCCGTACTTACTTCGACTTCGATTACGAGGATGTCCTTCCTTGTCATTTTCTACACCGGAACTATCGAGTGTACCTCGGATAATATGATAACGTACGCCAGGCAAATCCCTAACTCTGCCCCCGCGAATAAGCACGATCGAGTGTTCCTGCAAGTTGTGGTCGATACCCGGAATGTATGCGCTGACCTCTTTACCATTAGTAAGGCGTACTCTGGCGACTTTACGAAGCGCTGAGTTCGGTTTTTTAGGGGTCTGCGTTTTGACAAGGAGGCAAACACCTTGCCGATGTGGACATCGCTCAAGATCGCGCACTTTGGATTTCTTTACTACTTTACGCCGACCTTGGCGAACAAGCTGATTAATTGTTGGCATCTGTTACCTCAATTTACGAACCACAGTCAAGCGTTTCAAACACGCTTTGTGAACATTATTTACAATCTCTTATATTTGGGGTGATTGCTCACCCGCCTCCGCCACGCTTCCCGCTGTAGGCATTGACACACCAGTCGAAGGAGCCATCGACGTCAACGCATCAAGCGAGGAACTGGCTCTAACTTCTTCAGGCATAAACGAAGCGGCAGACAACTCCGCCACCTCGGAAGGTAGCGGTAACGGCTCGCCAATCTGCTTAACTCGTACATGCTGGTAACCGGGGAAACCGGTACCCGCAGGTATCAAGTGGCCAAGTATGACGTTTTCTTTCAATCCTCGCAACTCATCAACAAATCCACCTAGAGCCGCCTCGGTAAGCACCTTGGTGGTCTCCTGGAAGGAAGCCGAGGAAATAAAGGACTCGCTACTGAGGCTGGCTTTGGTCACACCAAGCAACATGGTCGTTCCCGTGGCTGGTTTTGGCTTTTTACCCTTCGCTCGCTCGCCGCCGGCTTCATCCATAACCTCATTCACCTCAGCCAATTCTGACTTTGGCACAACTTGTTCGAGTAGTAAATCTGAATCGCCGGGATTACTAATGACCAAGCTTTTTGATAATTTTGCGTTCTCACTGCGGAAACGGAATTTATCCACCATTTCACCCGGCAGGAAGACGGAATCACCCGGCTCTTCAACTTTAACCTTGCTCAACATCTGGCTGATAATGACTTCCACGTGCTTATCGTTGATCGTTACGTTTTGGCTACGATATACAGCCTGTATCTCTCCTAATAAATACTCTTGAAGGGCTTGTTCACCTTTGATGCGAAGGATGTCATGTGGGATGAGCGGTCCGTCAATAAGCGGAGCACCGGCATCAATTAAATCGCCCGTATGCACAAGTAAGTGCTTGTCTTGCGGTACATGGTGCTCTTTCTCCATGCCACCTTCGCTCTTGACGGCAATGGTCATTTTACCCCGGCGCCTATCCGGACGAATCTCTACGACACCGGAAATCTCCGCCATCACCGCCGGCTCTTTAGGACGTCGTGCTTCGAACACTTCCGTTACACGTGGCAAACCACCCGTGATGTCTTGGGTACCACCAATACCGCGAGGCTGACGGGCAAGCTCCATGCCCGGTAAAATGTCCTGTCCTTCGACGACTTCGATACGTGCTTTGGCTGGTAAGTAATGGTAGTCTAGAACAGTGCCATTTTTATCCTCAATGATAATCTGCGGATGCTTCTCGCCCTTATGCTCAATGACGACGAATTTCTCACTACCCGCTTCTTCTTCAGCCCTCACTGTTTCACCCTCGGCGACATCCTGAAACCGCACAATACCGCCGACTTCCGCGAGTATTGGAGTCATATGAGCATCCCACTCACACAACAACTCACCGCGCGAAACAATCTGACCTTCTTTGGCTTTCAAGACACCACCATAAGGTATCTTGTCACGGGAAAGCTCCCGCCCTTTATCATCAACGATGATAAGCTCACCATTTCGTTTCAAAGCCACAGTATGTACTTCACCGTCCGGCATCGGGACATCTACAGCATTTACTTCGTGATAACGGATCGTGCCTTTCTGTGAGGCCTTGAGGGTGTTTTCTACTGCGGCTTTTTGCGCTACGCCGCCGGTATGGAATGTACGCATGGTCAATTGCGTACCCGGCTCACCAATAGACTGGGCGGCGATGATGCCGACGGCCATGCCCTGCTCAACGAGGCGACCGCTGGACATATCCATGCCATAACATAACGCACACATACCGTGAGATGTTTCGCACGTAAGCGGACTTCGGACTCGAATCATATCCAATCCGAGTTCCTCAATTCGCATGGCCACATCTTTTGTAATAATCTCATTTTCCGCGACGACAAGTTCGTCCGTCACAGGGTTTCGGATGCCATCTCTGGCCACACGTCCAATGATACTTTCATGCAGTGCAATATCGACCTGGTCACCTTTGTATACGGCTTCCTTGGAAACACCATTGATCGTGCCACATTCGTGTACGGTTACAATGACGTTTTGCGCCACGTCAGCTAGCTTGCGGGTCAAATAACCGGAGTCAGCAGTTTTCAGTGCAGTATCCGCCAAGCCTTTACGTGCGCCATGCGTCGAACTGAAGTATTCGAGCACTGACAATCCTTCACGGAAGTTGGCCTTGATCGGCGTCTCAATGATCTCTCCGGAAGGCTTAGCCATCAGCGCCCGCATACCGGAAAGCTGGCGAATCTGGTCCACACTACCACGGGCACCGGACTCCGTCATTAAGAAGATGGGATTCAAATACGGTGTCGCACTTTCGTCACCTTTGGATTTGTATCCTCCATCCTCATCACGATAGTCCTGCTTTAATTCCGACATCATGGCTGCGGTGACTAATTCGCGGGCATGAATCCACACGTCAATGATTTGGTTGTATCGCTCAAGTCGCGTCAAACTCCCGTCACCGAATGCTTTTTCAATTTTATCGACGCTGCGTTGAGCAGCGTTAATGATCTTTTCCTTGGCTTTGGGTATGCGCAGATCAGTAATGCCGATAGAAAGACCGGCCAGCGTACTGTACTTAAAGCCCAAGCTCTTAATATCATCCAGGGCGTCGATTGTGAAAGTACGTCCGAGACGAACGTGGCAATCAGCCACTACGCGTACCAACCCCTTCTGCGACAAAGCACAGTTGTAAAACGGCATACCATCCGCCAAAATATCGTCGAAAATTAAACGCCCTACCGTAGTGATAATTCGACCGTTGGCTGGAGCGGGCTCGGCTGCACCGTTGGCCGAGTTGACAACCTCTTTGTTGTCTATGCGCATGATAATATGGTCTTGAATGCGTATACGTTTAAGATCGTGCGCCATAAACGCCTCGGCGCGGGATGCAAAACGCGGCAGGTCTTTCTCGTCCATATCAAGCGTTATGTGGTCGGTTGTGAGGTAGAAAATACCCATCACAATATCCTGCGTAGGTGACATAATCGGGCTGCCGTTGGCAGGACTGAAGATGTTACTGGTGGACATCATCAGTACATGCGTTTCTACTTGTGCTTCGACGGAAAGTGGCAAATGAACCGCCATCTGGTCGCCATCGAAGTCGGCGTTGAATCCGCGACAAACCAGCGGATGCAACTTGATCGCATTGCCTTCGACGAGCTTAGGCTCAAACGCCTGAATACCCATACGGTGCAAGGTAGGCGCACGATTGAGCATAACAGGATGCTGATAAATCACCTCTTCGAGAATGTCCCAAATCGCCTGATCGCGGCGTTCCAGCATTTTTTTGGCGGATTTTATAGTGTCTGCTAATCCGCGCTCTTTGAGTTTGCGTATAATGAATGGCTGATACAGTTCTAACGCAATCTTTTTGGGTAATCCACATTGGTGGAGTTTTAATTCCGGACCCACCACAATGACGCTTCGCGCAGAATAATCCACACGCTTACCGAGAAGATTTTCACGAAAACGTCCTTGCTTACCCTTAATCATGTCCGTTAAGGACTTCAACGGTCGGTTACTCGAACCAAGCACAGGTCGACGGCACCGGCCATTATCAAAGAGCGCATCCACAGCCTGCTGTAGCATACGCTTTTCATTTTGTATGATGACTTCGGGCGCATTTAGATCAACAAGTTTTTTCAAACGACTATTGCGGTTAATAATGCGACGGTACAAGTCGTTGAGATCGCTCGTAGCAAAGTTCCCACTATCGAGCAACACAAGCGGTCGCAAGTCCGGGGGAATGACCGGAATAACCTCAAGAATCATCCAGGAAATATCATTGGGCGAATTGCGAGCGGACTCAACGATTTTCAACCGTTTGGCTAAATCTTTCTCACGCTGCTTGCTGCCTGTCTTAGCTAAATCCTCACGCAATTGGATAGATGTCTTGTGCAGGTCGAGTTGACTTAGTAATTCCATGACGGCTTCCGCCCCCATCATCGCTTTGAACGAACTACCATAGTCGTGAAGCGCGGCGCGGAATTCTTCCTCCGTCAACAGTTGCTTATTTTTGAGGGGCGTGTCACCAGGATCAACGACAATGTAATCTTGAAAGTAAATCACTTTTTCAAGACTGGTTGTCTTTACATCCAATAAAGCACCTAATCGCGATGGCATCGATTTGAAGAACCAAATATGCAATACAGGCGCAGCTAAGTTGATGTGCCCCATGCGCTTGCGGCGCACGCGAGAATGCGTCACCTTCACACCACAACGGTCGCAAATAATACCTTTATGTTTGGTGCCTTTGAACTTGCCGCATGCGCACTCCCAGTCACGTTCAGGCCCGAAGATGCGTTCGCAAAACAACCCATCTTTTTCCGGTCGGTACGTGCGGTAGTTAATCGTTTCCGGCTTTTTAACTTCGCCAAAAGACCAACTACGTATATCGTTGGGCGAGGCCAACGTAATGTTCACACGACTAAAATCATTCACGCGATCGTAAATACTATCTAGCATCTTTTTCGGCGTCCTATGTTGGAACCATGTTTGGATGCCCATCGAGTCGGCCACTACGCAGGCAACAACTCCATCATCACGATTATTATCAACACTTATCTATGAAAAAAACAACCAACACGAAACGAAACATCTCAAAGCACCATTAACCAACTCGACGCTTCTCCAATTGGATGTTGAGGCACAATCCCCTTATTTCGTTGCATAGCACATCAAAGGAAACCGGCGTACCGGCCTCGAGGGTGTTCTTACCTTTAACCATGCTTTCGTAAATTTTGGTACGCCCTTCAACATCGTCACTTTTGACGGTTAGCAATTCCTGAAGCACATGGGCAGCGCCATAAGCCTCCAACCCCCAAACTTCCATCTCGCCAAAACGCTGCCCCCCCGTTCTTGCTTTACCGCCGAGGGGTTGCTGCGTAATCAAACTGTACGGCCCCGTCGCCCTAGCATGAATTTTGTCATCCACAAGGTGATGCAATTTTAGCATGTAGATGTAACCAACCGTCACTTTTTGGTCTAAAGACTCACCTGTACGACCATCGTAGATAGTCACCTTTCCGCCGTAAGGAAGCTTTGCTAATAGGCTACCCTGCCTGCCTGCAGCGGTGATAGATTCGGTATCCTGAGACTCTTTATTGACATACTCGTTGGCTTCAGCAATGGCTGCATGGATTTCGCTTTCGTGCGCTCCATCGAACACCGGAGTGACCGCTTGGAAACCAAGCACCTTGGCGGCCCAGCCCAAATGCGTCTCTAGAATCTGTCCCACGTTCATACGCGACGGAACACCGAGTGGATTCAGCATAATATCGAGCGGTGTGCCGTCCTCAAGAAATGGCATATCCTCTTCAGGTAAAATACGGGCAATCACACCTTTGTTGCCATGACGCCCTGCCATTTTATCACCAACAGACACCGCCCGTTTGGTAGCCACCCAAACCTTGACCATCTCCAAAACGCCGGAAGGTAATTCATCGCCGCGCTTCATCTGGGCAGCTTTACGTTCGCGCTCCTCTTGAATCGTACCTAAGCGGTGCCAATATGGATCAACTAATGTAAGATATTCCGCTCGTACGGAGGCAGGTGAGATCCACTTCAAATCTCGGGCTTTTACATGCTGATCAAAAACGTCGATCTGCTCGAGGACGACTTCATCTAGATCACTATACCCGACCTTTTGTCGCGTATTTGGATCAATCATCGGGGCATCCATCTTCTGTTCAATTTCCCTGCACATTTGCTTGAACAGCGCGATGATTTTGGCATTTTCACTTTGGATGTAGTTATCGATTTCCTGTTTCAATTGTTGCTTTTGCTCGTCCGTCATGTGCACGCGGCGGCTAAACTTCTTAGCAGCAATGACAATGCCTTCTTCACTGGCGGAAAGTTCCAAGGAATCATTCTTAACGTCTTCACCGGCACGACCAAAAATGGCATGGAGTAGCTTTTCCTCGGGACTTAATTCACTCTTGGACTTGGGGCTAACTTTGCCAACAAGAATGTCACCCTGCTGCACACGTGTGCCGATGCACACAATCCCCCGCTCATCCAGGTTGATCAACGCACGCTCGGATACATTGGGAATATCGCTGGTGAATTCCTCTCGACCAAGCTTGGTATCTCTTACCTCAACATCGTAAACATCAATGTGGATGCTTGTAAGTGCATCATTACGAACCAACCTATTTGAAATGATGATAGCATCCTCAAAATTATTACCATCAAACGTCATAAAGCCGACCAGCAGATTTTTACCTAATGATAGTTCCCCATTGAGGGTGGCTGGTCCATCAGCAATGATGTCGCCCGCTTTAACACGGTCCCCCATATGCACCAGCGGCTTTTGGTTCATACAGGTACGTTCATTTAGGGCATGAAATTTTCGTAGGATATACTCGTCCGTATCATCAAGCACAATCCGATACGAATCAACATGCGTTACTTTCCCGCTTGTTTGCGCACGCACCACCATGCCACTACTCTTGGCGACTTCCTTTTCCATACCCGTAGCCACTAGCGGCACTTCCGGTTTAAGTAAAGGCACAGCCTGCCGCTGCATGTTCGATCCCATCAACGCGCGGTTTGCATCATCGTGCTCCAAAAATGGAATCAACGAGGCAGATACGCCGATCGTCTGTTTGGGAGAAATGTCAACGTAAGTAACCTTGTCATTTGACATCTGACCAAGTTCACCGTGGGCACGCACGATTAACAGATCGTCACGCAGTCTATCTGTATCTGGGTTGACCGCTTCAGGGGGTGCGAGGACTTCTCGCATTTCCTCGTCAGCTCGCAAATACTTTGATGCGCCCAATTCTCCATCGCTTTTCACTTTACGGTATGGCGTAATGAGGAAGCCATAATCGTCCACCCGGCTGTAAATACCTAGCGATGCAATCAGACCGATATTGGTACCTTCAGGCGTTTCAATCGGACAGATACGACCGTAGTGACTAATATGCACGTCGCGTACTTCAAAACCCGCACGCTTACGATTAAGACCGCCAGGACCAAGGGCTGACAAACGTCGCTCGTGCGTAAGTTGAGAAAGTGGGTTTGTCTGGTCGACGACTTGAGACAACTCACCCCGGCCAAAGAAAAGATCGATTGAAGAACTGACCGATTTACTATTGATTAACTCCGCGACCCGACCAACTTGATCCGGGTCTTTCATACTCATACGCTCCTGTACCGTGCGGCGCAATTTGAGGAAACCCTTGCGCATTTCATCGGCACACAATTCATCCAACGTGCGCAGTCGCCGATTACCAAGATGATCGATGTCGTCGACAGCGAAAGCCGATTCTCCGGTACGCAGTTTGAGTAGATACCTCAAGCAGTTGACAAAGTCCTCTACGGTCAACACCATCGATCCGCTATCCCCGGCAATCTCAAACTTTCGATTAAGTCGGAACCGACCAACCTTGCCCAGACGATATCGATTTTCGTCGTAAAATTTTTCCGTAAACAGTTTTCTGGCTTTATCCAGCTGAGGGGGATTACCTGGACGCAGTCTGGTGTAGATTTTAAGCAGCGCTTCTTCGTGCGATCGGCTGCTATCTTCAGCCAGTGTATTGACCATCAAAGGGTCTTTGACTTCCGCGATCACATTTAATGACCTAATCGAAGATTCTTGTATGCGCTCCAAGGCGTCACCAAACTGGCATCCCGCTTGAACAATGACCTCCTCAGTCTCTTCATCTACAATTGTGGAGACACTGTACATATCAGGCGCCAACTGCGACGCCCGTACTGATTTCGTTTTATAAAACTCGCCGACGATTGCCTCGTCTGCGGAAAACTTGGGATCCATGGCGCGAAGGAAAGTTGTCGCGGGGAGCTTGCTAGATTGGTCTATCCGAACAACCAGAATATCTCTCTTGGTGACTTCTATCTCGAGCCAACTACCTCGTTCAGGAATGATCCTACATGAGTGTAATGCTCGATCGCCCTCGGATTGGTCTTTGATGAAATCGACACCTGGTGACCGGTGCAATTGTGATACAATCACCCGCTCGGAACCGTTGATGATGTACTCCCCGCCCCCAATCATAATCGGAAGATCGCCGAGATACACGAGATCCTCTTGAATCTCATCGCTATCGCGGCGAACCAGACGCAGACGAACCCTAAATGGCAAGCCATAGGTCAAGCGTAACTCTCGACATTCGTCCGGCGTATAGCGTGGCTGCCCCAATTCATAGCTAATGTAGTGCAACGAAAGCTTGCCATCGTAACTTTCAATGGGAAACATCTCACGAAGCAGGGCTTCAAGACCGAACGGTTCACGCTTGTCAGGGGCGATATCTTCTTGAAGGAACCGCACATAGGCCCCAACCTGGACACCGACCAAGTCTGGGACGGGCATTGAATCGCCTACTTTGGCAAAATTTCGCACTGGAAGCGCTACAGTCATATTTCACTCCCTCGGACACATCGTGCCCGATACACGTAAACCACCGTGCGCGCCACACCTGTGGTATACAATGTGGGCGCTATAAACGAGACTGGGGACTAGAAAATCCGCCGGTAGAGCCTCTGTTGGGCCAACGGTCCCATACGCGTCGGCCGATCTCGCTCTACGACTGATGTGTCTACCACCTAGGGTTGCCACGCATGCCAAACTCGGACTCCGAACAGGTCAAACCGCGACAATACCCATTGAGACATGCCAAACCATGCCTCAACTATACAAAAAGCCAGTTACTTAATACTTACAGCACCACCAGCTTCTTCGACTTCCTTCTTGAGCTTTTCAGCTTCGTCTTTGGAGATACCTTCCTTTAGCGGTTTAGGACAAGCCTCGACCAAATCTTTTGCCTCTTTAAGACCAAGGCCAGTCATGGAACGAACGACCTTAATCACCTGAATCTTCTTTTCACCGAAGCCTTCGAGAACCAGATCGAATGAGGTCTGCTCTTCGGCAGCCGCTTCGCCGCCACCGGCAGCTACGACAACTGCGCCGCCACCAGCAGGCTCTATGCCGTGTATTTCCTTTAAGCAATCAACAAGCGATTGCGCGTCCTTAACTGTTAAACCAACCAATTGATCAGCGATTGATGTGATCTGATCTGAGAACTCCTTCGCAGGTGCATCTGCCATCTTCGTCTACTCCCTATCGTCATTGATTGCTATACCAATAGGCGACTCACCCATTGCGAGTCATTTCATTCGCCGAAGCGAACCAGTTAGTTAGCAACACCTTAAAATCATTATCAACAAAAAAATCGCGGTTTCCTCAGGGACAATAACCACGCAACAATTCCTAATCTCTATCCGCCATGGCTTTGAGGCAACCAGCTAATTTACTTTGTGGTGAACTAATACATCCAGCTAGGGCACGACCCGGTGAAGCTATTAACATGGCTAATTCGCCGAGAAGCTCTAATCGCCCCTTCATCTTAGCTAAATCGCTTACGCTGATGAGATCGGGATCTCCGTCAATGATAGCATGTTTGAGATTGAGCGAATCAAACTCTTTCGCTGCCGCGACCAAAGCCTTAGCTGCCTCAATCAGCGATTCGGAACTGACGACAATGGCGCACGGTCCTTCGAGCGCATTACCCAATGGCTCAAGGGGCGTATCCCGTAAAGCTGCACGTGCCAGGCTATTTTTGACCACCTGAAGGCTTGCCGAAGTTTCGCGCAACGAACGACGTAATGTCTCTTGTTGCTTGACATCCAAACCGGTCAAATCAATCACACACGCGGCTTCAGCGCCGGCATACATATCCCGGTACACGTCTGTCATCATGGCTTTGATGCGTTTACTCATGACACATTTCCAATCTGCCCTATGTTAGGTCCGCAGCAGCATTAATTAAGCAGCGGCATCAATCATCACTGACGGTGTTCGCGTTGCCGACACACAAACTCGCTTTACATATTGCCCCTTGGCTGCGGCAGGCTTGACCTTTTTTATATGACTAAGAACCGCTTCTGCGTTTTCTTTTAAGTCCTCTACGGAAAAACTCACCTTACCGATGGGGAGGTGAATGTTGCCGCCGTCATCATTGCGATATTCAAGTCGACCGGCAGTGAATTCTTTTACTGCTGTCTCGACATCCGGAGTTACCGTACCCGCTTTGGGTGTGGGCATTTTACCTTGAGGCCCCAAGACCCGACCGAGCTTACCAACTTTGCCCATCATCGACGGATGGGCAATGGCCACATCAAAATCCAACCAACCATCTTGGATTTTCTTGACCAACTCTTCAACACCTACTTCAATAGCACCGGCGGCCTTGGCGGCTTCAGCCGTGTCACCCTCGCAAAAAGCGATCACTTTTCGTGATTTACCTATGCCCTTGGGTAATGACATAGCGCCACGTACCATCTGGTCAGCATGTTTTGGGTCTATACCCAAATGCACAACGATCTCAACGGTCTGATCGATTTTTTTACGCTTACGACCATTTTTATAGCTTCGGTCAGAACCTATACCAGCCATCTCTTTGATCTTGGCGATGCCAACGTCAAAAGTCACAGCCTTGGAGGCGTCGCCCCGCAAGTCATCTTGTTTGCCATAAAGAACACTTCGTTTCGGCATCGATCCACTCCACAATCTTGAACGGCAACTCTAACTAATCGGCAATCTCAATACCCATCGAACGCGCGGTCCCCGCTACGACACGCTCAGCCGCTTCGACCGTATTAGAATTAAGGTCCGGCAATTTCTTGTTTGCTATTTCACGCAATTGTTCACGAGTTACCGTGCCTACTTTGTCTTTGTTGGGTACACCACTACCCTTCTCCAACCCTGCCGCCGCCTTAAGTAATACCGCAGCCGGCGGGCTTTTCACCTCATAAGTAAATGAGCGATCGGAGTATACACTGATGACTACGGTAACGAGCATGCCGTTCAGGTCGCCGGTACTGGCGTTGAACTGCTGCACGAACTGACCGATATTAACACCATGCTGACCCAGCGCAGGACCAATGGGTGGTGCAGGCGTAGCCTGCCCACCCGGAGCCTGCAACTTGATGGTCGCTGTTACTTCTTTTTTTTTCGGAGCCACGCTTGTTTCCGTTCTTACCCAATATAAGCTGCAAGGCTAAAGCCTTATCAGCGATGAACTATTCTTCCACCTTTTCAATCTGCCAGTAACCCACTTCGACGGGCGTCATGCGCCCGAAGATAGCTACATTGACAGCCACCATACCACGACGCTCATCAATCGCATCGACCTCACCTTCGTACCCTTCAAAGGCGCCGTCCATGATCTTTATCTGATCACCAGGAGATATCTTCAGACCGGAAAGACCCGCATCATCATCGGACTGCTGAGAAGCTAGCAACATCTGCTCAACATCGCGCTCAGGCATACTGGTGGGCTTTCCATCCGAGCCTATAAAATCACCAACGCCAGTCGTCTCCTTGACGAGAAACCACACGTTATCCGCAATTGAACCGTCTTCTTCGCAGGCCATTTCAACAAAAACGTAGCCTGGATATAGTTTGCGTTCGGCGACTTCCAGAACGCCTCGCTTCATACGTTTTTCTTTTAGCGTCGGCACAAGTATTCGACCGATTCGATCATCAAGACCCTCAATCTTTACTTTACGCTCCAGCGTAGCACGTACTTTGTCTTCTTTATTGGAAGCTACACGGAGAACATACCACATCATCCCCGGGGCCGTGCTCAAAGCATCGGACGAACCGTCATCCGACTCAGCATTATCCGTCTGAACCGGGGCTTGAGATCCCTGGGCCTCAACGGCGTCTACGTCCGCTACGCCAGCATCCGCAGAGAGCGCGTTGTCGATGTGATCGTTGACCGTCATACCTTCAAGACACCCACTGCTTTGAATATAAACTGAAACACAACATCGATTAAGAATAACGTTGCAGCCATGAGTATGGTGAATATGATCACCACCTTCGTAGAGCCAATCAATTCACGACGACTCGACCAATTGACCTTTTTCATCTCACCTTCGGTAGCGATCATAAAATCACTAGCTGCTCTCTGGGAAAATACGGCCCACCACGCGACTGCACCCATGACCGCTAAAAACAGAAGAGGAATACCGGCAGTTACCAACAAACGCCAAGCTTCATCTCCTTCATAGACAGCCAATCGATCGTAGAGATAGACTGCACCCCAAACGATCAAAGCCCCAGCAGCAATGAACGTACCCACACGTGTGCCTTTGCCCTGCTCAGGCTTATAATGGCTGAAAAATCCACCACCGCCACCTCTGGGTGGCATTCCTGCACCGCCGCGACCGGCATCACTGCCAGCCGTGCGATCGACCTGCGACTTTTTTTTCTGGATCGGATCTGCTTGCAGATTCGTCATCTGTATAATCTTCTGGGTTTAATTGCCTGCAATGACCATCATTAAGTAATACGAGCCTCCCTACGGCCCAACCGCCGCTACAGGAGCGGAGGGACTCGAACCCACAACCGCCGGTTTTGGAAACCGGAGCTCTGCCAATTGAGCTACGCTCCTACAAATAGCAGATTCAGAAAAATCTATCCGGCTGTGGAAATCACTTCCTCTTTATCTTGTGGAGCGTATGTTTTCTCTCTTTACGGCAGTACTTGGAAAGCTCCATTTTCGGCGTACCACCCATGACATTCACGCTCGTACGATAGTTGAGACTGTTGCACTCTTTACATTGCAACCAGACATATTCTCGCTTCGCCGCTTTAGCCATGGCTCACTATCTTCCTAAATTTCACACGAAAAACTAATACACCCCCATCAATACGATAGTGGTAGACTATTCAATCACCTTAATCACAACGCCAGACCCTACTGTGCGCCCGCCTTCGCGAACCGCAAAACGCAGGCCTTGTTCCATCGCAATGGGTTTACCCAAAGTTACGATCATTTCAATGTTGTCACCGGGCATACACATCTCCGCCCCTTTAAGTTCAAGACCGCCCGTCACGTCTGTCGTGCGGAAGTAGAACTGTGGACGATAGCCATTAAAGAACGGCGTATGCCGACCACCTTCCTCTTGTGTAAGCACATAAACTTGCGATTCGAACTTAGTGTGCGGCGTGATGGAGCCAGGCTTGGCCAATACTTGACCTCGCTCAATTTCATCTTTCTTAGTGCCACGCAACAAGCAACCCACATTGTCACCCGCTTGACCGGTTGCCAATGTTTTATTGAACATCTCGACACCCGTGCAGACAGTCTTTTGTGTATCAGTCAAACCGACGATTTCGATTTCCTCGCCCATGTTAACCACGCCACGTTCAATACGACCAGTAGCCACAGTGCCACGGCCTTTGATACTAAAGACGTCCTCGACTGACATGAGAAACGGCTGATCAACATCTCGCTCAGGCTCGGGAATGGAACTATCCAAGGCCTCCATCAGTTCACCGATGCACTTAATTGCGGCCTCGTCAGTAGGATTCTCCAGCGCGGGCAATGATGATCCCTGCACAACGACAATGTCGTCGCCCGGGAAACCATATTTCGAGAGCAACTCGCGAATTTCCATTTCCACCAGCTCTAGCAGTTCTGGATCATCTACCAGGTCAATCTTATTCATAAACACGATAAGGTGCGGCACATTTACTTGGCGGGCGAGCAAAATATGTTCCCGCGTTTGAGGCATCGGGCCGTCGGCAGCCGACACGACAAGGATGGCACCATCCATCTGGGCTGCGCCGGTAATCATGTTCTTCACATAGTCGGCGTGTCCGGGACAATCAATATGTGCGTAATGTCGCTTCTCTGTTTCATACTCCACATGCGAAGTGGCGATGGTCAAAATCTTGGTCGCGTCACGGCGACCTTGAGATTCAGACGCTTTAGCCACATCGTCGTATGAAATCGCTTTACAAAACCCTTTGCTAGCCTGCA
This sequence comes from Planctomycetota bacterium, assembly GCA_024276605.1. Classification (GTDB taxonomy): domain Bacteria; phylum Planctomycetota; class Phycisphaerae; order UBA1845; family UBA1845; genus JAJRPG01. Next base: position 37,677 of record JAJRWX010000098.1, on the reverse strand, counting down.
CCGTGCAAATAGCCGCTGTTAGTGTAGTCTTTCCGTGATCGACGTGACCAATCGTGCCAACGTTAACATGCGGTTTCGTTCGTTCAAAAATTTCCTTAGCCATTCAAACCTACCTCCACTTCGCTCGTGGGCAAATTGTGAAACTAACCCTAGTATCTACCTACATGCCCCGCGCCGGCGAGGACGATACACCGAAACGATACGTTTTATGCTCCAATCAAAAAGTGCCTTAGTGACGGCACTTTAGTGCAGGTGCCTCACAGCACCCTTCTCAACAGCTGCTGATGGGACTCGAACCCATGACCTCGTCCTTACCAAGGACGCACTCTACCAACTGAGCTACAGCAGCACTGCGTACTGCCGCCTCGCAACTCGACTAATCCCTGCGGACCACCCTTGATCACTCGCTGGTAAGCTAAGCACCAAACGGCAACAGGCTCTCAAGTCTCTACCTATCCGTTACTTACGATGGGTCGCTCTACCCAAGCATAACCAGAGCCGGGCGAGTATAAGGACCGTTGCAGGCTTGTCAAACACAAAACCCTACTTTGGAATCTTTCCAATCTCCGCCTAGTCCAATTTGGCCAAAATACCTGATGATTTCTGAATTCCTACGTCTATCCTATCGTGTCCAGTCGTGAAAAAATTCAGCGAATTTTCTCCAGAAGCGATCATTACCCTGTCGTGTTTAACGAAAAAAGTATTGCTATAGTGGGAATGTAGAAATCACGAAATCGCCTGTATGTTCATATATACCATTACCACTTTATTTTTAATGGCTAGCCCATTGTGGGCATGTCCGGACCGAATACCTATATTTGCTTGTATCAGATGTCTGAGCCTTGTACGATAGATGTAGGTTGAATACTACCATATTTGGGGATGAGACGTATACCAACACCGGGCTTATGAATCCTACTGCTTAGCTTCCGGAGTAAATCACAGGATGGATCGACGCCAACTTGGTCAAAGCGGGCTTGAAGTTTCCCTCATCGGACTGGGCACTTGGGCCATGGGTGCCACTGTAGAGACGTGGGGGCATGTTGACGACCGAGAGTCGATAGCCGCCATTCATCAGGCGTTGGACTCAGGTATCAATTTAATTGATACAGCTCCCATATATGGTTTAGGACATAGCGAAACGGTGGTCGGCAAAGCTATCACCGGTCGTCGGGATGAGGTTGTTTTAGCCACGAAATGCGGCCTGCTATTTCCTCAGTCCAAGGATCAACTGCCACCTCGTAATCTATCGCGAGAAAGCGTTGTGCGAGAATGCGAGCAGAGCTTACGACGCCTTCAAACGGACTACATCGACCTTTATCAGTGCCACTGGCCCGATCCTGAAACGGATATTCGAGAAACCATGGAAGCGCTGGTTGAATTGCTGCGTGTTGGAAAGATACGCGCAATCGGCGTATCAAATTTTAGTTGCCAGCAAATATCCGTCGCGCGGGAGTACGGCCCCGTACATTGTTTACAACCGCCCTTTTCTATGCTTCATTACAGAGCGGCGGAAGATCTCTTACCCTATTGCCTGGACAACGAGATAGCCGTCGTCCCCTACAGTCCTCTGGCTAAAGGACTTTTAACCGGAAAATTTAAGGCTGAGGATACGTTTGAGGATGTGCGTGCCCATGATCCGGAATTTCTGGGCGATCGGTTTCTTCGTAACTTGAAATTGGTAGCTACGCTCAAGGATATAGCTGTGCGCTATGACAAAACGGTCGCTCAATTAGTCATCAATTGGACGGCCTCTTTCCCCGGTGTTACGTCACCCATCATAGGGGCTAAGCGTCCTTCCCAGGTGATTGAAAACGCCGGCGGGGTTGGCTGGGCGCTGCAGGATGAAGACCGGTTATGTATCGATCAGTTACTTGAGGAGCATCGTCGTGCCGGCTGATTCGCCCTCCTCTGCCTCCGGAATGCAACCTATCAATGACATTAGGTCTTCCGTGCCGCATACAGGGCACTTTGAAACGATTCCCCCTACCCAGATAAAGACATCTCCATCGTTAAGCGCCGCACCCCGACCACCTGTATCTCGCCCGGTATCGCGGTCTGATTTTGGTTTGTTCCTAACGATTATCATAGGTATATGTGTTGGCGCAGGCATGTTGCTTGCCTCCCCTTTTCAATATGTCATCGGTGCCCGCTTTGTGGTGACGGGATTGAATCCAACAGCTGATCTTGCTTACTATCGCCAAGCACTACAGACCTATATTTGGCAACACAATTCCTCATTCACCTCTGAAGATGGCACGCAACCGCAATGGTTTTTTGAGTCTCCTTCCGCCACCCAATTGACACTTTGTCGGATAGGACGCAAAGGGTTAGCGGCGGTACAGCCCATTGATTCGGTCGCGCAGGCCTTTATCAAAGTTATCCACGAGAAGCTCAGGCTGGCTAGAGAAAAACCTTCCCAGCAGGAGAATTGGCTTACTCGACAAACCGCCGCTTTGCAGGCGCAGCTTGAGCAAGTGCAAGGACAGGTGGAATTAGCGCTAGCTGACATCAAAGGGGACAACCCGCTCGCTTTGAGAGACGAACTGATGACCCGCTGGAAAACAAGTAAAGAGGCGTTTTCAAATGACCGTCAAGCGTGGCTGCGTGCCGATGCACGGTTAAGGTCTTTACAAGAAGAGCCTATACCGGCGATGGGCATCGTCACGCCTGAGCAACGAGAGCAGGCTTATCTGGCTAACACGGCGCTACAACAAGACCTGGATGAGCTGCGCGTTCATCTGTCCGAGCTAAAACTTCATCTGCTGAACGTCTGGCAAAAATCCATGCCTATTTTGGATGAATTGGTTATGGCAGCGGATAATTTTTCCCAGACATTATCCACTACGGGTTCATCAAATGGAAAACTGCCATGGCCTGCGCTTTCCGATATGATATCTCAATATCGAAACACTTTGGAGAAATTTTCCAGTGATTGGCGGACTGATTTTCTTTCGATTCGTCATCGTGTGGTTGACCCCATGAATCCGACACTTACACGGTTACACGAATCACTACGTAGTCGGCTTAGCGGTTATCTTTTCGAAGCGGGTAAAACGCTGGGAAGCGCTCGGCGACAGGTGCAGGCGATTGCGGACTCCTCAGCTAACGATGCACGGTTTCATGTGATGTATTCTGATTTGGTCCGCTCTTTTCAACTGTTACAATCCCTGTACCATCGGTTTGAATTCGCAGCCGGCAATATTGAATCTCGCCGCAATTATCGCTTGGACATTTCACTCCGCGCGTCTCGTGGGTTGCATCGTAGATCCAAACAACGCATAAATAAAATCGATGAACACTTGGAATCACGAGCACTGGTTCAATCGAAAAAACAACATGTGAAAGATATAGAGACAGCCAAGAAAGCTGTCGCACTTACTCGAAGCCAAATTGATGCCAGTATTATGGACTTACTCGATCTTCAAGAACGCCTCAACATTAACATTGGACTTTCAGATACCTTTCTGCGTGCATCCGTCACGGTGGAATTGGCAGATGAGCAGGCTTCGTCTGCCAAACAACAACTCACACACACACAATCACAGCAACAAAGTCTTAGGCAACAACGCCTTGAAGAACTTCCTGAATCAAACATAAAATTGATCGAATGTGGCGTCATCCGTGGCCCCATTAATCTGCGCGATCGGCTACAAACCGCATTGCTGGCTACTTTTCTTACGATTTTGGCTTTAAGCGTAAGTCGGTGGCGTATAAGGCGCAAGAGCTGAGGTTCTGCAATCTGAATTTTGCCCACTTTCCCTTGAAATGACTATACGTCGTATGTTACAATGCCGCTCAGTATGATGGCCTCACTCGGTTAAACTCCGCCAGGGGTTATCTTCAATTCAATGTTGAGAAGAATATTTTGGGAGGCGTAGTAATGCAAAGACAAGGATGGTCCCTCTTATCGATTCTCACCGTCATGATGTTCTCCAACTCTTTTGCAGCTGATGGGCGGCTTCCGGTTGCACCAAGCATTCGTGGCAATCTAAACGTTGATGCTACGCTGCACTACTCAACACATTTGTCCTTAGACGAATGTTTATCAAGTTCATGTAACGTGCAAGTGAGTTCTGATCCTATGCTTGTCAATTATGATCGTAGCAGCGAAGTTGATTTTCGTGATCTTGCTGTATCTCAGCAACCCTGTGGCGTTACGCTAGGTCCACTATTTTCCAACCCGGAATTCTTGACGGGAGATCAGCCTTTAGCTGTAGCAACTGGCGACCTAAATGACGACGGTGCGATTGACATGGTAGTATTGAATTACTCTTATGACGATTATCCACCCCAAGGCGGCAATATTTCAGTTCTACTCAGCCGTGGAGATGGCACATTCACTGACGATGTTCAATACGCAGTTGGCGATCGTCCACGATCTGTGGCCATTGGCGACCTCGATGGTGACGGTGATCTGGATTTGGTCGTCGCTAACCAACACAATAAATATAATACCGAGGGCATATCTTTGCTTCTTAATCGCGGCGATGGCACGTTCGACGAAAATGTTTTTATTGAGGGAGGGGATCACCCTTGGTCGATAGCCGTAGGAGACCTGGACGGTGATGGTGATCTCGATCTCGCAGTGGCCAATGCCGTTGGTGATAACATTTCGGTACTGCTTAATAATGGTAACGCAACTTTCGCAGATCACGTACTATACGCAGCGGGAGATGGGCCGGTTTCGATAGTCATTGGCGATGTCGATGGGGATGGGGACTTTGATCTTGCGACTGCAAACTTCAGAAGTGACAATGTCTCAATACTGTTCAACAATGGAGACGGCACCTTCGTTGACGCCACATATTTTGGGAATGACCTTTGGACACCTAATTCGATAATCTTTGGAGACCTAGATGGTGACATGGACCTAGACTTTGCCGTAGTGAACAAATACAAGAACAGTGTTGCGGTCCACCTCAACCATGGCGACGGAACTTACGCAATCGATGTACATTATGACACTGGTATAAGACCAGTATCTCTAGCTATTGGCGACTTGAACAGCGATGGCAAGCCCGACCTCATCGTAGCCAACGCGAACACAGACTTCGATGGTTACGCTTGGTTCGACGTGGACAATATATCAGTTTTACTTAATCGTGGTGATGGCACTTTCTTTGATGACATCACTTTCGAAGCAGGAGCGACACCCTACTCTGTAGCCGTGGATGATCTGGACGGTGATGGGTATCTTGATGTAGCTGTAGCCAACCTAGTGGGCGACAGTGTATCGATCCTACGTAATATCAACGGCAATTTGTTTGATAGTGATGTGCCTTACAGGGCAGGAGATCAACCACGATCTATTGCCATTGGCGACTTGGACGGCGACGGCGACCTCGACTTAGTCGTAGCTATAGAAAATCCGTTAGCTAATGGTGGCGTTTCGGTCTTACTCAATAATGGCGACGGCACTTATGTCGATGAGGTGGAATACGATACCGGACGTCAAGGTTTAGGATTAGCCATCGGCGACCTGGACGGCGACAATGATCTGGATATAGCTGTAACTAGCCAATACAACGTATCAGTATTGTTTAATCAAGGCGACGGCACATTTGCAGACGAGGAAAGCTACTTGGTGGGAAATAGGGCAATATCGGTGGTTATTGGTGATCTTGACGGTGACGAAGACCTTGATTTGGCCGTGGCTAACCAGTTTCGCGACAACGTATCTATATTGCTAAACCTTGGGAACGGTAAGTTCGCAAAAGAAGTACTGTATGACACAGGACTTGAACCAAGACAGCTTGCGATTGGCGACTTAGACGGCGACGGTGATGTCGATATAGCGTCGACTACCCGCGCCGATTATGGCAGCATGTCGGTCTTATTTAACCGAGGGAACGGCACGTTTGAAGACTTTATACTCTTAGGAATAAAATCAAGCTCAAACGATGTAGTAATAGGCGATTTGAACAACGATGGGAAACTTGACTTGGTCTTCGTACATCGTCCTAGGAGTGGCATTGACAATGTTGACATCTTATTCAACCTCGGAGGTGGCACGTTTTCAAACGAAGTTAGTTTCCAAGCAGGGTTTGACCCCAGCTCTTTGGCTATTGATGACATGGACGGTGATGGTGATCCTGATTTAGTCGTCACCAACTTCAAAGGAGCCAACATATCAATCCTGCGCAACCTTGGCGATGGAACTTTTGGCAACCATGAACTTTATGGTGTGGGAGATAAACCTATTTCAGTAGCCATTGGTGATCTAGACGGCGACGGTGATAATGATTTGGCTACGGCTAACTATGGCGATAGTTTTCGCACCGACGATAGTGCATCGAACGTCTCCGTACTACTCCACATGGATGCCCCCGATGACGATGATGATGGCTTATCTAACAATTGCGATTATTGCCCCACTTCTGACATGGCTGGTACGATTGTGATTGGGCCATGTGATAGTGGCGTACCTAACGATCTTGATGATCTTGGTTGCACGATGGGGGATGTTGTTTCAGCGTGCCCTCCGCCTACATTTTTCATTCAAGATTATGTTGACTGCGTGAGTGCCATTACTAACCAGTGGATTGCGGAGGGCAGGATTCAGCGAACACAACGTAAGATGATCAATCGATGTGCCTACAAGGTTTTAGAACGCGAGGCAACAGTCGACACTGACAAGGTGAGACGAACGATTAGACTTCGGTCTCAAAGATAATCAAAAAAGGTCGTGCCTTTGATTCGACCTATCTCTTTTCTCTTGATTTAAGTACACAACGTTTGCCGGCTCGTCACTTATTAACGGTGCGTGCATATCCGGAATTGAATATAATCAGAGCACTCTCGATGTACATCGGGACGAGCTTGGTGACGGATAGGGATAGTGATGTTAGTGCTTATGCGCCGCGCATCCGCAGGCTTGCGCCGTGCGGCTCTGATGGGTGATCATGCGCTGATTCATTTTTGTATTATTGCTTGATGAAAAATCAGTTATCAGTCATTGGCAGAAGATGACGATTCATTGTCCCATATAAGTTCCTACAAATCCTTACGATGGCAACTTGTTGTTCATGGTATTGTAAAGCACATGTTGTAGTAGCCTCCTTGAATCAAAAGGTCGCATCGATTAGCCTGCTGTAACTATATTTTGGATTCTCATAGCAATAACGAGAACGACAAGGAAAAGGGTCTATACTGTCGTAAACGCTTGCGATTTTGTTTGAGGGTTTTTTGGGGATTACGCGACATTTGTCATGCAAGTTGAATATCTACAGTACAAACGTTCTCGGTTTTCAACGCGGTTGCCGGGTGAGCGTTTGTACACACCAAGTCACTGTTGGCTCAAGGAGCAAGCGGATAACGTATGGCATGTAGGATTTACGAAATTTGCCACGCGGATTCTCGGTGAGCCGGTGGAGATTGATTTTGAGGTAGAGTTGCAAGCACCGATTCACGCGGGGATGGTCGTGGGCTGGATTGAAGGCTTCAAAGCGGTGACGGATTTGTTTTGCCCGCTAGCGGGGAATTTTGCCGGTGGAAATCCGGGGTTAGATGATAACCTTGAATCCGTGCAGCGCGACCCTTATGGAGAGGGCTGGCTGTATGCTGTTGAGGGCACGCCACCGGATGATTGTGTGGATGTAGAAGGATATGTAGCCGTGCTTGACGGTACGATTGACAAAATGTTAGGCAAAAGTGCATGAGCGATCACGATCACACGAAAGCGCGTTACGTAATGATCGGCGGCTTTCTCGGTGCGGGAAAAACTACGGCAGTAGCCAAGTTGGGCCGTTATCTTCTCAAGCGGGGACTGCGCATTGGCCTCATTAGCAACGATCAGAGTACCGGACTTGTGGATACGGCGCTACTACGTTCGCAAGGCTTTGACGTGGAAGAAATCGCCGGTGGGTGTTTCTGCTGTCGGTTCAATTCGCTGGTTGAAGCGGCTAATAAATTAAGCGAAACCGCCAAGCCGGATGTTTTTATAGCTGAGCCTGTCGGCAGTTGTACTGATCTTGTCGCGACGGTTAGTTATCCGTTACGACGTATTTATGGTGATCGTTTTACTATAGCACCATTAAGCGTGGTGGTTGATCCCGAGCGGTGTGCCAGAATTCTTGGCTTATCCAAGGGTCGATCCTTTTCTTCCAAGGTTTGCTATGTGTATCGCAAGCAACTTGAAGAAGCCGACCTCATCGTTATCAACAAATGCGATCATGTTGCAGAGACGTTACAAATAGAATTGTCGACTTCGTTGCATAAATTGTATCCCCATACAAAGGTGCTTACATGTTCAGCAAAATCGGGTGATGGATTGGATGAATGGTTTGCCTGCCTGATGTCGGGAGAACCCGTATCGGCAACTACGATGGAAGTGGATTACGAAACGTATGCAGAGGGTGAGGCGCTGCTAGGTTGGCTAAACGGAACCATCCGATTAGCCAGCAAGCAGTTATTCGATGCCAACACGATGCTGGTGGCTTTTGCTAACGAGATTCGTAGCAAGTTGTCAGACCTTGATATTGAGATCGCTCATTTGAAGATGACGCTGGACGCCGGAGACGAGACGGGTAACCTGTCGGTGGTTAGCTTGGTCAGTAGTGAAGAAGCTGTAGACCTGCGAGAATCGCTACACGATCGTATTGGCGGCGGCGAGCTAATAATAAATCTTCGTGCTGAAGCTCAGCCGCAACTGCTATGCGACATGACCATGCAAACTTTGGATACGTGTGTTCGGGCCGGGCATGGTGTATCAACTGAGATTGTTCACCTGGAACATTTTCGACCTGGTAAGCCGGAGCCTACGCATCGGATGACGGTGAAGTCGTAGATCGATCGGCTAGTTGTTTCATCATAAGGATTTAGCTTCTCGCATGAACCAGACCCAATCACCTACCAACCTCCGCGTGGTTTATTGCAACTGCACTTATGCCAAGGTCGTGCCGGAAGAAACCAAGCAGCACGTGCTACGCGAACTCACGGCATCGGGTATCGCGTTCGATGCTTTTGCTGATCTCTGTCGGATGTCATCTCGAAAAGATCCCGCGCTGAAAGAGTTGGCTATGTCCGGCGATTTGAAAATTGCAGCATGTTTTCCACGAGCGGTTAAGTGGTTGTTCCACGCTGCCGATGCTTCGCTGTCTGATGGTACTCATCATATACTGAATATGCGTGAGCAGCGTGCGGATGAGATTGTTCCCCTACTACTGGAAGGCCGACCGCTGAATAAAGGCGTCGCTACATGATCGGTCATGGCAACACATCACTGCGCGTCGTCCTTTATGAGGGGGCTGACAGCGCTGCATTCGCCGATAGTGAGCGGCTCGATATCGTTACTACGCTACTATCTAATGGATACGACGTCACCTGCGCTAATGGGCGCGGGCATGTTCGTGAGAATCATAGCCAGGCGCTACTCGTACTTGGAAAATTTATCGGAAAGACTACTTCGCAAGCATCGGATATAGCGGATGATGCACAGGTTGTCATTGAAGATGTTACGGGGCTTTCTACTGAAGCAGTCGTTCGTAAGGTCGAAGCGACCGCTGAGCAAATGGGGACGACGTCGCCGGGTGGTTGGAAACCTTGGTTCCCTGTGATCGATTTTGATCGATGCACAAATTGTATGCAGTGTTTAAGCTTTTGCCTGTTCGATGTATATGCCGTCGATAGCCAGGAACAAATCACGGTACAGCATCAGGAAAAATGTAAAACGGATTGTCCGGCTTGCTCCCGTGTTTGCCCGGAAGTGGCTATTCTTTTCCCTAAATATAGCAAGGGGCCGATCAACGGTGATGTGGTGCGCGAGTCCGACATTCAACGGGAAGCCATGAAGGTAGACGTATCGGCGCTGCTTGGTGGTGATATTTACGCGGCGCTCCGCAACCGTCAAAGTGATGCGCGAAAACGTTTTTCTACGGAACGTGATGAATCAAAAGCCTTGCTGGAAAGAAAGCGCTGTCTGAAAAAATTACAGGGGGAATTAGACATCCCTAATGAGGTGTTGATGTCGCTTCCGTCGGTGGGCGATATTCAAGAACGCGCGGAACGGGCCAAGGCTAAAGCATTAAATCGTCAAGCGAGATCGCAGACAGTTCAGGATAAGCGTACGACGTCCTCGCCGCAGGATTGGGGCATATGAAAGCGTTACGCATGGGAGTCATGTTCATCTTATGATTGCACAGCTTGGCTATCGCATGGTTCGCAGTACGGATGCTCGTCTGTTGTGGAAGTTTGCGTATAACTTTGGGTATAAGGGTATGCGTTCCGTACAGCGCTTTAAGAAACGACTCAAACAGGGTACGACATTCCCTCCCTTCCTCTACATATCCATCACTAATAGCTGTAACCTTAGATGTACGGGATGCTGGATTGATGTTGCATCGCCACAGTCAATCATTACCTTCGAGCAGATGGACAAGCTCATAACAAACGCCAAGAAACACGGAAACAGTTTTTTCGGCATTTTGGGCGGTGAGCCATTTATGCATCCTGATCTCATGCGCATCCTGGCTGCTCACCCTGACTGCTACTTTCAAATCTTTACAAACGGTCATTTTATTACCGATGAGGTCGCCGCTCAGATGCGACGCATTGGTAATGCCACCCCGCTGATTAGTGTAGAAGGTACGGAATTGGTTAGCGATCAGCGGCGTGGTCGATTGGGTGTTTATAACAAAACGCTAGCGGGTATCGATGCGTGCATACGTCATCGCATCATCACCGGCGTAGCGACAAGCGTATGCCAAACGAACATTGATGATTTGGTCAATGAAGCGTGGGTGGATGCGCTTATTCAGCGTGGCGTGCATTATATGTGGTATCATACCTACCGTCCCGTAGGGCCTGACGCTGCTCCGGAGCTTGCGCTTCGTCCTGAACAGGTGTTGAAAGTGCGCCGCTTTGCGGTGGAGATGCGATCGAAGAAAGCCATCGGTTTTGTGGATGCCTATTGGGATGATAAAGGACAGGCACTGTGCCCGGCGGCTACGGGGGTAAGTCATCATGTCGGGCCTTGGGGCCATGTAGAACCTTGCCCGATTATCCAATTGGCTACTGAACATATTGATGATAACGACGGCGACATATACAAAACGCTTACGGAGTCTTCGTACCTTGAAGATTTTCGCAAGACTGCAGCCAAGGCCACGCGCGGCTGTATTGTGTTGGAGCGACCCGACTTGCTTCAAGCATTGGGTGAGCGACATGGTGCGGCGGATACCACGGATCGTAAATCGATGTATGCTGAGTTGGATACGATGCAATCATTGAACAGTCAACATAATCCAGGTCACGAAATACCGGAAGATCACTGGTTATACCGATTCGCAAAAAAGCATTGGTTTTTCGGCTTTGGTGCCTATACATAGCATGGAAACATGACGGGTGAGTAAAGGCGTGTATCATAAGGAACAATGCGTATGATCAGGCACAATGATTTAGATACGTCTTCGGTAGCGCCAACGAAACAGGTTGTGCGCATGGATGAAGCCATTCAACCTACACACCCGGTCAAGTTACCTTTACTCACGCTACCGCCGCGTGTGATTAAACAAACTGAGCGAACGACGCAATCGAACATCCCCAACAGTCGAAACGTGCGCGATCAACTCAAGCGATGTGCGGCTGAGATCATGGACACTGAAGGAATCTTACCGCCTTTATCCATGGATGATATGCGTAAGCTCACCGAGAAGGTTCGAAAGCTGGCAGGTGTAAGCGCCGCATATGATGATTATACGGCTGTGTTGGTGAGTAACGCGGCTTGGCGAGAAACGCTGGCACAAACCCCCTATGATCGCCGCTTGCTATTGGTTCCCAAGTGTCTTCGGGTTGAGGAAGTCTGCCCGGCTCCGTTTGATGAGTTTGGTTTATTATGTAAGGAATGCGGATTATGTTCGCTCCATGATCTTACCGTTGAAGCCGAGCGCCTTGGCTATGCCGTGTTGGTGGCTGAAGGGTCAGCTATTGTGCGAAAAATGATCGAGACCGGTCGAATTGAAGCCATCGTGGGCGTGAGTTGTCTGAATGTTTTGGAAAAATGTTTTCCGCATTTGGAGGCGACAGCCGTTCCCGGCGTGGCGATTCCACTATTACAGGATGATTGTGTCAACACATCGGTCGATCTTGATTGGGTATGGGATGTTATTCATCTGACATCGGATGACCGAACCTATCGCATGGACCTTAATGAACTTAAAGGGCACGTGCAAAGTTGGTTTGATGCCGCGTCTTTGGCACGTATCATGGGAGATCCTGCTGACGATACTTATCATATCGCTCAACATTGGCTAGCCCGTGCCGGTAAGCGTTGGCGACCCTATCTGACCACATGTGTCTATCTGGCGCTGGCTGGAGATAACTGTAAAGATCAGCCCGATATTCCTGATACGTTGAAGAAATTAGCTGTAGCGGTAGAGTGCTTCCACAAAGCGTCGCTCATTCATGATGATATTGAAGACGACGATGATGAGCGTTACGGCGACAAAGCGTTGCACGTTGAATATGGCATGCCTGTGGCACTTAACATCGGAGACTTCTTACTAGGCGAAGGTTATCGCTTAATTGGTGAATTGGACATCGCAGCTGACATCAAGGTTCAGATGCTTCGCGTGGCAGCACAGGGCCACTTGACGTTGAGTCGCGGACAAGGGGCGGAACTTTGTTGGACGCGTAAACCTCGACCGATGTCTTCGCTCGAAGTGCTTGATATATTCAGGCAAAAGACCGCTCCGGCGTTCGAGGTCGCCCTGCAATTAGGTGCCAACTTGGCTGGCGCAGATCAAAAGACTCATGACGTGTTACGCACTTACTCCGAGTCGCTGGGAATTGCTTACCAAATTCGCGACGACCTAGAAGACTATAGCGGAGAGAGTGATTCGCACGACCTGCGTGATTTACGGCCATCAATCGTTCTTTCAATCGCACTCAAACGAGCTGCCATAGGTCAAGAGAAGGCGTTACTCACCAACCTGTGGAGGCGCCGATGCGATTACGATACGGTACGAAGTCGGCTCGATACTATTTTGCAGGAAAGAGGCGTCATCCAAAAAGCGAAGGAATTGCAGGAGGCGTATACAGAGCAAGCGATTCGCTCGTTGAGTACGCTGACCAACGCCACCTTAAAAGGCCTGCTTCGTCGTGTGATTGGAAAAATGTTCGGCGACAATCTCATCGAAGGGTATTGTAGTGAGTTTGAGGCTCGAAATGCTGCAAGTAGCCAGGCTCGCACCGAACCTGCTGCATGAAGCCGGCGATCGGGTTGTCGAATTCCTGCAAGGTCAAATCAACGAAGATGGCGGGGGAAAAAACCGCGCCGGTGAAAGCGATCTATATTACACGGTGTTCACGCTGGACGGGTTGATCGCCATGCAAGCTCAGCCGCCGGTTGATCGCGTTCGCCAGTTTCTACTGCAATATAATGCAGGTGAAACGCTAGATTTCGTACACCTTTGTTGCCTAGCACGCTGCTGGACAGCGATTGGCCATGATGGTTTGAACGAACCAACAAGAGAGGCCATCATCCAACAGATTGAAAAATTCCGTAGCGAAGATGGGGGTTATCACGCTACGGCTCAAGCTGCACACGGATCGGTGTATCATAGTTTTCTCGCACTGGGTGCTCATCAAGACCTCACTATTGACTTTCCTGATCCTCGAAGCGTGTGCCGAAGTGTTTACGCATTGCAAACCGAGGACGGGGCGTTTGCCAATGATAAGCGTGCCCGTGAAGGCACAACGACGACAACAGCGGCTGCAGTGACGATACTAAGGCACCTTGCAGGGACTGCCCCTGAACAGGCTGGTGCGTGGTTGCGCATGCAGTGTCATCTTGAAGGCGGGTTCAAAGCTACGCCTCGTGCGCCTATGCCTGATCTATTATCAACAGCGACAGCACTACACGCATTGGCGGGTATGCACATCGCGTTTGATGATTTGAAAGAAAAATGCCTGGACTTCGTCGATTCTCTATGGACCGGCCAGGCATTCTGTGGTCATTGGGCTGACGACATGCACGATAGCGAGTATACCTTTTATGCATTATTAGCGTTGGGGCATTTGAGCCTATAAATCATCATGGTAGACTATCAAGACATCGAACAAACTCTAGAGGCGGCGACTCAACGGCTGCTTAGTCTGCGCGATGATCGTTGCCACTGGACGGGAGAATTATCGAGTAGCGCGCTATCTACAGCCACGTCGGTGTGCGCTCTTTCTTTGGTATGTCGCCATCATCACGACGACAATTCCTCAGATCGTGCGTCCCTTAGGAAGCTCATACAGCATGGATTTAGTTGGCTAATCAAGCATCAAAACAAAGATGGTGGTTGGGGGGATACCATTGAAAGCCCGAGCAATATCAGCACAACAACGCTTTGTTGGGCGGCGCTACATATGAAAACGCCATCGGATCAAGATGTGCGTTATGCAGAGCAGCGTGCTGAATCTTGGATGCTCAGTCAAGCCAAGAGTCTATCCGCAGCTGATCTCTCCCAGGCCATTGATATGGTTTATGGCAAGGACCGCACTTTTTCGGTGCCTATACTCACGATGTGCGCACTGTCTGGTCGATTTGGTGATGGTACTAGTGCATGGCAACATATTCGAGCGTTGCCTTTTGAGTTAGCGGCATGCCCTCATCAGTGGTTTCGTTTGGTGGGGTTGCCCGTCGTAAGTTATGCACTACCTGCACTTATCGCCATCGGGCAAGCACGCCATCATCATCGCCCGACCAAGAACCCCGTTGCTCGATGGCTACGATATATGACAAAGAATAAGACGCTGCGCGTCCTGCAAACGATCCAACCTGATACGGGGGGGTTTTTAGAAGCAGCGCCATTGACCGGGTTTGTGCTTATGAGCCTGGCGTCGATTGGACATAGTGCCACTCCTGTGGCAAAGCAGGCTATCGGGTTCTTGGTTAACTCCGCCCGCGAAGATGGTAGTTGGCCTATAGACACTAACCTGGCTACTTGGGTTACTACGCTGTCGATTCAAGCCTTGTCGGGGCAAGGCGAATTAACGAGCACCATAGGTGGAAATAATCAGCATGCAACGCGTCATTGGCTGTTGAATCAGCAATATCAGACCGAACATCCCTATACACATGCTGCACCAGGGGGATGGGCTTGGACGAATCTCAGCGGCGGTGTTCCCGACGCAGACGACACAGCCGGTGCACTACTTGCATTGAAAGCCCTCACTCAGTCGATTTCGACTGATGACGATAACTTAACTAAAGCCGTTAAGCGAGGTGTGCAATGGTTAATGGATTTGCAAAATAAGGACGGTGGCATACCTACGTTTTGTCGAGGCTGGGGAAAGTTACCGTTTGATCAGAGCAGTCCTGATTTGACGGCCCATAGTCTTCGCGCGTGGCGCGTATGGCGATCATTACTGTCCCTCAAGCATCAAAGACACCTTGATCGTGCGTCTGAAAAAGCTGTGCGATACTTATTAACAACGCAGTGCGACAACGGTACTTGGATACCTTTATGGTTTGGCAATCAATATGCCAAACTGCAGCACAATCTTATTTATGGTACATCGCGCGTACTACGCGCTCCAGAGGATTTATTCATTGAAGTAAACACAAAACGATCATGGCACAAAGCACGATTGCGTGGATTGCACTGGATGTTAACTAGTCAACATGCTGATGGTGGTTGGGGCGGAGATGTTTCCACGCCGTCCACCATCGAGGAGACTGCCCTAGCTGTGGAAACCTTATCATGCCAATCTCAGGACTTATCGACAGACGACTATACGCGCGTAGCCATTGAACGAGGCTGTGACTGGTTAATCGAACATACAGACCAGGGCACGACGTTCGAACCGGCTCCCATCGGCCTCTATTTTGCCAAACTATGGTATACGGAACGTCTTTATCCGCTTATCTTCACCATCTCGGCCCTGGGATGTGCGATGCACTACTTGAAAAGAAATCATGAGTTAAGCGTGGTTCATACATCCTGAGCCTGTTGCAAAAACCTGTTTTGAATAGTGATTGATACCCTTGAACACCCCCATCTATCTCGACTACAACGCGACAACACCGCTGGACCCGCGCGTTTTCGAAACCATGAAACCTTACTTTATCGAAAAGTTCGGTAACGCCGCCAGCCGAAATCATAGTTTGGGATGTGAAGCTGCTCAAGCCGTTGAACTTGCTCGACAGCAGGTAGCCAAACTTATCGAAGCTGATCCAAGAGAGATTTTTTTCACGAGTGGTGCGACGGAGGCGGTCAATCTGGCTCTAAAGGGGATAGCTGAATCGCCCTACTACGCCCATAATGGTCGCCATATAGTTACCGTGTGCACGGAGCACAAGGCCGTGCTCGATACGTGCGAATGGTTGGAAAGGAAAGGCTGGTCCATAACGTATCTCCCGGTCAACGCCGATGGTCTGATTGACTTGCAACAACTCAAAGCGGCTATCACTCAGCAAACTGTCCTCGTCGCTGTTATGCACGCCAATAATGAAACCGGCGTGATTCAGCCCATTGAAAAAATAGGACGTCTATGTAAGCAGCATGGTGCCCTGTTGTTCAGTGACACTACACAGTCCGCCGGGAAAGAACGAATCGACGTCGAAGCATTTGACATTGATTTATTGGCCATGTCTGCTCACAAAATGTACGGTCCAAAGGGAGTTGGCGTGCTTTACGTGCGTCGACGCAAGCCGCGCGTTCGTTGTGAGGCTATTATTCACGGCGGTGGACACGAGCGCGGTCTGCGGTCTGGTACGCTGAACGTACCGGGTATTGTCGGTATGGGCGCAGCCGTTGAGCTTTGCCGACTTAACATGAGCAACGAGCAAAAACGGATTCGCCGTTTGCGTGACAAGCTGCAACGCCAACTTTATTCACACATACATGGCATCACCATCAATGGTAGTACCATGCAACGTCTAGCTAATACACTTAACGTCAGTATTGAAGGAATGGATAGCGAGGTGCTGATGCGAGATATTACCAGTGTAGCTGTGTCTTCAAGTTCTGCATGTACTAGTGCCACGCTCCAGCCCAGTTATGTTCTGGGAGCCATGGGAAGAAGTGATGAGCAGATGGCTGGGAGTATTCGTTTTTCTCTAGGACGTTTTACGACCGACGAAGAAGTTGCCCTTGCTACCGATATATTCGCTACGGCGGTATCCACTCTACGATAATATTTGACAACTATCCGCACCCAGCCGGCATCAATCTCCCATCCATTTTTCACACAAATCATCAGCCATGCGCTTGAGTTCGTCCCGTTTCTTTCCGCCAAACGATTTGCAACCGACTTCACAGTATTTCGAACATAAAGATTCGTGATCCTGTGGAGATAATGCCTGGTCCCCCATGTTGAAGAGGACATTATCTTCTTTGAAGATATGCCCGGTAAGAAGTTCGGCATATTGTTCAGCCGCACGAAGGAACTGTTCGATGGCATCCGCATCACCCTTGTCATGCGCATCGAGTGCTTGGGCCATCTCAGCCGTAAAGCCGCGTGCGAGTGTGTGTTCGTAAAGCATCATGCCAATCGGCCCGTTTTCTTTAGGGATCCCACGCGATTCGAGCACTGGAAAAAATAATTCTTCTTCCTTTGCGTGATGGCAAGCATCTGCGAAATACTTGATAAAGCTGACACACTGCTTGAAAGCCTCCGATTCAAAACCGTTACCGGATCGTGATCGGGCAACGAGTTTCTTGAGAACGTCAATAACTCTCAAGATCACCTGGTGTTCTTCTCGAAGTTCCGCGGATGCGCTTGGATTTCCACTTTGGTGCATCATGTTATGATTCCTTTAGTAGCGTTCTTTTTTCTGATCTAAGTTGCGCGTGTATCGTAATCGCGTCAGCAGGGCAGATGTAGTCGCACACGCCACAACCTACACATCCCTCTTCGCAAATCGTTGGCAGGCCATCCTCACCAAAATGAATAGCCTGCGATGGTATGGGACATCGCATCACACAATAGTCGCAAGGCTGCCCCTGCGACAGATAGCATGTTGGTAAGTCTATCACCGCTGTCCCCATTCTGACAGCCGTTCGTGCCACTTGTCGCAACGCAAGCGGCTCACACACACTAATGCACGGCATGTCATCACAAAGATAGCATGGGGATTCGCTGGGAATGATTGCTGGGGTACCGGCGCTATTTCCAAACTCTGGTCCGAGTCGTCTTATGGCATCGTAAGGACAAGCGGTCTGACAATCCGTACATTGGGTACATGTCGTAAGGAACTGCGATTCGGGTAGTGCACCAGGCGGACGCAACCACTTCGCTAATTCAACTTTGGGTGGCGTGTCCTTTGGCACGTCGAAAATTCCCGCTCGGCTACGGACGGCTTGTAGTGAATCTACCGCGTCCGATACGAGCGATCGACTAAACCTGGAAAAGAATTCTCTTCGTGTGCATGTCATGAAGAAAACACCTTACATCGCCGATGTTCGCATTTCCATCGGCTGTTTGAGTAACCACAGACTAAAGACGCTAAAGGCAATCATACCCACAAGCATAGGTAGCTGACTACGGAACGCTGCTTTAGACGAACCAAATAGTCGTAAAGAAGTTTTCTGTGCAATCCATAGACTATATACATGCCCTACTAAAACCAGAAATACTTGTACGATCCATAGTTTGTCCAGCGCGATCATTGGTGGTATGACCCAGCCAGCGGTTCCGAACAAATTCCACTGCCAACCAAACGGATCGGAAATGATGGCCAGAACTTTCGGGCCTTCCATGAGCAAGTGCTCTAGGTTATGTGCAATATGATAAAAGAGTGCAATGGGTAACATTGCGTAAGCATAGCGTATGAAATAATCGCGATACGTAAATGACTTTATGGTATGGGCATCACCAAATGATTTGGAAATACCTACCAGCACCGCATATATCACAATTGGGCCAACGGTTAACAGGGCCATACCAAGGCTAAATCCGAGTATGCGCCCGACATTCACGCTTTCCCGAATTGCATCAATGAGTTGCTGCCAAACCGGCGTCATGGTTAATCCATGAAACGCTGCCAGGGTAAGCATTAGCAGCGCGAGGTACGCTTCATCCGCCCTTGGTTTACCCTCGTTCTCCAGATCGCTACCCCAAGGCCTCACATTTAGAGCGAGATTGTCATGCGGACAAGCTTGCACACATTCCATACACTGAATGCAATAGGTGTTGCTTTCAAGTTTTCCGGGATAAAGAAATGTCGGACATCCGTACGCGCTCTCACTACCCGTGACACATTCTTTCGTATGGCATGATTTGCACACGCTGTTTTGTTTCGATCGCACCTCGACACCAGCAAACAATGCATATAAGCCACTGACCCGTCCCACGAGGCATCCATAGCGGCAAAATGATTTGCGATCAAATAACAAAGCGGATACCACGGTCATCAACAACATAGCCAGGGCTAAATATGCTGTGATACGCGGTTTCATCGTGACACCGAATCCCAGTTCGATCCATGTCAACCCAACAAATAGAATCGTCGCTATGACGATGTTTCTTATTACGCGCGGCCATTTCAAATTCAGGCTTAACCCATCTTGAGATTTTTTCCAAAACGAAAGTTTCTCAATCCAGCCGGCGATTGCATCCCATGGACAAACATAACACCAAGCCTTACCGGCATACATAATCAGCACAATTAACAACGCCCACCATATGGTCCATGTAACAATCGGGGCAATATTGAGCGCTGGATTTTGATTGCCGAATAACCCGGCTGCAATGATGAGGAGAAAAAAAACAACAAAAATAACTTGGCAGCAAAACCTGAATATACGCGATCGAATCGCTACCTTAATCCAGGAGATGGATAACAAATCGAAACGGTCAGCCGATTGATGAAAGGAACGACTAACTCCCATCGCCGGTGACGACAGTATAGGTAGTTGCAGGCTTATGGCAGAAGCCGGCGATAGTCCAAGTCCGCCGCATACAGCCATACGCTCGCCTTCGCCTTTGACTTGTTCGCCGGAGAATTGAATGGTTTTTCTAGATTGTGTTTCAACGGACGAAGGTATCTTCGTCGTTGTTTTTCGACTCAACCAATCAAACACTCCGAAGCTGACGATCAGCACAAGCGCAATCGACGCATAGTATAACCACGAAGGAATCCCCCACATGGTGTGCATAAAAAACGAAGCGGGGTCTTGCTTAAACTCCGCCCGATGGGATTGGCTACAAAGCTGATACGTATGGCCAAGATATGTAGCGGGAAAAGTTGGTTGATCCCCAAGTGGACTTTCACACACTAGGCATGAAGCCGTCAAGTATTTCACCGGCTCCGCCTCAAACTGCGTACGACATTGCGTTGTGCAAAAATAATATCGACGCCCATCATACTCGGTATGGATACCCCATCCACGATTCACTTCCATGTGGCAAACGATATCGACAAACCGCCTGCTAGAAGGCGAGGCGGACACATATCCCACCGCAGGCATCACACGATCTCGACAACGCTCGCTACAATAATATCGTATCGTGCCGGCATGATCTGATCGTATGGCCGAATGAGTATCCACAGTCATGCCACACGGTTGACATACTGCGGTGCGATCGTCTACCTGCATGGGACTGCTATCATGCGTGCCAATATTGGTATACACAACAGCTGAGGTTAAAACCCCCAATAGCAGATATGGAAATAATAAATGCAACCGCTTCACAATACCTTCTCTCCCAGATTCATGACACTGCCTGCTTCGTAAGCTTCATGCCCATGGTCAACGCCTGCCACCATGCGTCGTTTACGCTGGCGCTTCTTGTGGATAGCCCTAATCACCACAAACACAATAATTACGCTGAACGAACCTACGATAACCATAGAGGCCAAAGCCGTGGGCTGCCCCGCCACGATCAGAAACGGTATGACTTCCACACGACCCTCCACCGGCATGGACACTTCCACAATGTATTCACTATCGATAGGCAACGTCACATGAATTTTGTATTCATTGTCAAATGGTGTGCGCGTTGTCGATGGGAGGATGATGATATTATCACCGAATGTGCTGGTCTGGAGCACGCGAATCGTAATAGGCTCGCTGTATACTTTTCGCGTCTCACGATTCTTGATATAGATAGCGATATTTGCAGCTTCACCGGGGACCGGAATCCCCGGATACGATGTCAGCAGCACGTCATACGGACCGGTAGTTGCGGGGTATTCCAATGTCGGTCGTTGTGGATAATTTTCTTTGTACGAATAATGTGGCAATCCGAGAATATGATGGCCCTCTACGGTAGATGGCCCAAGTAGCGGGACAATCAACATCACAAACATAGCCGCCTTGGACGTGGCGCGAGTTGCAATCTTCTGAGATGAGGACTCTTGTCCCGGCAGTCCGATGGTAAAGTATAAAGCCTTGTCACCACAATAACGGATACACACGCCACAATTGTCACACTCTATCGATGAAGATTGCGTGATGGGATTGATACCTGCTTCACATACGGGTAAACAATCCATACAGCCGGTACACTTGCTTTTACTAAGTTTGACTCGAATTGGGCGCAACCATCCCAACAATCCATATAGTGCCCCGCCCGGACAAATCGTCCGACACCACCAGCGCGGTGAGATAAACACTTCTATCGCGACAAGAACGCTGACAAGAACAAGCATACCCGATAGAGCCGTCCCAAAAACCCAGGCGTGAACGATTCGACTGATCACAGCCGGTGGATAGATCAATGCAAACAATGGCGCGGAACAAACCGCAGCTACCACTAATCCAACGAAGAGAAAGATATATTTATTGCGATGAGAGAACGAAACATTCGCCGGCTGAATCTCGGCAAAACGTAGCAGTTTTCTTAACTTGCTCGCTATCTCAAACAGGACATATCCGGGGCAAATCCAACTACAAAAGACTCGACCGAGTATCAATGTCACTACCACCGGTATGACGATCGATATCAACAGCGGCCAATGGATGTGTTTGGAAGTTGCCAACATCTCAGCTGCAGCGAGAGGATCCGTAAGATCAACACCAAATAACTTCATGGACCACAAGGTGCCTTTGTTACCGTCTAGAAATGCGGTGGGGTTATCGAGTGCATCGATATACGGGTAAATCAACTTGGTTACGACCTCACCACGCATACCAGCCATGAGTTGATCGTCATCAATTACGCGTGCTGAGCGGTAATGAGCGTAAAGACTCATGAACGCTATACTGACCATCACCAGCAGCACGCTAGCCTGAACCGTTCGCCTCAGTACTTGAAGGATCATGACACGACCTCCAGCCGATGCGGTTTGCGCGTTCGGACCACGCGAATGGCCGGTTCGCCTCGAACGACGGTGCGACAGATGTCTTCACACATACCACATCCAACACAGTGATCGGTGTACACGATCGGTGCCAGAAAAGCACCCGGTTCTAATTTGATAGCCCGATTGCGTAATGGACAAAACATGAAACATTCGCCACACGGTCCACGTCTTTCGGTCGTTGCCTGCGATTCAGTAGGGTGTTGACCAAGCTGTGTAAGTAGTTCTTGTTCGTGCCGAATGCGCTTAGCTTTATACGACAGGCAAAGGTCTTCCTGCAACTCGACACTACCCATGTCCACATCTGCCATAGCCTCGAAGGGTAGTAACGCACCGGTCGGGCACACCGGCCCACACGCGTTACACAAAGTGCACCCGGCTTTGGCAGGATCAACGTATGGCGTGTGGAAATGTTCGCCATCGTTTTCGGTGTAAAACTGAATGGCACCCGGTCCACAGACATCCTGACATCGATAACACCTAATACACGCGGCCAGGAAATCAGGCTCATCCAATGCGCCGGGCGGGCGTAAAATGCCCGCCAACTTTTCGTAGGGGCGTTTAATCGCCGGGAATTTCGATAATCGAGTCGCAGATAAAAAGTGGACCAAGCCGCTTACGACCGCAAACCCTACACCAACGGCAAGTGAGTGGATCACGTCTCGTCGTGTAAATGCTCGACGCCTAGCAGATGTAGATGGACCGAAAACTATGCCGGTGTATTGACGCTGACCTTTCATTCGGTCATGTGAAACCAACTTATCCGTGGCGCGACTCATGAGGCCACCGCCTTGACGCGAATGGCATGTGGATAACGAATGCAAGAACGTTCGCAACAACCACATCCGACGCAAGCCTCCGGATGAATCGTCGGTCGTTCCCACATGCCGACGGTCATGGCTTCACCGGCTAATGGACATGCACGAAAACAAGCCCCACAGCTCCAGTTGTTGTACGAATAACATAGGTCAAAATCAATTTCTGCTACGCCAATGGAGACCCGTTCTTTGATGTCCGCCTTGGTTTTTTTGATGAGTCGCAGTGCACCGGACGGGCACACCTCTGTGCATTTGAGGTAATCACCCTCTTCACTAAGACACAACATGCAAGCAGCCTTTCTCGGCTGCATCATGGGAGTGCAGGCCTGCGCCCCACCCGCATGACTCGGCGTAGATATTAACGCACGATTAGGGCAGGCATCAACACAGCGCATACACCGAATGCACGTTGAAAGAAAATCTTCCTCTGATAGCGCACCAGGCGGTCGCAGCGGACTCGCCTGGGCTGTAGACGCAGAACCTAAAAGTCCGGAAACATAGGCACCACTGCCGAGTGTCACGCCGATAGCCGTCGACTGCTTGACAAATTGTCGTCGGTCGACTTTCTCCAAGGCTACAACACCTCGATCCTGGCCGCGAGCTTCTTGTAATCACACTGCCCGCTGACCGGATCCCACGCTCGGTGACTCGTTGAGTTAACCAACCATTTATTCTTTCGCGGGTCGGCGCTATCTGCTACGGATAAGTTCCATGGACTAAACAAATAACCAGGCGGCACTTCGGTACGTGACGGTCGAATCATACTCGTTTGTCCAACTGAAACACGCGCTTCATATGAACCTCGACGGGTAACCAGCCGAACACGTTGACCATCTCGTAACCCATATCGCTTCGCGTCATCATCGTTTATTTCAACGTACTGTTCCGGCACCAACTTCATTGTCGTCGCCCCTCGGATCGTTTTTGCCGTGTGGAAGTGTTCGTATACAACACCCAACCCCAACCAAAATGGATAGATATTTTTTTCCTGATGATCGATAAGCGACATTGTGGCATCATGATATTCAGCCAAGTGAGGAAGTTCCGGGGGTAATCCGGCATCTCTCGCTTCGACGAGAATTCTAGGTTTACCCTTGTTCTTGCCCACCGTGTGTAGATCGTCAATGAGGAATGGACCTTCACCGGGTCGACGCTTATCACCATATTTACTGAGTCTTTCAGTCACGTCTTCCAGTTTGGAATAATCCTGTTCGCAGAGTTTCATCTTCGCTTTGCCGTCCTTGTGACGGAAAGCACCGTAAGGCTTGCCACCCCATCCCTCTTGACCGAGATAACGTCGTGGCGTTCCGCCGGCTCTAGCAATTTCCGCTGTCGCTGCGGGCCATTGAATACCTCGCAAAGTACGAAGTTGATCGTAAGGTGTAGTGCCATCCAATTTCTCTACTTCCAGTATGCCCGACAAATCTGCATCCGACCCTTTGCTCGCAGCGACGATGTCACGAAAGACCTCCTGAGGATCATACGCCATCAAGCCATTACCCATTTTTATTTTCTTTTCGTAGGGAAGAATTTTATGGGCATCAAGACCAAGCTTTTCAGCCAATACCTTGGCTTTGTCTATAGCCATGTCCATGTCAGGTCGACAGTTTGGTGGTGGGTTTTTGGTACCATCACAAATATATACACGTCGTTCCGATTGAATATACGTACCACCAGTCCACTCGCCCCAAGTCGCAGCCGGGAAGATGACATCTGCATAAAGATTGTTTGGTGCATGTCGATAAATATCTTGCACCACACAAAACATCTTTGTGAGCGCAGGACGGACCAAGGTATCCAGATCAGGCATGTGTACATGGGTCGTGTACATCCAGAACATGGCATCCAAGCCACCTTTTAAGGCTCGTTCCATCATCCCGATCACCATACCCGGATTGGGTAGGGCAGCCGTTTGCGCCAATCGTTCCTCAGGGATATGCCATGCGTCTGCAATGTGCTGTCGCCAAGCTGCATTCTTCAGCGGCTGGTTGAACGGCAATCGCCCCGTCAGTCCACCCATAAGACGTTCGCTCATGGCGTTGGGCTGACCGGTCTGTGAATGGCTACCACAACCTGGCCGGCCAAGGTTACCGGTTAAAAGATGAAGGTTGATAATGCTAATCGTGTTATGTTGGCCATGAAGCATCTGGTTGTAGCCAATACCCCAGAAACTCAGTACGCCGCCACGACCTCGCTGCCGCCCCTTAATCGAAGCCTCCGCCCAGGTACGCGCCACATTTTCTATCAATTCAACGGTAACACGACCGCCTTCGATAGGATCCATATGTTGCACAACCTGTTCAGGCGAATACTTCGATAACACGCCCTCTTTATAGGCCCTCCAACCGTTGACATTATTCTCCAACCAACTCTCAGGCATGCACGCATCCGGATAACGCTTCAGCAACACATGCGCAATCGCATTGAGATGACTAATGTCACCATTGAGTGTTGGTATGTGGAAGCTATTGCGCGGGTTAATGTCTTCCAAACCGATCACGCTACCAGTCTTCCTGGGATCCGCGATACATGTGGGAATATCATGCTTGCTCTTATGGTCCGCTACGCGCCAATACAAAATCGGGTGTGCCTCACGAGCATTGTGCCCCCAAAATGTAATAAAGTAGGCTTCTTCAATGTCTTCGTAACTTGTCGGTGGTGCATCCGAACCATAGGAATGAAAATAACCCGTTACAGCGGACGTCATACACATCCGGGCATTGGCTTCGATGGAATTACTACCAATCACACCTTTCATGAGCAGGTTTTCGATCCATTGCGCTTCCATCGTAAGCTGACCGGAACCATTTAGACCGACGGCATTAGGCCCCTTCGCCTTAATAATTTCAGCGATGCGCTCCGCGACGAGTTCCTCGGCCTCTTCATAAGGAATCTCACGGAATACATCATCATCAAAACGCCCCTTAGTCGAAGAAACATGACCACGTAGGGGGTCGCTCATGTCCTTGCGCACAAGCACTTTGGTCAATCGATCACGATAAATTGGCTCATGCGCATTGAGGCCTTTAATGCACTGGATACCGCGATTGGTGGGGTGCTTTTTATCCGGCACCATGCCTACCACCTTACCACCCTCAACCTTAATGAGCGTCCCGCATCCCACACCACAATACGGACACGCAGCCTGTAACAACTTCACACCGTTGTTAGTTTTTCCGGTCGTCGGGCTTGCATGCGCCTGGACGAACTCGTCGGGTAAAAAACCGGTTGCCGCGACAGCAGCACCAGTCCCCGCAGCCATTTGCATAAACTTACGTCGATCAAAACCATCACCATATTTCACCTTTCGGTGAATGGTACATGGCATATCCATTTGAGTCTTATCCAAAACATTCAGCGGTTTATCACTCATCATTTAATCTCCTTGCGTTTGCAAAACGACCGCGGCTATTGATCGCTTCGCCGGCGATGGATGCGGATTCTTATTCGGTCGATTCGTATACGTAACATCGAACTCCATAACCGATGTAATCGGAGATGAAGGGGTATCGCTATCTGACTCTGTTAATTCAGCTTCAATGGAATGCGCGGCTGGTAATGTCATGGGAGAAGGCATCGTTGTTGACCAATGTCGTATGTACGCCACAATATCGTCAATATCTTTTGACGATAAATCGGTAATACCCTGTGCACCACGACCGAAGGGTCGCATGGCAGTACCCCTTCGACCACGCACAATCGTCGCCTGTAACAATCCATCAGTAGCGGCAGCCAGGAATCCTTCATTGTTCAATTCAGGTGCCCAAGAACCCTTGCCATCCTCGCCATGACAGCCCGCACAATTCGACGTAAAAAGTTCTTGACCATGCGAATAATCCCATGGCACGACAAATCGATGCGGTATTGATGTCGTACCGGCTAACTTAAATGGATTGTCATATTCCCATGATCTCAAATACGCCACTAGATCATTCACTTCATCACTGGTTAAACCCAGGATAGATTGCGGCCCGCGCTTTACCGGCCTCATCTCCGTTCCTAAACGCCCCATCGCCATCGTCGCCATCAGGAATCCATCAGAAGCAAAGGCAAGAAAATTCGGATTGGACAACGCCGGTCCGCTCGCACCTTCGCCATGCTCGCCGTGACAACCAACGCAATTCGTTGCATATAGTGCTGCCCCTCTTTCCGGTCGACCATGTGGAGACTTTGCTACACGATTAATCTCATCACGACCGGAACGCTCCAAACGACGCAGATAGGATACGATGTCTTCAATCTGACGAGCGCTAAGTTCCGTAATCCCCTGACCGCCCTTGCGAAATCCGCGCATTTCCGTGCCTTCCTTGCCGTACGTGATCCATTCACGAAGCATGACATCACTGGCACTACTCAGAAACGTCGGATTATTCAGTTGTGGACCGGTTGCCCCTTCACCATCAACGCCGTGACATCCGGAACAATGCCCCACAAATAAATACTTGCCCGCATGCCAATCACCGAGCGCAACCACCTCGTCATAAAAAGAATCCGGCTTACTTTCACGTACTTGCCATGTGCGCATAAATTTTACCAGCGAAGCTACATCTTCACTGGATAGATGCTGCCAACTTGGCATACCAGTCCCAGCGCGACCGTTCACCATAGTGGTAACAAGATAATCGTCTCGTGCAACGGTCAAAAAGGCCTGTGTATTGAGTGTTGGTGCCAGGTCGCCGGAACCATCCAAACCGTGACACATCACACAGTTGGCTTTGTATAACGTTCGACCAATATCCACGGAGACTTGCTGCGAGTCATCCATCGCAATGAGCGAAAGAACTTCTTCTTCATGGGCTCGGCTAACCTGCCACTGACGAATAAAGGCCAGCAAATCGCTCAACTCTCGACCATCGAACCCGCGCCAGGCGGGCATCGCCGTGTCGGGTCGGCCGTGAACAATCGTATCTCGCAAAAAATCATCGGATGCAACCGCAAGAAACGTCGGAGAGTTTAATGTGTTGCCTATACCTCCTTCACCAGAATAACCATGGCATGTGGAACAATTCGCTCGATACAATGCGCCACCTACAACGGCATCACCCATCTCCGCCGAAACACCATCCAAATCGGGAACCGGCTCATCCCAACTACGAATATGATCCACCAATAGTGTAATCTCATCATAGCTCAATCCGCCCTCGGACGACCAAGCAAGCATCTTCGTATTTGGACGACCATTGGAAATGATATTGTGCAGATACTGATCACTTACCGTGGCTAAAGTATCAGCATGATTCAAAGACGGTACGAGAATTTCCAGATTATTGCGATGTTCCACAACCACGTTCTTGGCATCCCAGTTATGCCCCCATGGGTCGGCATCCTTGGGCCAAAGACCGGCGCGCATCGTCGTACCATAACCATCACTTCCGTGACAGGACGAACAAAATAGTGCAAACAACCTATCACCACTCACTAAATCGCCACTGCCAATGCCTGCTGTTGGTGCAGGCATATGGCTAGCCGGCATCGTTTTGCGATGCAAACTCATCATGTAGAGCGATAGATCTCGTGCCTCGGCATCGCTTAAGGACATATCCGGCATCACGGTATTGGGTGAAATTTCTTGCGGAAACTTGAAATGTTCAAACAGCCATTGTTCGACCGTATGCTCTCCAATCACATGGCTAAAATCGTAATCATGGCGCGTCTTGTCACCAACGTAGGTCAGGTCCGGACCAAGCATCCCACCGCGTCCTCGATATTGATGACAACCCAGACAACCCAGCTCGACCGTCAGCGCTTTTCCGTTTGCCACCCTCTTTGCATGGGGTAGTGATGCCGTTAGAGATGCCAGCCGAATCGGGAGTGTTTGATCCGAACCCGATCCCGCACCACCACCCGTATTGGCAAAATGATCCGCACCACCGCCAAATAAATCAATCTGCGCATGGCATCGACCACAACTCGTGTACACGGCATCACCACGCAGCATGGGTGTATTAATATGTGGAACCGGTTCACCATCATCATACCAACCATGCGCAGCTGATTTGATCACCGCTCGACCGCGACCGTCATGACAAACCGTACATCCAAACTTGTCCGGCGTATGATACTTTAACAAATCACCGGAATGATAGGCTAACGGCGCTTCTGCATTAACCATGGCCGGGTTTTCAACCCCAAGATGACACGAAGTACAGCGATCTATTGAATTAAGTTCAGCCAAGTACAATTGTTTTTGCTCGATCGTAAATGCGGCAGCAGCCCGTTGCGTGCCTGCGCTATCCGATGATTCCATAAGCTTCTTTTTGTACTTTAATTGCGCTTCACGCCATTCGCCGGTTAGATTTTCTTCGTAGGCGGCAGCCAAGAGCAATAACAGCGAAGCCAGGGAACTGACCAGCAGTACAACCTTCATCAATTTTACTTGTCGATAATCCATGATATTTGTCCGGATGCTTGCATGACAACCAATAATCACATCATCTTAATGCACAGGCCAATCACTTTGCGACCAATAGAAATTCCAGTTCGGACCGCGATGAACCGTGGCGAAGTAGGTCAGAATAACAAATCCCACGAGGAAACAAGTAAACAACGCAATCGCTCCCATGCGCGTTGAGTTCATAACACGAACCGTCGCCACAGACCAAAACGCAAACAGGGCCACCAACACCGTGCCCGGATTAAATAATGTGATGACTATTTGTGGAACATGGGCAGTGGCTTCCCAGTTCCTCAACCAACCAAATTCAACCGTAAACCAGAGCATACCAATGACTGTTACCGCACCAAACACGCTACTGATGAATGCCACGCGACGACCACGTGCACCACTAAACCACAATCCAACATCTTCCTTCTCGCGGTCTAGATAGGGAACCAATCCTAACCCAAGCACAACGATAGCCGGAATGGCCACGCCCCCCATAAACGCTGAATAAGAAACCAACTCCTGCAACCCTAGAAAATACCACGGCGCTTTCGCGGGATTTTCCGGTACTGTCGGATTTGCCATCTCCGCCAAAGGCGCATCGAAGAAATATCCTAGTAGTAACATGGCAAAAACCGTGATCATGGTTGCCGCCCCAATCACATACATCACGTTGGGCCAAGTAGTGATCGTGTGACGCATTTCACGATTCACGGCAGGTGTCTTATCCTTCATCATGGCCATCAAACCATAGGATTTGAGAGGCGTCGAAACATCCGCCAACGCAGGCATTTCGTCCGTATCTACATCTGCATGACTAGGTCTGACCAACCCACCATCTTTACGAATTCGCCAGAAATGAACGCCGATTAAAATCGTAGTTACAACGGGCAGCACCATAACATGCAATACATAAAACCGGATCAGTGCTTCCTGCCCGACATGGTGCGCGCCGAGTAAGACTTCTTTCTGCCACAGTCCGATATCGAAGTATTGCGTAATGCCTATGGCATCCGTCAATTCTTGTGGTGATTGCGCGATATTCGCACCGATGGTCACAGCCCAAAAAGCCAACTGATCCCACGGTAGTAGATAACCCGTAAAGCTCAATCCAAGCGTCAATACAAATAGTGCCATACCTATGACCCAATTAAACGCGCGAGGCCGTTTATAGGCAGCCGTATAAAACGCCCGGGCCATATGCAACATCACACACGCCACCATCGCGTGAGCCGACCAACGGTGAACATTTCGCATCAAACGCCCCGTCGGAACCACGTGCATGATATCAAGCATGGACGCATAGGCCTGGTCGACACTAGGTTTGTAATAAACCATCAATAACACACCAGTCACACATAGAATAATAAACAGCACTAAAGTCGCTATGCCTAACCCCAGCGTGGTTGTTGCCTTAATGGCATGTAAGTGTGTGCGAACTGGTAATATATGTAAGAAAAAATTACTAAAAATCGTTTGAGACTTCGCTCGATCTGACGTCGGTTTACCATGTCGAATGATGGAATCACGCAACGCAATCGGCGTGGACAATAGGTTACTTCCAAAATCGCGAAGTGCCCCCTTATCGCCAATGCCACGCTCATGTGATGGCTTGTGGTGAGTTTGGTGATCGCCGCCAATGCTACTCATATCTGAACTCCTTGTTCACACCCGATGGTCCCTTGCGCTTTTTTATACTTGTGCCATTAATACCGTTTCCGGACCGACATCCGAAAGTGTATCTGCTACAATCCAACCTTCAGGTGATAAACTTAAATCCAGCCAAACCAATCCTTTGGGGGCAGGTCCACCCTTAACGGCTCCGGTCTGATCAAATCTCGATCCATGACATGGGCATAAATATTGACCGTCCTCTTGGCGCTCCGCCACGCAACCCAGGTGCGTACAGACTGATGAAATGGCTTTGAAACCAGATTCGTCACGAAACAACCACAAACGTATTTTGGAAAAATATGTCGCGGATCCTACCGCAAATCGATCCGGACGACCTAGTTTCACACGTGAATTGGATTCCGGAAAAACAGAAGGCATCGGTAAACGCAACGCCCCTACCGTCGCCATCACAAAGGCCACAATGGCCGACCAGGTCGCAGCCAAACCCAGAAAATCACGACGTGTAGCCGGCGGCTTAAACCGTTGACTGGTTTCAATATGATTATTTTCTGCTGTCATCACTTCGTCCCTTTACTTCGTCGCGACGCCCAGTTCCAAGCAACTCGTAAAATTAAACCTTTCCATCGTAATCGCATCTACAGGACAACGCTGGGCACATAGCGCACATCGAATACATTTTTCCTCATCTTTGATGATGGCTGTTACCTCCGAAAGATCGATGTCGCCATATCTATCTTCCAATGCAACATGCAACGTCGATTCGCCTTGCAATCGATCGCACGACACCAACTGTAAACAAAGCTCCGGACATACATCCGCACACCCGCCGCACAAAATGCACTTTTCCGAATCAAATATGGTATTCACACCGCAATCGAAACAGCGCGAGGCTTCCCGCATCGACTGCATTTCGCTGTAACCACGCTCCACGACCGCTGTCTGACTTGTACTTCGTTCCTCGGCATGCAATGTAGGAACAGCCGTTCGAGGTAGTTTTTCGTAATCAGACTCGCGCGAATAATCGGCGATGGTTAAATGAATGTAATCCTGGGATATACCTAACGGTTTCCCCGTTAAGAATGCATGAACCGCTCTAGCACATTTCTTGCCCGACGCCACGGCATCGATCAGCAGACGGGGGCCGTAGGTGATATCTCCAGCAGCAAACACATCCGGTGCACTTGTTTGCCAAGTGCTTTCATTCGTCTCGATCAAACCGCGCTTGTTTATGGTGACATCACCATCCGCATGTAGAAATGAAACATCCGCTTGTTGACCAATCGCCCAGATCACCGTATCCGCTTCAATCGTTGTGATATCGGCATCATCAAACTTAGGTGAAAAACGACCGGATTCATCAAAAACGCGCAAGCAACGCTTGAATGTAATCCCACAAACCTTTCCATTCTCCCGAAGAATCTCTACAGGCCCTAACGACGGCTGCAGAGAAACACCCTCCTCATGCCCTTCAAGTATTTCGATATCGTCTGCCGGCATTTCGTCTACACTTTCGAGGCAACACAGATGAACCTCGCCCACCTTGGATTGCCGCAATGCGCTTCTGGATACGTCATATCCGATTTGTCGTATGACTGAACGAGATACGTCATACGCAACATTACCCCCACCGATCACAACGATCTTTTTCCCCATCCCGTGCAAAACCGAATCGGTCGAAGTGTTTCGCAGGGAAAGATCACGCAGGAATTCAACACCGCCGAACACGCCCGGGCCGTCTCCACCAGGAATGGGAATGATACGAGACCGTTTCGCACCAACGGAAATAATCGTAGCACTGAACTTACTACGTATCTCCTCGAAAGAAATATCCTTTCCAACCTGCGTATTGCAAACAAACGTAACACCCAACGCTCGAATGACTTCGACTTCCGCTTCAATCAGATCACGTGGTAAACGATACTCCGGAATGCCGACAGCCAACATGCCGGCGGGGATGGGTTCCATCTCGAACACGGTCGGTCGATGTCCCAACAAGGCAAGATCGTGAGCCACGGCAAGACCCGCCGGGCCGGAACCGATGATGGCTACGTCCGCCCCATCACGTTTACCCGAATCGAGCCCATCCAATAAATGCTGAAAGGCATGAAGCTCTTCGCTACCGCTGCAATCACGTTTTTCGCGATGACTAAATACGCGCTTGAGTAGTTCGATAGGCTTAAGCGTCTCTTTGGTAAATGACTCAGGTCCAAACTTCTCCGTCACGTATCTTTTTAAGGCCCGAATGGATACGGGTTCGTCTATCGCACCACGTCGACAGGCCGCTTCACATGGCGCACCGCAAACTCGGCCACAAATGCTGGCCAGTGGGTTAGGACCACGGGCAATCAGATAAGCCGATTCAAAATCACCCTGGGCAACAGCGCGAACATATCCGCGGGCATCGGTATTAACCGGACAAGCATACTGGCATTTAATTTGCTTACGCCAATACTCGTCGTCAGGTACTTCAACAGTCAACTTAGCCAACGACATTATATTATCTCATCCATCTCAAACCTCTTATTGCATAATCGCTTTTTTACGTATCATCCATCAATTTTCGTGCCCAAGGCTCCTATCGCTTCTTCGCAGACGCCTTAACTTTTCTACGTAATCGTGGCGGCGCCGTCACGCCTGAAATATCAAACAACGATGTCTTCTGTAGAAAACGTTGCTCAGCATCAACCACACACTTCCATTTCTTATGCGCCGCACAGGGTTGTTCATCGCAGCATTGCTCATGACCAAATGGACAACGTTTTCTTTCAAAATTCTCAAAGGGGATCAGGACTTCGAATAGGCGCGTTCGACGAGGCGATCGCCCCAACCAAAATCCACCGCTCTTACCCGGCGAAGATTTAAGAACATTGATTCGCACCAAATCGCATAAAATTTTGGACAGATATTTAGAGGGGATCTTGGTCTGCTCGGCAATTCGATGACCGGGAATAGGCCAATCACTTTCGTGTTGAGTCAAGTAAATCAGTGCCCGTAGAGCATATTCACTGGTTAACGATAGCATACAAAACACCTATATATCTACACTTATATATACATATAGTCATAACAACGACTGTGTCAAGCGTCTACACGAGAAAGAAATGCAATTTTTATAACTTTCTGTATTTAATATAGTTATGACGTATGACCGGTTGTTGATTTATCAATCACGTTGTACTTCGATTGAGGGTGTTATGGATATACAGCAACACACGTGCCATCCATCCATTCAACACAGTCATCGATCGTGCGAGATGAGTTTGTAGTTATCGATTCGTCTTTAGATTCAAGTGTAAAGCATCTCATCCCAGCGCCTGGACTGGTACGGTGGACAGGTCCGAATGAGTGACGCCATACCGCCATCGTGCTAACCTTGCGGGAGATACACCTAGCCAATATCCAGCGATCACCGCTTGATTAAGCCATGTTGTTCGACAGACTCCATCGGATTCCCATCGACGAGAAGATGTGTTCACGCACAAAGGTGCCATGTGAATACTACCGAGTTTGCGTAATCGGCGCGCAAAGACAAAGTCCTCCATGACGGATAGCTCTGGAAAACCGCTGAGTAAATGAAACGTAGCAGCTCGAACGAATATAGCCTGATCGCCGTATGGAAGTTGCAACCAACGTGATCGGTAAGCAACCATTTTTTCAATCAGCCGATATACCCGCCTTGCTGAATCGATATGCAATTGAAAAGCCCCACCCGCTACGTAAGGTCGCTGCAGTATTTCCTCAACGCAATACTCAAAATTTCTCGGTAGTTGCGTGTCAGCGTGCAAAAACAATAACATGTTGCCCGTTGCGATAGCTGCCCCTGCGTTGAGTTGACTACCGCGTCCGGGCTTGGATACGACCACATGGGCACCATAGGATTGGGCGATGGTGACGGTAGCATCATCACTACTACCGTCGGCTACAATAATTTCACGGATACCGGCCCCAGACAACCGCTCGAGCGTTTGCGCAAGCACACTGCTTTCATTTCGAGCGGGAATGACTATCGATAAGTCAACGGCCAAGGCTCAATCCTTAATGAATGACGAGGTATCAGACCCAGTGGACATCTGATAGCCTCCAAACGGATCATGAGATGGATAAACCACCTTCTCTACACATCAACATAAGCGGGTTCTTTACCAAACCCTCAAAACCATCTTTCATCATGTTGTGCAAACCTTAAAATATCGGTCTAAGCCCATAAATATATGTAGAACAGACACTGTATCATTGCAGTTTTCGGCGTTTATCCATGAGACCGCCAAATAAATATATCGTTGCAATACATCCGTAGAGGTTGGAATATAGACAATGGACGGATGGTTGTGTTGAAATGGTCGATATGGTGAAAACGTCGCGTATGGGGCCTTTGTCGTATGCGGCGTAAGTAAAGCTGAAATAATCTTGGCTTTACCTCGCAGTTGTAGGAGTAGCTTCACTTGAAACAAAAACACTCAAGAGATGATTTCCTTGAGTTGTTAGAACCGCTCCGCGATCAATTGTATCGTTATGCGCGAAGGGCCACATGGCAGCTAGACGATGCGGCGGACGCGGTTCAAGAGGCCATTCTGACGGCTTGGAAGTCCTTTGCCAAGTACCAGCAGGGGACTAATTTCCGAGCTTGGATATTTCAAATACAGGTGTACACAGTATATCGATTTAACAAGCAATCAATTCGCCACCGTAGTACTGCATTGGACGACATCGGTGAAGATTTTCAAGCAGTCATAGAACAGGAAGAATCTTGGTCGTTACTATTAGACCACCCGGATCGACTCAAACAACTGTTGGACGAACGACTTGTTACCGCACTCGATGAGCTTGGCCATGACGAACGGCAATGCCTATTGCTAAGACTACTTGAGGATTTTTCATACAAAGAAATCGCTAGCATGATGAACATTCCGCTTGGGACAACGATGTCGCATGTCTACCGAGCCAGAAAAAAGCTACGACAGACATTAGCGGTACTAGGCATGGAACAAGGCCGAGCCAAGGAGAAGGCATGATGAAATGCCATGAAGCTCAAAAATGGTTTAGCCCCTATCTAGACTCGGAGCTTGATCAAACGAAAACTTTTGAGGTGAGTCAACATTTGCAGAACTGCACATCCTGTACTCGACGTTTTGAAGCAGAGAGGCGTGCAGACAAGCTCATGGTAGACTCACTTACTCGAGAATCAATGCCCGACCATGTATGGGCACACCTATGTGATACGGTGGCTCAGCCTTCATGGATGCAACGGTTCATCGCTCCGCGCAACCTAGCCATAGCCGCCTGCCTGGCGTTAGTGATAACTGCTTTTATGATGGTACCTCGCAATACCGTTCAAGCACGCCCCTGGCTTGTCTCTGAATTGGCGAAAGTATCCGACAAACCGATAACAACGCCGACGACAAAAACAACCCTACTCGAAGCCCAGCGCGAATTATTAACGCGCTTTGGTATTTCTTTCGATCAAGTAAACGCCAAGGCCATGCGCCCACACCGTGACCTCAAACTTGTATCCATTACACCGCGACAAGATCAACATGGTCGAACTTTCTACGAAGTGCGACTCAATTGTTGCAACCACCCCATGCTCTTAGCCATCGCGGATTCAAACAGTCACCCGCTCCCAGATCCACTGGCTGACATCCCCTCAGAAGCCTTCAACGCAGGCATGATCGTAGACAACACACACTTAGCCGTCCGCCAAGCCGGGGCGTTTATCGTCGCAGCCGCGTCCACGCACCCGGTCAACCGCTTGCTAGATATGATGGCATCTGTGAGTTATTAAACTGGGTCTAACAATCAATCAGTAACAGCTGGTAGTTTGTCGCTATATTATTCGCACTTGTGTAAAAGAGTTCATCACATTTCATGACATCTAATCACTATCGAATCCGATGGACCTGGACGATCGTTATCGCCTTGACGGGATTGTCCATTTGGCTGCTCTATCGGTCTGTCAACTCGCATGCCGCAAATATCATCTTTCAGTTAACACACGGCATGCACACGCAACCGGCCAATGTTTACAAAAAATATTATTATGAAGGAGACAACCAATATCTTTGGGCAACGGGACCGAAGGTGCCAGGGGATGACACATCAGAGTGGTTTGATATGACAGGCTCTCCGATTGCCTTAGAGAAAATCAATCACGGCCTGGGTCGCGATGAGATACCTGCAATTGACAACCCGGTTTTCGTCCCTCCGGATGATAAGCGATTGTCCGCAAAATGGGCGATGTTCATTAAAGATAGCTGTGACGAACTCCCTGTGATCGGCTACGTGCATGGTGGCATCGCTCGGGCGTATCCTATATTCCTGTTGAACCGGCACGAATTGGTCAATGATACCGTCGGGGGAAAACCGGTGACGATCGGATGGTGACCGCTGGCTGGTTTGTCCGTCGTGTACGGACGTCAGGTGAATATCTGTTTGAGATCATCATGCGTCGGTACGAGAATCATTCGACAATGATGACATCGAACCGTCCGCTGGAGGATTGGGGTAAACTAATTGGTGATGTGCCATCGGCGACAGCGATCTTGGATCGTTTTTTGCACCACGCCGAGTTGATTACGATTACCGGCAGGAGCTACCGGCTACAAAACAGG
>JAJRWX010000097.1 GCA_024276605.1 Planctomycetota bacterium | reverse complement strand
CGGAATATCACCACGGTTTCGTGAATATGGCGCGACGCCAATGGCAAACCTACGCTGAGTCGAATGGTTGTTAGAAGGGCGCATGCGACAAGAATATGGCAAAGTTTGAGATTACCAACTCGGTTATTGTGCGAAATCTGTCGCAGTATCATGGCATGGTGTTGCCGGCTGCGGCGCTCTCGCTCATCCTTGTGATCTTGATACCGCTGCCTACCTCGGTGATGGATTTACTGTTGTTAATCAATATCACGTTGTCGGGCATTGTATTGCTCACGGTCATGTACATGAAAAGGCCGTTGGATTTTTCTTCATTTCCTTCGCTTCTTCTTGGGTTGACGCTGCTTCGTTTGGTACTTAATACCGCCACCACGCGGCTTATTTTAACCAATGCCGATGCCGGATACGTCATTCAGACGTTTGGTGGATTCGTTGCTCGCGGTTCACTCGCAGTAGCCGTAATTATATTTTCTATCATCGTTGTCATACAGTTCGTGGTGATTACCAAAGGCGCGACTAGAATCGCCGAGGTGGCAGCCAGGTTTACTTTGGATGGTATGCCCGGCAAACAAATGGCTGTTGACGCTGATCTTAATGCTGGGATTATCACCGATGATGAGGCGAAAGAACGACGTTCGGAGATCACACGCGAAGCGGATTTCTACGGTGCGATGGACGGTGCCAGTAAGTTTGTTCGTGGTGATGCGATCGCCGGTATCATTATCACACTCATCAATATCGTGGGCGGTGTTTATGTGGGTTTGGTCGAGAAGGAATTTGATCTAGCGGAAACTCTTCGCACATTTACGATTCTCACGATTGGCGATGGATTGGTATCTCAGATTACCGCATTCATCGTGTCCGTGTCCGCTGCAATGATTGTAACACGATCCGCTTCCAAGAAAAATCTTGGTGACGAGTTGATAAGCCAGGTTACAAGTCAGCCTATTGCGCTAGCCATGATTGCCGGTTTTTTGTGTATCTTGGCCCTAACCCCATTGCCGAAGGCACCGTTGTTTGTGTTGGCGGTATCCAGTGGAATGATGGCGTATTTTCTACAGCAGAAAACAAAACTTGCTGTGGCCAAGACCGCCGCAGCCAAGCTCAAGCCTGTAGAGCAGGACCGCGTCGAAAAACACTTAGCGCCGGATCCCATGGAAATGAATGTGGGGTATGGATTAATCAAATTAGTGGATCGTAAGCAAGGAGGCGATCTGCTCGATCGAATTACGAATATGCGCAAGCAAATAGCCTTGGAATTAGGCATCGTCGTACCGCCGATACGAATTCGAGATGATATTCAACTAGAGCCAAATGCGTTTCAGATTAACCTGAAGGGTTTCGAAATTGGGCGCGGGGAATTACTTCCTAACCATCTCATGGCCATTGATTCCGGCGCAGTCTCTGATCGCATCAACGGTATGGATACGAAGGAGCCTGCATTTGGTTTGCCATCGCTTTGGATCGAAGAGTCTCAACGGCACGAGGCTGAGCATCGCAATTATACGGTGGTGGAGCCGACCAGTGTGGCGACGACTTATCTGACAGAGTTAATCAAGCGACATGCTGACGAGTTAGTGACGCGAAAAGAAGTCAATCGATTGTTGGATAACCTGCGTGAGCGATCTCCCAAACTTGTTGAGGAAATCATTCCCGAAGTGCTTAAGCCGGGTGAGTTGCAGCGCGTATTGCAGGCATTGTTGCGTGAGCGGGTGGGTATACGTGATTTAGAGAGCATCCTGGAGACCATAGGCGACTGGGCATCACGCACGAAAGATACTGAGATACTAACTGAGTATGCTCGAAATGCACTCGCTCGCGGCCTTTGCCATCAGCACAAGGGAGAAGATGGTCGAATACATTGCATCACACTTGATCCATCGATCGAAGAAGCGATTAGCAAGAGCATTGATCGAAATGATCGAGGCACAATTCTTACATTGCCTGCGCAGATGCAAACCAAGATAGCCCAGGCGATTGGTGAGACCGTTGAAAAAGTAGCTTTGGCGTTGAAGGGCCGACCACCGGTTATTTTGTGTCCGCCGCAAATTAGAGCGTGGGTGCGAAAAATGATCGAAATCAAGCTCCCCGCTGTCGCTGTGTTGTCATATAACGAAATCGTACGTGGTTTTGAAGTCGATTCTCATGGAATGGTGATATTACGGGATGATACTGAAGACGTTTCGCGCACAAACAATGTCTGAAGCTCTGTCGCAGGTTAAACGGGAATTCGGCGCCGATGCTGTGATTCTCAATACCCGCAGTCTACCCAAGCGGCGAGGTACCGGGCGCCAACTGGTTGAACTGACAGCGGCGCGTCAAAAACAGGATTTGCCGAAAGAGCTGCAAAGTGGTACGATTCCCGCGAGTCCTGATCTCGGGCAACAGTCACGTGCAGATGGAGCTGCCACGGTGATGACGACAACGGGTCAATCTGGTAACACCGGCGAGTCTAGTTCGCTAGCTGTGGAGTTATCCAACCTCAAGTCTATGGTTGGTGAATTAGTGCAACATCACCGACGCGCAGGTATGGGTGACTCGCCCAAGGCACTACTTGATGCCCATCAGCAATTAATTACCAATGATGTGGCAGAGCAATTAGCCAACGAACTCATCGAAGACCTCAGACGATCGTTATCCAAAGAAGCACAGGAAGATGCTCAGGCAGTCCGTCGCCATTTAGCCGGTGCTATAGCCAAAATGGTACCGTTGTCTCGACCAATCGATTTATCTGCATCTGGTATGCAGCGTGTTATCGCGTTGGTTGGTCCTACTGGGGTTGGAAAAACGACCACCATCGCCAAGATTGCGGCCAACTATCGTCTACGTCAGCATCGACGGGTTGGTCTTATCACCATCGATACCTACCGCATTGCCGCCGTTCAACAGTTACGTACCTATGCTCAGATTATTGAGGTTCCCATCGAGGTAGCTGCGACTCCGATGCAATTTAAGGGCGCTCTTAGTCGGTTAAAAGATTGCGACATCATCCTGGTCGATACCGCCGGACGTAGTCAGCGCGATACGGATAAGAACAATGAATTGCAGGCATTTTTCTCCGTTCATAAACCGGACGAGATTCATCTTGTGCTGGCGACGACATCCAGCCGTCAAGTCTTGCAGCAATCCATCGATCGATTCAAAACCATTGGGTTTGATCGACTAATTTTGACCAAACTGGATGAAGCCGTTGGTTTTGGTGTCGTGCTTGCTTGTCTGGCAAAAGCTGAGGCAAAGCTTTCGTACTTAACGATGGGGCAGGATGTGCCGGATGATATCACCGTCGGCGAAGGAAATATGGTGGCGCAGATGATATTGAATGGTGGTGATGTGCCTCTGCCAAAATCTGACAAGACAAGCGGCATGGTTGTGTCTACAGGATCACCGGGCGTAGCGAAGGCAACAGTCGGGTAGGCGGGAGTATATGATGGCTGGAAACGACGCGACTGGTGTTCGACGCAGTGTCAAAGTGGATCAGGCTTCTAGGCTTCGCGCCTTGGTGGAAGGATCACGCCCCAGGGCTTTGACCGTGGCAGTGACGAGCGGCAAGGGGGGCGTGGGCAAATCCAATATAGCTGTGAATTTAGCAATCTGTCTGGCTGCCAAGCGGGTTCGTGTAGTGCTGGTTGATCTTGATATGGGCCTTGCCAATGCTGATTTGCTGATGAATCTATCCGTCAACTACACGCTTGCCGATGTTCTAGCCGGTACGCATACGCTTGATACCGTTTGCCAGGTTGGTCCCGGCGGATTCCGATTTGTACCAGGTGCATCAGGCATAGATGAGCTAGCCAACCTCTCTGAGTTTGACAGGCAGGGTGTGATTTCGCAGTTGCACGAACTGGAAACCAGTGCTGATATAGTGATTCTTGACTGCGGTGCGGGCATCTCACACAACGTCGTCGGCTTTGCCTTATCGGCGGATCAGGCGATGATTGTTACCACTCCCGAGCCGACAGCATTGACAGACGCCTATGCGACAATCAAGACCATGAGCGCACAAGGTTTCGCTGGAAAGGTTGCCGCTTTTATCAATATGGCCCATAGTCGGACCGAGGCGCGGGCGACTTATGAACGTCTTTCGGGAGTGGCTGAAAATTTTTTGAATTTTTTCGTTGCATATGCCGGCTATATGTTGCATGATACCGCTGTTGAGCAGGCGGTACGGCAGCGTGTGCCTTTTGTCATACGTCATCCGGATTCAAATGCCAGTGCCTGCATCGCCGCAGTAGCCGACGATTTGGTCAAGCAGTGTCGTGGCCAACGGCTTGGTGGTGGTTTTTTTCGGAGGGTTGTCGGATTGTTCGTGTAGGACGCACGAAACAATTGACAACTGTTTCTCTTAGCTCGCTGATCAACTGGACGATCAGGGGCGCTTCAGAGGTAGTGAGTGACATGGGAATGTCGCTTCGCGTATGGCGCGGCGTATCGCGAGTTCGTGGTTCACTCGGCTCCTCTATACAATGGCAACAAGGATGTTGCGGCTATGGTTGCACGGTTTACCGGTGCTAGTCTAGGCCTGTTTGCTTTTTCCATCACACTCATCGCGGGTTTGGTTGTGCAGAACCCGTTCGCCGTGACTATCTCTCGCGGCCTCATCGCATTATTCACATTTTGCTTACTCGGCCTAGTACTTGGCGCGGCTGCGGACAAGGTCTTGAGTGAGCGCGAACGTAATCAGGTAGAAGATTTACAGGCTATGGCCGAGAAAAAGCGTGTAGCTCTCGCAGAATCTGAAAATCTTGTGGAAGAATCGACCGAAGTTGAATCGGCTACGGAAGGCCCGTCAATTGATGTCGGATAATGGTTTGGTGGAACTAGGTAAATGTCATTGGTTCATGAGATGTCGCTGGCCCAGTGTCGCAGGGATGCGTAAGGAGCGGTTTGATGCCGACGATTAAGACAAGTGTTGATATTGTGAAGGTGTGGAAGAAATATAAATCCTGCGGGACTCGCCGCTGGCGCAACGTTTTGATGGAAACGTATTTGCCGCTAGTGAGGTACAACGCTGATCGGATTGGTGCCAAGTTGCCGGACGAGGTGGATCGTGACGATTTGAATTCCGCGGGCCTTTTTGGTCTGATGGATGCGATCGATGCATTTGATCTCAATCGCGGGGTTAAATTTGAGACGTATTGTGCGCCGAGAATTCGTGGAGCTATTCTCGACGAATTGCGCAGTATGGACTGGGTTCCCCGTCTGGTGCGCAGCCGCGCCAACAAATTGGATAAAGTGACGAAGGAGTTGGAGGCGATGCTGGGTCGTACGCCATCGTCGGTGGAATTATCTGAAAAAATGAAACTGCCTCGTGAGGAGTTTGAGAAATTCGCACGAGATGCAACGGCGGTGACGCAGATTTCTTTGTCGCGTAAGTATAGTGAAACCGATTCGCATAAAGAAGTATGTGAGATTGATGTCATACGTGATAAGCGAGGAAGGAATCCATTGAAGGATTTACAGCATCGTGATGTAAAAGAATTGATCACGCGGGGCTTATCCAGGGCTGAGCGATTGATTCTTGTGTTGTATTATTATGAAGAGATGACCATGAAGGAGATCGGGATGACGCTCGATCTATCGGAAAGTCGCGTATCACAGATGCATTCGTCCATTCTTGCGCGTCTCAAAGAGCAGCTCGTGGACCGGCGCAAGGAATTTGTTTGACGATTTGTGGTCCAGAGATGATTTAGAGGATGTTTTGCCGGCGTGCCCTGGCATGATGCAGTGAGTCCGGGCCTTGATTTTGTCATACTTGTAGGGCTATAGGCCGATATACTGACTACGCGATGCAAATGACACGTGTGTGGCAAGTAGGTATTGAGGGCCTTGCGTTCGGGCCATGCTGATGGCTGAGATTCCTTCACATATTTCTTCTTCTGCCGCTCAGGCAGGATTTCAATCACGCGAGGTTGGGCGTGAGCGTGATGCTGGTCGCGCCGGACAGGCTAATGCGACCCAACGACAGATCAAATCGGTTGAGGAAGCATCGGATACCGTTGATACAACAGATTTCGATACACGCGTCACGACGGATTCTGAAGGGTCCGGTAGCCAAGGACGGTCTTTTGAAGAAGATAATCCTATGGAAGACTCATCAACTGACCAAGCGTCTGTACCCGGCGTGACCAAAGATGAGGATGGCCAATTGCATCTCGACCTGGAAGCATGACATCACCCCAGACTTATCCACCACCGATTCTGACGGTGGCCTTCAGTATCAGCAATTATTGTCGTCGATCGTCATCGACGAAGAAGACCTCTTGCGATTGTTCCCCCGCTGTGTGATGTGATAGAGGACGACGATGACCACGGCCCGGGCTTCACGTATCATACCAGAACACAACTGCCGCGCATCTGATACGTCAAGAAGTAGTAACTGTCCTGACTTGTATGATACGTCAAGAAGTAGTAACTGTCCTGACTTGTACGACTTGTTCTGTCCTTGACTTGTTATCTTCGTGTCTGAGTCGATCTTGATAATCTCGGAGAAATCTACATATAAACAATTCAGCTGAAAAGATGCTTACAGAGGCATCCAATATCGGCTCATCATCATACGACCAACTTCGCAAGCTGTTGAAAATCTGTTTCTCGTAATATACGTATTGATTGCCCTTTAGAGATTAGAGCCTCAGCTTTCCGATGTTTAGAACTTTTTTTATGCCCAGCCAATCGTCTAATATCTTGATCGCCTACAACTAACATCGTGGTTTTCTTGTTGACGCCTGCTGTGACCTGACACCCAAGTTGAGCTGCCATATCTGCCGCCTCACTTCTTGGGATTCGTAATGCCCCAGTAAATACGAGCACCTCTCCGTATAAAGAGCCTTCTGAATTACCATCGCGTTCAAGATCTTGCCTGGAATGTGACTTTGATCCATCAATGGGCTGCCTAACACGCTCAAGGCATCCAGCTATATTAAGCCCCATCTTCTCCATCGCTGCATTGAGTATATATGCTGCCGCTTTAGCATCTTCTAATGCATCGTGGTGGATGAATTCATAACCCAAGTACGCACATACGTTTGGGAGCCCGTATCCGCGCCACGCAAACTCGTCCCATGCACGACGAGCCACACGAGCAGAATCCAACCACTCACAACGTGGATACGTAAGTTCATATCTATCAAATGCTTGTTGTACCGCAACACGATCAAAATGTGTGTGGCATACGGCTACGCGATTATCCAATAAGTTACTAATTTTATCCGATACTTCCGGAATTGTTGGAGCGCCTTC
The DNA here is from genome assembly GCA_024276605.1 of Planctomycetota bacterium. Classification (GTDB taxonomy): domain Bacteria; phylum Planctomycetota; class Phycisphaerae; order UBA1845; family UBA1845; genus JAJRPG01. The sequence continues at coordinate 10,001 of JAJRWX010000097.1, read as the reverse complement.
GACTACACTCTCATCAATACTATGGATGGAAATGTTGACTGGGTCGAAGTAATCTTCCGGGTCTATAAAGCTCTTCCATTCATCAGTAAGAACTCCTTCTCTATATAATGCCATACCCACCTGGCAGATGGAAGACATGTCAGCATTGGCCGTCTCAACATCAATAGCTACGAATTCCATATACTTCGCTGCAACTAATTAGGGGCATTACTTGAAAACAGTTCCCAACAATCCTGGAGCTGTGCCCTGCCAAGTAGAATAATTTTCCACCCTAGTTCAATTTCATTAGCCGTGTAGCGATAACTTTTCCCGTTTATCTCCTGAGCGTATTGATGAAACGGATCTGCCAAGTATTCTTTCTTTGTCTTCGTGTGATCTAGAAAGTACTCCCATCGCCTACTCCCAACCTCGCCTGCAACATGCAATACACCCCTTGCTAAGCAATACTCTTGAAAACAGTCATTGGTGAGGTCGAAATCGTACTGGTCAACCATGATAAGTAGGTCAATGTCCTGGCATAGAGCATTTTCGCACGGCCTTGTCCATGGCTTTGGAATGCTATTGCGCTTGACCTTTTTCCCGTACGTTGCTTTGTTCTTGTTGTATTTTGCCTCAAGTGCTTCGCAACGCTTCTCCTCCAGTTCCTTATGAAACTGATGGATCTGTTCTTCGATGTGCGGGATCATAACTTCACTCCCGATTCTGCTCTTAATCGTGCTTTTTCAGCAGTATCTGTGGTCGAGTATTGGTTCTGGGAGTCGTCCCAGGGAATGATAGTTACCAATAATGTCACTTTCCTTGCTGACTCTGTCCTATTATCCCCATAATCCACGACGAAATCAAGGTTCTCAAACGCATCGCCTACGGCTACCCAGACGATTCGTCTTCCAGTGAGGCTAACTTTCCTTCCGATAGTACTTGTATATATAGCCGAGGATTACGGCTGACGTGATAGGGAATGGCACAAGGTGGCTGGCTGGGACGACGGGTGGCATTGCCATGGGTGGCATGCCCAAGCCTCCAGGCGCGGGCATGTTTGACGTGATATTAAGACCAGAACCCGAGCCACCATTAGCGCACTCCATTTGATCTTATTCGATTTCATACGTACATGCCTGCGCTGCGCTTAGGCATGCCACACATGTTAGTGGTCCATTGGCCCGAGCACGGGTATGCTGTCGACATCCGGTAGAAGTGGCAAGTATGTTCGACCCATGAAATATCGTGCACTCGACCAATACCAATCATCCGCTGCGTCAACAAGTTCTCGTCGAACCGGGTTCGCCGCAAACGTCTGCTGGAACACGCCGCATGGAAGATCAGCTACACCCGAAACCACAACGCAACCGCCAAGACTAGCAATCGCAAAACAACGCTCAAGAAACTACAAAAACAGGGCCTCGATGTGGCACGAATACGAATCTGTATAGGAAGTAACTTTGCGCTGTAGTGTTAGATATGCCACCCTATTCAAAGCCGAACAAACTGTCATGCAGTTATATTTGGGCTAGCATTGTTCAGCGTACAAGGCGCGAGCTGGTGACATGCTGACGTGAATGGTCCGCAGGCTGGCGCCAGCAGCTCTGTTTGGCGTGTTCATCTCGTCGCAAGTGTAGCTTGCCAGTGGCAAACCAGACGATTCGTCTTCCAGTTAGGCTAACTTTCCTTCCGATAGTACTTGTATATATAGCCGAGTATTACGGTTGACGTGATAGGGAATGGCACAAGGTGGCTGGCTGGGACGGATGGTATGCCGACAGTGGAACAATCACACGACTTGGTATCTGATATTGGTGCCGCTTCAACTTCATCGTGCCGGGTGGATCGCCTGGAATTGGAAGAGGGAGTGCGGGCGCGGCGTCTCTGGTATCACGATATTGAGTTGGCTAATGGGCTGCGCACGCGATTGCCGGAAGATTACACGATCAACCCGGTGCTCAGACGAGTGGATGAAAGTGTTGCGCGGTTAGCCTTGCGCCTGGATGAACATTTCAGTGATGGTCTATCCGATCAGTCCGTGCTTGATCTTGGTTGCGCGGATGGGAAGTTTTGTCTGTGGGCGGCGCGTCGAGGTGCGGCGCGGGTACTGGGGATTGAACGAAACGCTCACGTATGCCGTCGTGCCCAATGGTTGTTCGAATCGATGGGTGCCGACAATGTGTCGCTTACCTGTGGGCCGGTGGAGTCGCTGGATGTTGACGATAGCTATGATGTGGTATTGTGCCTTGGTCTACTGTATCACCTGGTAAACCCGCTGGGTACGTTACACCGTTTAAGACAACTATGTACCGGCCATTTGGTCGTGACGGTTGCCGTTGATCTCGACGATGCCGGTGGTCAACCTATCAGCAGGTTGGATCGATATGCTACGGGCGCGCACGGTCTTTGGTCGTATAATGTGCCTATGATTCGTCAGTTGCTAGCCACGGCTGGTTTTGCGGTTGGGGATGAGCGGATTGACGATGGTGCTCAGGGCGGTCGTCATTATTTTGCGATCGCGCATCCTGCGGATATAGCGACGCACCATATTTTTGACCAAACGGTTGACGAGGAATTTCCACTCAACATGGATCATCGACGCGACCGGGTGCGAGATGTGTGGTCGCAACAAATTGCTTCCCGGTTCGGGGCTGTCGCCGTATTTGGCGCGGGGACGCATACACCCTGGCTGTTTGAACAAGTGGTGGATTTAGGTACGGATTGCGTGGCCTGTGTGATGGATGATCGACCGCCGGTTGGGCAGACGGTAGGGGGCTTTCCCGTGGTGCGCCCGACTGACATTGATCGAGCAGGAATCGATGCCGTTATCATTAGTTCGTGGCATCAAGCTTCGGTATTACAGCGTCGAGCGCAGGTATTGTTCGGCGATGATATGCCCATCATTAGGTTATAGAACAAATATTTTTATTCTTTAATCGTGTAAAAAACGCCTTTTGGGCGATGTTGCAACGGATTCGATGATGAAACTGCCTGTACTGGAAACACCGACTACTACTCTCCCGGCGGCTAGTCGCGACGCTTGTGGTGGCAGTCTATTTGATCACGCGGTGCGATTATTGCCGGAGAGGGCGCGTATGCTTGTGTATCCAGCCGGTCGAAATGCACGATTAGCGGTGGCGGATATGATCGATCGTGACGGGTTTGGCATGCGCAGGTTTGTCGGTTTTGCTGATGATAAACCAATGGTCGAAGATGACGAATGTCTAACACTCGAAAATGCGGTTGCCAAGTGGCAACCGACACACATCCTGCTATGCGCCAGGCAACCTGACCTTGAGCGGACACTGGCCTTGCGTGCGAAAGAGATCGCCCCGACGCTACCGGTCATCACCGTGCGCGACAAGCTAATTCAAGCTTTGGTACCAGACAATAGATTACCTCGCGCACTGTCGGATATCGATAGCGTGACGATTGTCATGTGCAAGACCTGTAACATTCGATGTTCTTTTTGTTATCAAACGGATTTTTCACAGCGGATGTCACCGGACATTTTTCAAGAAAAGCTATTACCTGTTTATCCACACGTTAGTGTCATTAAATTGGTAGGTGGGGAAGTGACGGCCTACCGGCACGCGCTACCGTTCGTGCAGACCATTCCGGATCGTTACCCCAATGCTACACTTCGACTGACCACGAACGGCATTCTTTTTGATGACCGTTGGGCACAGGTTTTCTGTCGAACCGGTGGTAGCGTACACCATTCGATCGTGGCTGCGACGTCTGAAACGTATCACCGTGTGACCGGGCAGGATAAGCATGGGTTGGTGGTGGCGAATATTGAGGCGACCATCAAATTGCGAGAGCGTACGAAGTCATCGCTTGGCGTATTTATCGGGATGGTAGTCGTTCCGGATACGCAGCACGAAATAGAATCTCTAGTACGGCTTGGTGAATCTTTGGGGGTGGATGGTGTGGAAATTGGTGTGGATACCGCGCAAATGCACGCGCTGGACGAGGCGACGATCAGGCGTCAAGTAGAGCGGGTTACCAGCCATGGCACGATCCATGTCCACTGGGATCGATTGGCAATGTTGTATCCCGACATGATCGTGGATGAGACCATAGACGATCCGTGTGATTTACCCGATCGGGCTATTTTTGTAGAAGTCAATGGCACCGTGTATGTCTGCTGCCATTCACATGTAGCTATTGGTTCACTTGTTCGTGACGACATCGAGACCATTTGGAATTCCCCAGCGGCTTTTGCCGTTGCGCGGGACGTAGCCGGTGGCCATTGCGCGTCATGTCCGCAGGATTGTATTTATCGACCGGCAACCGTTCGTGCCCCGCGCCATGCCTTACGACCTTAGGTGTTTCACCATCCGCAAGACAAAGATGTAGCTGTTCCTCTTCCTTGATCGATTTGCGCGACTTGTGCAGTGTTACAGCTTAATGTTTGGATCATCGAGGGTGGCATGGGCAAGGCTTTTTTTACCCGTGGTAGACTACGGAATAATACGGGCAAGTCCCGATGTACCCCGAACTAGCTTCGGGGTACATCGGGACTTGCCCATGCCACCCGAATTATTAGCTGTGACAAAGTACTAGCCTAGTTATCACTTGTGAAATAGATCAGTCCATGCGATGATGCGCAGGTCTTACGCGTTGCGTACTTCCGGCTTGTGCCCCTTGTAGTTGAGATTCTAGAAAAATGTATAAGACACTAATCGAATCCGAACAACTTCGTTTGCTCATTGACGAAGCGCAGGTGGTGGTTGTCGATTGCCGGTTTACGTTAAAGGACACCGCTTACGGTCGACATGCGTATGCCGATAGCCACATTCCGAGGGCGGTATATGCTCATCTGGACGAGGATTTATCCAGTCCGGTGATTGCGGGTAAAACAGGTCGCCATCCACTGCCGGATGTCGGTGAATTGACTACACTGCTGGGAAGTTGGGGGGTTACCGATGGCGTGCAGGTTGTTGCCTACGATGACGCCGGAGGTGTATTTGCCGCTCGATTATGGTGGCTTCTTCGTTGGTTGGGTCATGAGTCAGTCGCAGTTCTAAACGGAGGTTGGCAGGCATGGTGCGATGCTGGAGGAGATACCACGCAGCAGATATATACTCCGAAACCGGCTGCAACCTTTCATCCACGGCTTCAATCAAGCGTCGTAGTAGAAGTTGACGAAGTTTGTGGTCGACTTGGTGATCCAACCTTTTGTCTTGTTGATTCCAGAACATTAGAGCGTTATCGCGGAGAACACGAACCGATTGATCCCATCGCGGGTCGTATACCCGGTGCTCGCCATGCTTCCCATGAGGCTGTGGTTGGTTCTGATGGAAAGTTTCTGGATTCAGCTAGGTTGCGAGAACACTTTGAAGAAGCGTTAGGCGATGTTGGGGTTAGCGAGGTGGTGTTCTACTGTGGTTCGGGTGTTTCAGCGGCGAAAAATCTTCTGGCATTAGCTCATGCAGGTTTGGGTTTTGCCAAGCTATACGCGGGTTCGTGGAGTGAGTGGATCACTGACTCAACCCGTAGGATCGAGCACGACCGCGAATGTTCTTGAATGCGGTGACGATGTTAAGATCGAATGGGGTATCGACGTAGGGCGTTGGCCTGAATACTTCCTTCCAGCGGTGACGCATGATTCTTGCGAGCTTGCTTATATTTGCAGCTATGAATGCACATTTTTCCAACAATACAGCGAGCGCATGTCGCATCTATGCCCGAATGGTGATAGAGAACCCGGTACCAGCTTTCCTCGGCATTTGGGATGATCCCACCATGGATCACGTAGAATCGCCATCTGGCGTGCATAACAGACGATGGAATGTGCGTTAGCCGTGGTTTGGCGGCTGATTTGATACATAACTGATACTTTGAATAGCTCATAGACGTGCGGTAGACTGTGTGCGTATGGGGTTTAGCCGAGGTAGTGTGGGCCGGTTGGCTACGGATCAAAGGCATGGGTGTCAAACTCCTGATGGAATGTCGTGGAGGTGAACAGTATTTATGGCGAAACAACTTGTGATAATTGTATCCTTGGCTTTGATATCCGGAGCGGTGAATGCTGCCGATGAAGGGGTGGCTAGTGATGGTAACGCGGGTCGTAAACTACTCGATCAATGTGCACGTAAGATTAAGCAGGTGCGTCTTGTGCGATATGAAGCGGATTACAAGGGGACTGCTTGGGTCGCCAAGCGCGTAGCTGAGGTCAAAGGGAAAGTTGTGCTGGGGGGGCGTTCACAGTGGGATCTCGATGAATTTCGGTGCGATGTAGCTTTGAAAGCGCCTGACAGCGAAGAAGTCATCAACCTAACCGCCGGATCGGATGGTGAGTTGTTTTATTTGATCGTTCCCAAGACAAAAATGGTGTATGCAGATATTGATCCAGCTGTCCTTGGTAGCCATAACCGGAATTTACGACGGGTTATTTTTCGAGATTTTACAAGCGAGCAGCCTTTACAAGAGATACTGAAGGCTCAAAAAATTGAGCTTCAAGGTACTGAGCTTGTTGGTCGCGAACCCTGCCATAAGATAGAAGTCGTCACCGAAGATGGCAGTCGTTCGATTTGGTTTATTTCGCAAAAGGATCATCTGCCGCGGCGTCTTGTACGTTACCATAACCATCCCGAGCATGGCGAAGGTACGACCGAATTGACCTTACATGGTGTTGAGATTGATCCACGTCTGGATCGAAGTCCGTTTACGTTGACGGTGCCAGCGGGTTTTACAAAGACCGATGACTTTGCTCCTTAGCGTATCTGCGGATCAAGCGTTGATCCGTGGGGCTGAGTTGATGGCTTAACGACATATTTCGGGAGGATTGAACTAATGAAACTACCTAACATGCTACTATTAATTACTTTCGCCATATCCGGATCGATGGACTTGGCTTTGGCCGACAAGCAGGACGTACGTAAAACCCGCACCCAGATCAAGAAGGCGTGGAGCAAGGTTAAAACATTGTCGGCGACTTCTTTACAAAACAACGTCAAGGACCTTCGCGTGGCATCATTGTCCACAACTTTGTATGGCACCTACTACTTGGTTAAAAAAGGTGATAAAGTGCTTGTACGACAGGACATATCGACTTCCTCATCGATGGATTATAAGGAGCATGATATGTCTACTTCTTCCGGTACTGCAAGCACGACAATTGGTGATGGAGAATTCCAATACACGATCACCGAGATCGAGGGCAATGTCGCCGTGAAAAAATTCACACAATCACCCATGTTGTGCATCGGTGGCTTAGATGCTATGAAAATATTTTTTGAAAGATATGACGTTCGGCAAAAGTCAGATTCGAAAATCGACGGGAGGGATGTGTACGTTTTTGAAGCCATTGCTCGTAAGAAAAAGCCTCGTCGTGCTATTTTGTCCGTCGACAAACAGTATGGCATTTTATTAAAACGTGATAGCTATGATTATCAAGGCACGTTACGCAGTTCCTTGTCATATCACGATGTCAAGGTGAACGAAGATATCGATCCACAGAAGTTTGTCTTCGAGCCGCCAAGTGGCATTCCTATCGAGGATTATACAGGGAAATGATGGCCGACTTGTGGTGAGATTGTTTCTTCAGTACCGGGAAATTGTTACATGAGACCCGTGGTAGATTGTGTATTGTAGCGATTTTAGAATAACGTGATTCATCCTATCAATCTAACGGAAAAATTCGGCCTGTTTAGCGACCATTGGGCCCCCAAGGTTGTGGTGGACTTGGGAGATTTGTGGGTAAAGTTGGCCAAGATGAAAGGGGAATTTGTATGGCATGCTCACGAGCATGAAGATGAACTTTTCTTTGTGGTCAAAGGAAATTTACGTATCAAGCTGCGTGACGGAGAATTGCGCCTTGGTCCTGGTGAGCTGGTTGTGATTCCCAAAGGTGTAGAGCACTTACCCGAAGCGGATGAAGAAGTTCATGTGATGCTCATCGAGCCGAAAACCACGCGCAACACAGGCAACGTTCACGATGATCGCACAGTTGATACACTGGAACACATCTAACCCAAGTTACGCAGTTACGAAGCGATATCGGTCTTGGCGTTATCTTTAGGGCCGGTTTTTTGAAAAAGTCGTGACTACATTTGTTCGATTTCATCGATCCTTTTCAGTCGTTGGGGAAGTTCAAGCCCCAGCCGGTTGAGCAGTACTTTTTGAGCTTCATCCGGTGTTGTGACGCATCGTAGTCGTATCGTTCGCTTGCTCCCGTCGGCCATCTTGGCCGGTAGGACCACATCGCCACTTTTGATTTTGGCAAACTCTTCGATGATCGTACGCGGCGCATCGCCGAGGCCTGCTCGGTGTATCCATTGAGCCAGTGATTTCCAAAGTACATACGCCAAGAAGCAGATCAGAATATGCGCGAGAACACGTTCTTCCTTTTGATGCCAGATAGGACGGATGCGTAGCTCATCCTTGGTAATTCGAAACGCCCATTCCGCCTCGGTGAGTTGTATGTATCGCTTCCATAACGTGGCCGGGTCAGTTTCCGTAAGGTTGGTGCGAAGCAGATAACAACCTTCGGATATCGCCGCCCAGTCGCGCCACTTCTTGTTCCGCGTCCAAGTAATCGATAGACGCTGTTTGTCCTTTGGTTGGCGGATCGGTTTGATTTTGACGCTAAACGCGCTGGCCGCTCTCCAGTATCGCTGGTTGAGGCGGCCCAATCGTTGATTGGCTATCGCCTCGTCTTTGAGGCGTCCAGACTTCGCCGATGCTTGTAGCTTTACAAGGGCCGCTTCCATCCGTTCGATGAAACGATCGTGCATGGCTTTCTCTTTCTTCTGCCGATCTTCGCTACGTGCAAGGACAAACGTCTCATGACCGTCGGGGCCCGGCACCAGCTTCACCTGGACACCCGCTTGTGCTTCGTGCCAATCCTTGTCGATGAGGTACTTGTCGAATTGGCGGAGCATGGCCTTGGGGGTGCCCACGATATAGGAGCCATTTTTCTCACGAAGGAACTTCAAGTTGGCTTCGCTGACCATCCCACGATCCATGACCCACACGCGATTGGCTTGGCCGTACTTCTTCTCCATGGCGTTGACGATGGTCTCCACGGTTGTCGAGTCATGCGTGTTGCCGTCATACACTTCGTAGCCCAGCGGCATGCCCTCTTCGGTCACGACCAAGCCGATGCATACTTGCAGGCAGTCGGAACGGTTGTCCCGAGAGTAGCCGTGCTTGCCCATGGGGTTGCGGACGCATTGGCCCTCAAAGTACGTGCTGGTGATGTCGTACAAAAGCAGGTCATATGTCAGATCGAACAAATCGCCGAGACGCTTTTTGAGATGCCGTTCGATGGATTCCTTGTGCGGGAGCAGACGATCCAGCCCTTCATACAAACGGTCGGTATGCACCTTCTCGATGGGCACACCCAGTAGATCGTCCAGCGCCGTGCGGCGATACCACGTGTCTTCGATATGCAATTCGCTGGATGGTTCACACAGTCGAGCGATCGTAAGGATCGAAGCGACCACAGACCAGGGAACATCCTCCCGTCCCGCCGGAATCAGATCCTCAAGCAAGGCGTCCAAACCAAGCAAGCGCCATACGCCCAGCGCAAGCCAAACGTCGCCGAAATCACGCAACCGTTGAAGTTGGATGCCCTTGAGTTTGACCAGTACTGACGCTTCGTCGGCAGGCTCGACGTAATCAGGCGGATCAAACAGCGTGCGTTGCGGACGACCTTGGCCGTTGAGACGACGACCGAGTTGTTCCCACCCACTCTTCTCTTGCTTCGACAGCTCACCGAGATAGGCGACAACACGATGCCGAGAACCCTTGCCCGTGCGGTACGATTCGACCAGCGCCCAATACGTGTGCTTCTTGCAACCTTTGCGTCGTTCCAAACGCTTGAGAAACATGGCATCCCTGCTGTTGAGTAGCGTCATTCTATACTACAAGCATGGCACAAAAATGCGCTCGGGCAAGCAACTTGGTCGTGACTACAAGGCGTTTGAGCAGACAAATCCTGCAGTTATGCTCGTTATCAATGGTTTTTTCTCGAATATTTTTTGGAATCGTCAACTACTGCGTAACTTGGG
>JAJRWX010000096.1 GCA_024276605.1 Planctomycetota bacterium | reverse complement strand
CACCGCTACTATCCCAGCATGATTGCGCATGCAAAAAGCGCAAGTCCCTTTTATCGAAACGTTCCGCACAACCGGAACAGCTCAGAGTGAGCCATGAAGATGGGAACCGCAGCACGCGAAGCGGTTTAGTTCAACGTCTCGGATAACCAGGCCGGGAGAGAACGTGACTGAGCGGAGCGAACGCGCGATGTTGTTCCGGCTCTGGTTCATCCGTTTGTTCGTCGGATTGCCACCGTCACCAGTCAGCGTTCCAATAGGCGAAAGCACCGACAAACAGCAGTATAGCGGAGGCAAAGAATTGCGGTAGGTAGCGTCGATCAGTGGTCCGCAAATACGACCAGCCTGAAGCTACGGTTCCGATTAGGCTGGGAACAAACAACACATGCAAGCATCTTGACAATCCCAATGGGGCAATGGAATACCAAGCAATAGTCAAAGCCCCGAGAACGGGCCACGTCCATAGCCAGTAGACGAGAAAACGGCGAGTTTTCAGTTTGACGTATCGATCGTACACGCTTGGACCGCGTATCCGTCCGCCGGCTACCACTTGACTACCGCATGACGGGCAACATCGAGTGGCCAGAACACGGTTCGTCCTTCGCGTAATATCCGCAGAGCAATCTGGACAAAGCAACGCAAACCGTTTTGAGGACTTCTCGGCGATGATACATGGAATAAGGAAGATCCCGAGGGCGGGAAGAATGAGTGCGATCGGTGTAATGTTTGCGGCAGTACCGCCCGCAACTGATCGAACGAGTGCGATAATCGGTTCACGAACCAATGAAAGCAAAGCGAAGTAGCCAAGCATTGCAGCCACGGCCAATGCCATGGTGGGAATCAGAACTCGGAACCGACTCCGATTGAGACGAAGAATATCATTATCGGTAAGCATGCGTAGCGATGGTAGGGGGATTGATCCGACGAACGTATTACGATCACCCGACGGGGAGTAAGCGTTGATGAACGCAGCGAACGCACGACGTTATTTCCGTTCGGGTGCATCTCTTAGTTCGTCGGCTTGCAGCGAAAAAAAGAGGAGCTGTCTCGAAAACGATGATTGAGGTTAAACACGGCACGCTCGCGACCGCCGGAGAATAGAGATGTCGGTGTCAGACACCTTCCCGAAAAGGATCAGAGGCAGGACAAATGTCTACGAAAGCCGACGACTGCAAGACCAAAGAGTAGAAGGAACGCAGTCATGGGCTCGGGCACAACGACAAATGCCTGAACGGTGGCCCCAGCTATGTAGAACATGTCATCATCGTAAGCGAGCAGTCCGGTTTGCGGGTAGCTCCAGACCTCTTCGTGTGTTGTGAGATCGATCGCGTGGGTCATAGTGTCGGACTGCACGAAGATATGGCTGTCTGTCAGTAGCATCCAATCATTCAAGTCATCGGAAGTAATCTCCCACGACCACAGGCGTTCACCGGTGTGTTCATCGAGGGCGCTCAACGCACCGGCCGACACGGCATAGATGACACCATCGGCATAAACCGGTTGGCCGGTATAACTTTCGCTAAGCGACCAATTAAGGTTGCTTTCTGTCGGGTCGAAACTCATAAGCCTCCCGCCGTAACGAACGATCACGTCACCGTTGTCGGTGAGTACCGGTATGGTCCGCATAGAGTAGCCTCGCCAATCGTAGTCGGGGTCGCGGATACTATTGCTTATGCTCATCGACGAGCGATCGAGTACCTGCAAGACTCCTGCCACATACGCGTACACGTGCTGGTCATCAACAGCTGGTGCCCAATCTGAATATTGAGCGAGCTGGGTAAACATCGCCTCCCCAGACGAGGTGAACCGATAGATCCCTCCGTAGTATCCCCCGTTCATGTAGACGGACCCATCGTACGGTACTGGGCCCCACCCCTTTGACCACTGCGAGCCAAAAGGAGTGCGAAACCGGAATGAACCATCGGCTGCGGTGTAGCTGCGCATGTACGTACGCTCGGTGCACGTCACACCGCAGGAGGATGAGTGCATGCCTGTGGGAACATACACTATTCCATCGTCGATCGTTGGTTCGCGGAACGTCGCCCCCGTCACCTCCCACCGCTGCTCCCCGCTGGTAGCGTCTAGCCCACGTACCGAGTCGCCGGTGGAGATGACGAAAAGGCCGTCGGTGACGGCCACAGGATAAGGTGTCGAGATCTGCGCACTCCAATCCGTTCGGAGCAAGACTGGGTCGAATGCAACATTGACATGGCCAGTTTGTGCAGCGTCTCCGTTTCGTGTGATCCAAGCAGCGATCGATGGTGTTGCACAGGTCAGGGCACCAGGCACTCCCACAACAATCGTTAGCAACAGCCTTGAATGATGCATTGTATACTCCTGTAACTTTCAATAGAACTCACTGATCCGACGAACGTTAAGCATCACCCGGCCGGGAGCCATCTTTGATGAGCGCAGCGAACGCGCGACGCGATTCCGGCTCGGGTGCATGCGTTTGTTAGCTGCGTTGTTGGGCTTGGACTGGGGTTTCAGGGTACACCCAAAGCGTGAGTTCAGTTAGCGGCGGAAACGAATGAGGAATGAGCGACAAATCAAATGGCAAGTTTCGTTGAAGCGCGTCCGGCATCGACGTTGACAATAGATCCTTTTCGTCACAGTACCGAGCCACCAGTTTCAGGTATCGCCGAAGAAGCAAAATGGCAGGAAATGATTGCTTCTTCTTCATCCATTCCAGCATGTCACGCCCCTGTTTCGAGCTATTGCAGGAACGGCATGCCCAAATCAGATTGTCTGAATCGTCAGCACCACCGCTGATACGAGGAATGAGGTGGTCAACCGACAGTTTGTCCGTAGATCCACAGTAGTAACATGCTTGCGGGACCGTCATCTTGATGCGTTCGTCGTCGTACAACGACCGCATCGCCATCGTGCCATTCTTCAGACCGTGAAACAGTTTGGTTCGAATGATGTGATGGATTCTTTGGTAGGCAGTGAATCCGTCCTGAAGTGCTGCGTCGGCGCGAGCAAGGTTGGCGTACGACCATGCGATGTGGTCGCCCACTGTGTCGATCGCCGGTATGCGTGCGTTCTTCATCGTGACTTCACGATCGGAGCAGCTAACGTTCAAGGTAACGGGGCGGGGAATAGACGTTGGGTTCACAAAAGCCGTGTTCCCGCTCCCGTTCACCGCCTTGTTCGGGGCGTGGAGCGACGTTGACCGTTCGTTTCTGGTACCCGATCCGCGCACTCCGTTCCCGTCCGTTTCCAATTATCCACCGACGACCACTGCGAATCAAGTCCGCCTTTCGTCCACTGACCACTGTGTCCACCTCGTCCATGTCGAACGGGAAGCCACAGAGGGCACCGAGAACAGAGAAGCAAAGAAGCATCGAACAAGAATCGCCGTACGCTTCACCACTCACAGAAACAGCGAGCCACCGAACGTTTGGCATCACCGGGTCGGGAAGGTTAATTTTCCTTTGCCAAAACGCCCGCAAGCCCGACTCCGGTGCATGCCATGGTTATCCGAATGATTGTATTACTGTTCCCCATCGGACCGCCCGATCATCTTTGCGAGCGTGGCGATATCGGTTTCTTCAGAAAGAAACGTGACCGACCCATCGGCCAACGCGACATATGCGCCGCCGGCATGGTCAGAGTAGATACCTTCGGTATTGTCATGGTTTACGCCGACATTATGGGGGCTGGTCAGGAAAGATAAGGAGTTGCTTGCTGACCATCCAACTTGGCCGCCATAATCCGCGTTAGGGTTGTCCGTTGTCACTTTGGGACGTCCATCCACCATATGGAACGGACGTCCCCCACGTTCGACAAGCATGATGGTGTTCGATAGACCGTCAGATACGTCTCCGAACCTGCCCAAACGATAACGAATTAGGTTTGCTTCAGTATCAAATTCGAAACCAAACTTGTTTACACGAAGAGTTGGCCGACCCCAAACACCCCAGCGGATGCCGGTGCTGGACCCAATACCAGCCAACCCATCGTAATCGCTACGGACTACTCTGTATTTGTTGTCTTGCGATTCACTCGTCGGTACCCGTTCACGTGGGAACACCCATCCCATGCTCGCGGATGGCGATGCCCCGCTTGGGCAAATATAGGATGAGACAACGGTGGTAGCCACCGATTCGTTCACCTGATCAGTTGCAAGGGAGTGCCAGTCGATCGAATCATGGAGTGCGGATTTTTCGCGGTATGGCAGCAAGGCGGCACGCCATGAGTGCATGTGAAACTGATCCCATACTTTGAGTGGATAAGAAAGGGACGTACCGTTGTAGTGGGAGGGCAGGTTTTTGTTGGCATTGTGAAACGCATGCAAGGCTAGTGCAGTCTGCTTCATGTGGTTTTGGCATTGCATTTTACGTGCAGACTCTCGGGCTGCCTGAATCGCAGGAACAAGGATCGCTACGAGAATACCAACGATGGCAATTGAGACAAGGGTCTCGATAAGTGTCAAGCCACCGTGAATGTACCGTTGATTGCGAAGCATTGCGATTTGGTTCGAGTGGGCAGCGATAGGCTTGAATCGGATAACGTCTAAAATCACCCGACGGGGAGTTGGCGTTGCTGAGCGCAGCGAACGCGCGACGTTATTCCCGTTCGGGTGCATTTTTTTGTTCTGCTCTGCTTTGATGTTTGGTTAACGCCAAGTCCAGTGTCCAGCGACCTTGCCCTCACGATCCAGCGCGACAGTCGCCTTTACGCCATCTCGATCCCAAACCCGCAAGGAGTAGGTCTGAAGTGGGCCGTATTGTTTGGCAAGCTCGTTCGAGGCAGTGAGCATGGTTACGGGTGTGACAAGAACGCCGTCCTGTTTTGTAATCACGTCAGGTGGCGACCCGATCATCTTATCTGCTTCTTCCGCTGTGATTCCAAGCGGCATTCTTGCAACGGTCACCTCGAATTGGGAAACCGAAACAGGATGTTCAATTCGCCAGAAAGCAAACGTGAACGCAATCAATGTGATCGCAGTCGTTGCCAAAGCGATAGTTGCAAGACGCTTTGATTGACGTTTCATGGCATGTTCTCCAGTCAGGTGTTGAGGAGCAGAACGACCGAGATCACGGGGCCGGGAATAGACGTTGACGAGCGTAGCGAACGCGCGACGTTGTTCCGGCTCCCGTGCATCGTTTTGTTCGTCGGCGGTATTGAGCAATCGAAACATTGGATCGACGCTCTTGATTCGTGATGCGCTAATCTCGGTACTCGTCAAAGAATGTCTCGTCTACATCGTAAGTGATTCGTGGCGTTACGCCTAGTTCGAGCGATTCAAATAACTCAACAAGATCGTCGCCGTTTACCAGTTCGATTGGCTTTGCACCATCACGCCGAGCCTCCTTCTTGGCCTCAACTGTAAAGACCCCCGTGGTTATTATGATTCCTTTGTCCGCTCGCCCTTCCATCGCACCCCGAAAATCACGAACTTGGCTTGGCGTCACAGCGCCTTGGTATCGCTTACATTGAAACAGCACTGTGAAGCTGACGAATTTGTTGACCTGGAGAATTCCAATTCCGTCGATTCCACCGTCACCGCTCTTGCCGGTTACAGTCACTTGCTCAAAGCCATGCTCACGAAGTAATCTCTGGCATAAACGCTCAAACCCGGCTGGCGACAGACTCTTGAGGACTTCCAGCAAATCTGTTTTGTCATCGCCGTCAGTCTCGCCTGATTGCTCGTCCGGAGTTCCAGTGTCTTGTGATATTTCCCCTTCTGTTTTCTTGTCTGTTTTCGTGACGTGTCGTTTGTGAACTGTCTTGAAGAACGTGAGAGAGTCGAATTGTTCAAGGTTGGTTCTGTTGCCCTCTTCCGTTAGCGTCCACACGCCACGCTTGGATGAATCTAGAATCCCACCATACACCAAGTACATCCGTGCCCAGTGGACTTGATTGTAAACCCGTGATTGTCCACTCTTCAAAATGACTGATTGTTCGTCATCTGGGATGTTCAGCCGTTCGATTACCTTGTCGCAAACTTCGGACGATGTGCCAGAGCCGCCTGACTCGCGTAGTATTTCGATGATCGGTTTCAGGAACCGTATGAATTGGGGGCCCTTGGTTTTATTGGCTCGATTATCTGTCATTTGAGGAAACGGCATGTACCGTTCTAGAATGGAAAATGAGACAAGTCCGACGAACGTCCAGCATCACCGGGCACGCGGTGAAGACTCTCCATTTGAAACCGACCCGACCGCCGGCTCCGGTGCATGCGCTTGTTCGCGGTCCTCGGTTCGCGTCATGAATCGAGCGACGAAGTCAGGGACATTGTGTTTTGCGACAAAGGCATCCCATTTCGGCTGGTATTCGGCGAGATCCCAAACCTCCAGCACGTTATCGGGATATGACAATGTGGGATATCGTCGTTTGGGGAATTCTTTTTGAACCAGACGCCAGAATGCACTATGTACCTCGCCTGTGTCAGGTAGATGCTCCATTTCGTATCGCTTATGGAAAAAGTATCCCAAGGCGGCCAGTCGCCTGCAATGTTCTTCTTGTCGCTCGAATTGGTCCCCATCTCCGTAACCAAGAAGGCCACCCGAAGTGACCGTCGGCTCAGCGTAGATTTCTTCGTGGAGTCGCTCCAGCGCGTATTTGTGGTACTCGATCTGAAGTGGTTTGGAGACGACGAACGCAATGATTGCGGCGATCACGAGCATTACGGCGACGGCAATGAACCACGGTGATTTCATGAGCGTGTTAGGGACTACGGTCGGTCCTCTCCCGGACGAATGGTAGAGGTGGCGAACGATCGAGCTAACTGGGCCGGGAGTGGACACCGCTGAGCGAAGCGAAATCGGCAGGCTAATACCGGCTCCAGTTCAGCGACTTGTTCTGGCCGTGACGTGCGAACCAGCGTTGCGCCTGCTTTGGACAGCAGCACAACAACGCGTTGCGCAAGTACCGCCTCGGCGCCGGCATCCTATCCCGGCTGGGATCCAATTGTCAAGCTGCAACGCCAACAACCGAGCGTCGTGGATGAAGCCACCCCAGATCGGCCTGACGATGCCGAACTGACGTAGCGAGATCCATCGCGATCCTGATTCGGTGTCCGCGAACCGGCCACACAGTCGTGAACTAGCCGCTCGGCCGAACGATTGCGCGGGGCTACTACCCAGAGCAACGGCTGCGCTCGACTGCCCTTGGTGAAACTCGAAGGCCAGAACGTCCTGCATAAGCTGGCGGGGAGTTGGCGTTGCCATTTCCAGCCCGCTAATTCCCGCTCAGCTTCATGCTTTTGTTCGCCAGCATCACTCATGACGCTCCAACAACGCAGTACCAGAAACGCGGAAGTTGCCTTCATGGATCGTGATTGACTCACCAGCGAGTGATGTTCGTTTGTCATCACCGTCTGATTCAACGGTAACATTTCCGGACAGTTTGAGTATGACCTGCTTACCGAGTTGAATCATCATACTGTCTGCACTGCATGTGTACTCTGAGTCTGCGCACTTGCAATTGCCAGTGCACTGGATGTACACATCGGTATCGTTGTTAGATGTAATGAGAAGTTTCTGTGCAGTGATGGTAGTGTTAATATCCCCGTTTGAACCAAAGGTAAACCGAGCGTCTCCATCAATTGAACATTTGAACGTCTCGTTGCTTAACTTGGTCAGCTTGACGGAGTCTCCCAAAAAGGTCATGTGTCCAATTGTGACTTTGAGAGGCTCTGGGGAGTGCAGGGACGTGGCACTGTCACTTGTAGGCAAAGTCAAAGACACAATCGCAAACAGCATTGGCGTGAACATCAGGAACTCCTTTTCGTAAAGGGAAGTGGATACGAATGCATTGTAGTCCACGGTCGAATTCGAGTCTGCGCGACTTGTGGCGGTTGGCTTGCTGGCGAAACAACGAAAAAAAAACGAATTGCGATCTATCCGGCTCCGGAGGGGACGGATAGATCGTGCGTTGAACTATGCCGCTTCGTGTGAAAGGGCCTTGCGATTTCAATCGCCTTACGAAGCTT
>JAJRWX010000095.1 GCA_024276605.1 Planctomycetota bacterium | reverse complement strand
TTACCTCCCGCAACGTATCGCGTTCTTCATCACTCAATCGAACCACGTACTTCTTCTGCATCGGGAAACCTCCTTGTCTTCCGAAACGTCAAAAACAAGAAGATAGGATAACCCCTATTCTTAGCTGTGACAAACCACTAGTGTCTTATCCTTGGAATTGTCTCTCGCTTTTGCTACCATGGGCACAGAATGTTTTGAAGCTGCACATTCCGGGGGGATGCAACCAATTGAGATTGGCCGGAAAAAGTATCATAAGCAGGTTATCACTCGGCGCATAAGTAGACCTTGGAGTAGTTTTATGTTTCGGAATCAATGGTTCTTGGCTTTGTCAATGGCGAGTGTTCAAGCGTTTTCGAGCACTGCATTTTGTGAACAAATCACTACGGAAAATATCAAGGGAACGCAGATAAGCACGCAGTCGTTACCGCAACACCGGCTCTTTGCCGTCGCATCCAAGTCCGAAGGACTTACGGTTGCACGGCGCGACAACCTTTCCTGGCAGGCCGTGCGATCTGCGAATGGTCCGTTTGTTGTTAAGGCATTCCCACTCCAAGCTACGCAAATAGATTTGTTGCTCCAGCCCTTTCACCTCACCGGTCCCCATACAAAAATTGTCATCGGTCGTAAAGGTAAGCCCGACATACCCCTTGATTTTGATGCGTCGTCGATTTCGCTGTTTCGCGGCACCGTCGTTGGTCATGAGGGATCACACGTTTATCTTGCGCTATCTGAAAATCGATCCAGCGGCTATATCGATCTTGGTCCGACCTACCAAAGAAACTATATCGCGTCGAAAGACGCTCGAGGGCGTGACCTCCCGGCTGGAGAAATATCCATTTATACGCAAGCATCAGGCGGTAGTTCACCGTCAGGTGTTCCTATGTGCGGATTGAAAGTAGACGCGCCGTTTACCCCTAAGCTATTGACAAATCCTATTGGTGGAACAAACAGCTTGTCGATCAGCGCGGCATCGACGGTGAAATTGAAACATTTGGAACTAGCCGTTGACACGGACTACGAATATTTTTTCCTCTTCGGGGATGAAACCAAAGCTGTCGAATACTTGATTGTAATGTACGGCGCTGTCAGTGATATATTCATGCGCGACACGAATACTCGATTCGAACTCGTGTTTGCACGCATCTGGACCGACCCCGCCGATGAATACAATGGTTCTGACCCACTGGGAGAATTCAGAGCCTATTGGAACGCCAACGAGACTGCAGTCCAACGAGACGTTGCCCAGTTGTTTTCCGGCAGGCGTGATTATGCCTTCGGTGGTGTCGCGTACACTAACTCACTTTGTAACGCCAATTGGGGGTATGGTGTGGTCGGCTATGCCACGGGTTTTTTTCCCGATCCAACGAAACCCAGTCCATATGGCTACGACATACCTGTTACCGCACACGAGCTAGGACATAGCTGCGGCACTTTGCATACGCACGATTATGGTATTGACACTTGCAACGTTGCTAATGCCGTTCCGCAACGCGGTTCCATCATGAGCTATTGCGGTCAGACGTGGAGCGGAATGACGGCTAATACGGACAACTATTTCCATTCGTTTGTACGCGCCCAAATGGTGGCCTTCATCAACAGTTCTTCGTGTATTGTTAATGACTGCAATATGAACGACATTTCAGATGACCTGGATATCAGCAATAGTACCAGCAATGATGTAAACGGTAACAACATTCCTGACGAGTGTGAGGATTGCAACAATAATGGCACACTTGATCCTGCCGACATTTTGGGAACCAGTCTGGACCTGAACTCAAACGGCATCCCGGACGAATGCGAACCTGACTGTAATGGTAATAGCATTCCCGACGACATGGACATCGACGCAAGCACCAGTACCGACGCTTATGGAAATGGCATCCCGGATGATTGCGAGATGGATTGCAATAGTAACGGTACGTCTGACTATACGGAAATCCAACTGGACATGACGTTGGATGTGGACCGTAACGCTGTGTTGGATTCTTGTCAGGATTGTGACAATAACGGTCAAACTGATTTTGAGGACTTACAAAATGCGCATTCACTTTGGGTGGCGAGCGGAATCGACAATTCCATCATGCGTGAGTTCCATGCCGCAACCGGCGTAAGAACCGATACATCCTCCGGCGGCGGATCAGCCTTAGTCCGCCAAGGGCAGGATGTCATTATGACACCAAGCCGTCACGCACTGGTTTCCAGTGCTATCGACGACCGGATTATGGAATTCGATGAATTTGGCGTCTACCTGGGAGACTTGGTACCTCCCGGCGCCGGCGGTCTGGACTTTCCTACCGGGCTTTTCTTAACGGACGATGGCAGGCTGTTGGTTTCGAGTTTCAATACACATAGTGTGCTGGCCTATAACGCAACGACCGGTGCATCACTGGGAACGTTTATCAGCGCCGGTTCCGGCGGTCTTACCTCCCCCTTCGGAATCACCAAGGGGCCTGATGGTTTTTTGTATGTGACGAGTGACACCGGTGGCTTCGGCAATGGTAGCATTCTCAAATTCAATGCCACGACAGGAGCCTTCGACAGTATATTCGTTAATGTAGCTGACAATGCACAACTCACTCAGCCGAAAGGTCTGACATTCAAAGCGGATGGTAACTTGTTGGTGGCGAGTTATGGCACGGATGAAGTGCTCGAATACGCATGGCCGACCGGCGCTGCCCTAGGAAAGTGGGCACAGGTTGGAACTGGTACAGCTATCACACAGGATAGCCCCTGGGGTATTCGCGTAGGCCCAAACGGCCATGTGTTTGTAGCTCGCACGGGCACGCTTTATAGCTCCAGTAGCTCATCACCCGGTGTCACCAACTTAACAGATGATCACGTAGCAGCGTCCCATCTGACCGACGCACGCATGTTCGAATACAATGTATGCACGGGTCTTTTTCGTAAAACGCACATAGGCGGCAATGATCATGGATTGGAGTTTGCAACGGGATTCGATTTCATCGACGGTTTTGCTCAAGATTGCAATTTCAATCTACTTACCGACGATTGTGATATAGCCTCCGGATTTAGCTTGGATGTAGACGGTAGTGGTATCCCCGACGAGTGCGAAGTTGATTGCAACGGAAATGGTATTCTTGATCGACTGGACATCATCCCATTTGGATCAAGCTTTGATGTAAATTGTGATTTTATTCCGGACGAGTGTGTATTACAACCTCCGGCCTCCGCGCTGCCGCCGTATCATGTAACGAAAGACCGTTATATATCCTTTAATCCCAGCACAAACGTCAATCCTAACGTGGCATATCGAGTGACTAGAATTGGCGCGGGTTCATCCTACTATGTGTCGTGTGCTTTAGATGATGTGAACACTGAAGGTAAGATAGGATCGCTTGTATCTACGGCTGAGTATTGCGCATGGACGGACTCGGTGATTCATGTTCATGGCTGCGAGATTGTGCCGGGTAATGAGTATCTGATCGAAGCAACTACTGATGATGCCATATTCACGGCGCCACTATCCGTGTTTACGACGGCTGCTCCATCACCTCGACAATTCGGTGATCTGGTGGGTAGCTTTGTGGGCAACATCTGGACCGCACCGGATAATATCGTTAACACAACGGACATCGTAGCCGTGGTGAAGCGATTCCAGTTGGACCCTGATGCCCCGCATATCTCACGGGTTGATAATGACGGTCAGGCTCCTCAAGGCGTACTTAACAGTGCAGACGTCTTACGAGAAGTCAGAGCGTTCGCGATAGATCCATTCGGCTTTGGAGTGACGGGCTGTGAAACCGGAACGTGTGTGCCGAGTTGCCCGTAAACAGGCGAGAACAATGTCACGCCCATCGCACAACCGTTCAAATGCCACTATTGCCCAGTGAATCCAGCCTGTAATTTGGCGTAATCACTTAGGGTAATGTCTGCGTCACGATCCACGTCAAAACAGGGACACGCACCAGTGGCGATGCCACCATTAGGCCCGAGTAGACAGGACACGAACGCCTTGTGATCGAGGATACTAACAAGGCCATCTTCGTTACAATCGGTGTCTGACTGACCATTCCAGAACCCACCGGCTAACTCGAAAGCACCCCCGGTCATAACGCTCGCATCATGCTGGCCAAGAGTACCGGATAGCTCGAATTCACCGCCAGCGCTACGCATGACACCTCCGCCGTCGATGGTCTGTCGGGTGATTTTGTACCCGGGTTCACCAGCTGATGCCAGTAGGGTTAACGAGGCTAAAGTTATCCACGTCGTAGCTATCATTCGTTTGGTTTTCATATTTGTTCTCAAGCTATGCATACTATCATGATAAGTTGATGCCGAATGAGTCGATACTTGACTTATTATCGCGTAACCAATTCCATTTCCGCAGGTCGTCGACACTCTCGCCGAACATGCATGTTCTGCTCGATGCGTTCGATAGCTGTCATCATGGTGGCCATTTGATCGTTTGATGCATTCAATTGAGCCAGCAGTCTGGCATTTTCAGCCACAAGTGCGGATAGTTGCTTATCCTGAGCATCGATGCGTTGTTGCTGCCGCGTAAGGATGATCTTGGGTTCATTACCATTAAGCCCGATGGCTACGTTGATGAGACTAAAAATATCGTTGGTTGAATCAGACCATGCACGGCCCAATGTACGATCAAGATGTTCAAGTTGAAGCTTGCCTGGAGAGATAGCCACCGCCGTACCATCCTCTCGACCTGAGGGGATGATGTAGTCGCCAGCGTGAACCGTACCATGAACGACAACAGGTAGCTGTCCCATGAAACCCACGGTTACGTTGGCGTGTTCGTCTTCTTTTGCCGGGACGTTACCGATAACAACCGGGGCGCGAGAGATAGCCATAATTTGCTCTGCGCCTTCGGTTTTGAGGCTAACTTTACCGCCATGAACACCAACGATCTGACCAAACTGGAACTGATCGGAGGGATTAAGTTTTGGAAGCCATTCAGCGTAGTCCGCGCCTTTAGAGCCGTAGGTTACGCCCTCATCCTTACACCTTCTGATAACATCTTGCTTGAGCGCCGTTACTGCCACGCTCACCGGGTCTAACTGAACAAAGTCACTATTACCCGTTTCGATAGCCCAACAATACAAGGCATCAAGTTCAAGTCGTGTAGGTAAATCGAAGACAATGGACGGATTGCCAACGGTTATAGGTGGGGCCAGAATCGATGGCAAAGAACCACCGCTGAACGAGAGCGACGGCAGTGTACCTCTGGTAAAAATGGCAGATGGCAATGCCCCACCCGTGAACCTCAAGGAAGGAAGCGTGCCGCGATTCAAGCTGATGTTGGGAAAGGAGCCTCGATTAAAGGTTAATGATGGAAGTGAGCCATCATTGAAAGTAGCCGACGGCGTAGACCCTGCGCTGAAGGAGAATCCGGTCATGACGCGAACACCTAGAATGGTTGTGGTAGTGGCAGAAAAACTTGGAACTGACCCGTCATTGAATGTCAAGGATGGTAATTGCCCGGCACTAAAACTAAGTGACGGCAACGCGCCGCCCGTTACCGAAAGAGTCGGGAGGGTACCTCGAGTGAATGTGGCTGTCGGCAAGGCACCGGGATTGAATGTGAGCGATGGCAGGGTTCCTCGATTTAGAGTGGCGGTCGGCAAAGACCCTGGGTTCAACCAATTTGGGTTGTATGAGATAGCGGGGTCGATGGTAACACCGATATCCGGTATTGGCGGTGGAACGATCCAATCACCGAATTCCAAATCAAAGCCTTCGATTCTACCTGTTACAAGGTCTTGGCCATTGAGGAAAGTTATGAAGTTGTTTTCTCTGTTTGTATTGTTGTTTCCTATCCGTATGGCAATGCCGTCAGCTAACGAAGTTCCAATATTATCAAAAAAGGCGATGTGGTTGCCGTGTTCAAAGCCTTCACCACGCACCTCTAATAGGCTTTGGGCTCTACCATTAATAGCTATGAGTGAGCGACTTGCCGTACCCGTCACAGACATAATCGAATCTGTGGATGTTCCCTCTACTTCCACTAAAGGCCTTCCGGAGCCGGTCACGGATAAAATGGCCCCCGTGGTGGTCCTAGATGTTACGTCGAGCTTTGCATTAGGGCGATTAGTACCGATACCCACTTCACCTTGGTCTGTCACGGTCATGCCGGATAAATCACCCACATGAAACAAATCCCCGTTGACACCGTCGATATGCACCAGCGCGTCAGGATTTGTAGTACCGATGCCTACATCGCCGTTTTCCGTCACATGAATACCTCGTGTCTGAGCTGCGTAGGGTGTCATGGTGATGGGATCGCGCGGGGAGAGGGTGGTGTATACGCCCACTCCTGTTGGACAACTTACCGCGACTTCAAGCCAACGCGGCTCACCGTCAAAGGCGTCGGCACCAAAATCGAGTGGCGCCGTAAATAAGCCCTGGCTGACCTGGATAGGTAGTGCGTTTCCTACACCACCATCAAAGATGAGAGTCGGCCCCACTTGATCGGTCGGTACCGTGCTGGTTTCATGCGTCCATAGCGTGAACTCGAAATCGCACTCTTCGGAAACCGGAACGCCACTTAATTTGAGTTGGCCCTGATAGGTGAATAGTGCGGATGCCAGATTCGCACCGGCGGCGGTTTGCCGGGCAAAAAGTATTGCGCCAAATATCAGAATAACCATTATTTTTTTCACGTCGTTTCCTCCTCGTCCGAGTATTCAACCGGCAACCATAACGTCATTGTTCTGCTCGTCATTGCCAGAAGTTTTCACTTTTTGTAGTACGATAGCCCGATATTTTTAGCTATTCGGCAGTCTAAACCGCCAATTATCCCCTCCGCTCCGGACATCTGCTATGATGTGTTGGGAACTTGATGCCGGTAGCGTGCAGCGTTGCACCTTAATCATAACCAGCTAATAGGGAACGCGTATTTCGGGGCGCGATCCCCTCATTGATTGTGAAATTTTTTTCTAAAAAAAGTAATAAGCATGGACTCTACGCCCAACCAAATCACGCATGCACTAGCTGACCTTGTGGACGGTCGTCGTGAGGCTGCAGATCAACTTCTCACCTTGGTTTACGACGAATTGCGCTCGCTCGCCGCCGCCCATTTACGCGATGAACGAAAGGGACACACGCTCCAACCGACGGCCTTGGTGCATGAGGCTTACCTACGGCTCATTGGCCAAACCGAAGTCAACTGGCAATCTAAGGCACATTTTTTCGCTGTGGCTGCTACGGTCATCCGTCGTGTGCTTGTCGATCACGCCAGACGTACCAACGCTGCCAAACGAGGTGGAGATTATCAACGTACCGCCATCGAACTTGCCAACTGCGAATCCACACCGGACCAAGTTGATCTTCCCAACCTCGATTACGCATTAGACAAGTTAGCCAAGACCGACGAACGTAAGAGTCGCGTTGTTGAATTACGCTATTTCGCCGGTCTGAGCATTCCAGAAACAGCTGAAGTCCTTGGCGTTTCGCACGCCACGATCGAACGGGACTGGCGCCTTGCCCGGGCTTGGCTTTACGACGAACTCAAACGAGACGACATCAATGGAACCTGAACGTTGGTCTCGGATCGAAGAACTATTCCACGCCGCCAACCGGCTCGAACCGGCTTTGCGTGAAGAATACCTTCGCGAAGCAACCGGCGACGACAACTCGCTTCTACAGGCAGTTAACAACCTGCTTAGTAGCGATGGACAAGTAGCCGAATTCCTGGCCACACCGGCTTTGGGGTCTGCTTTTCGCCTCGAAGAACCGCTGAACACTTCTCACGATGAGGTGAATAGCCCCATTGGGAGACGAGTCGGCGCTTACAGTTTAGTTAAGTACATTGCTTCAGGAGGTATGGGCACCGTATACCTCGCCGTCCGCGACGACGATCAGTATAAAAAACAAGTAGCTGTCAAACTCATTAAACGCGGCATGGATACAGATGACATTTTGCGCCGTTTCCGTAGCGAGCGTCAAGTACTTGCCACCTTGGAACATCCCAACATCGCACGGCTCATCGATGGCGGCGCCACCGACACAGGCCTCCCTTATTTGGTCATGGAATACGTCGAAGGCCAATGCATTGATAAATACTGCAACCATCTTAAACTTAACATCGATCAACGCTTACAACTTTTTGATACCGTCTGCGATGCGGTCAAGTACGCTCATCAAAACTTGATCGTCCATCGAGACCTTAAACCTAGCAACATCGTCGTTACACGGGATGGAACACCGAAGCTACTTGATTTCGGTATCGCCAAAGTCTTAAACTCCGATGGCATAGCCCACACCATTGAGGTGACCACCCCCAGCCAGCGATTCATTACCCCTGCTTACGCCAGCCCCGAGCAGATACGCGGTGATCGCGTCACGACAACCAGTGATGTTTATGCCTTGGGCGTTATTCTCTTTGAATTGCTTACCGGCCAACGACCATATAACACGGATAGCCACTCTCTTCAGGCCATCGAGCGAGTCATTTGTGAAGAGGAGCCAACCAGACCCAGCACCGCCGTGGCCCGCGCCAACGCCAAATCGAAAAGCACCGGTTCGGAAGCTCATGCACACGGAGAGATCAACAAACATCTAGTGCGGCGATTATCAGGCGACCTTGATAACATCATTCTCATGGCCTTACGTAAGGATCCTCAGCGGCGATATACCTCCGTTGAGCAGTTTGTCGATGATTTACATCGCCATCGCGCGGGCTTGCCTGTGTTAGCCAGACCGGACACCTTTCGTTATCGTAGTGTGAAATTTGTCTCTCGAAACAAGCTCCTCGTCACTGCCGTCATCGCCGTCACCCTCTCCTTGCTTGGAGGAATCATCACCAGTGGTGCGCTCTATATCCAAGCGGACCGCGCGAAGTTGGCGGCACAACGAGTCAGTAGTTTTCTCCAAGACACGCTCAGTTCGGTTAATCCTCAGATTGCCCGGGGACGTGATGTCACACTCATACGCGAAGCTCTTGATTCAGCCGCCAAACGTATTGACGCGGAGCTTGGGGATCATCCTGATGTCGCTGCGACACTACACATGACCATTGGCAACACCTACGCAAGCATCGCCCTATACGATCAAGCTGAATCTCATACACAGGCCGCGCTCAATTTACGTGGCACATTATTTGGTAATGACGATCCACAAGTTGCCCAGTGCCTCGAACAGCTCGCACGGATACTGCGGATAAAGGGTGATTATACAGCCTCCGAAACCGCGATAAAAAGCGCTATCAAAATCTGGGAAAAGCACTTAGGCCCGCAGCATCCCCAATTGGCCGTTGCCTACAACTCCCTCGGCATGGTGCTTGAATCTATCGGAAAAGCGGACGAGGCGCAGAAGTACTACCGAGACGCTTTAGCCATCAACCGGGACACACTGAACCCTACTGACCCTGCCTTGGTATCCAATCTCATTAACCTCGGTCAACAGCTGATGAACCAAAAATCCAACGAGGGATATGAAGCTGCGGAACCGCTGTTACGCGAAGCCCTTAACATTCGACGGGCCAATGCCGACGTTGACGATCCCAATTTGATTAGCGCCTTGCAGGCTTACGGCACGCTCTTGCGAGAACGTCGCCAATTCGAAGCTGCCGAACCTCTCTTCCGCGAAGCGCTGGCCATCTCACGCCGCGTACTCGGCCCCGAACACCCCGACCTCGCCGCGGTGTTGAACAACCTCGCCACGCTCTTGGAATCCAAAGGTGATTACCAAGCTGCTGAACCTCTATATCGCGAAACGCTAGACATTCAAAGAAAAACACTCGGAACTAGACACCGTGACGTAGGTACGACACTAAACAATCTCGCCGGCATGTTCAGGCGCGCAGGAAGATTCGACGAGGCCATTCCGCTATTCCGAGACGCTGCCGATATTTACAGAGAAACGCTCGGCGAGGGTCATTTTTGGGTCACGATTGTCATGCAAAATCTTGGTTACTCGTACCTGGCAAACGGAAATAGCAATACAGCCCTACCCATCCTGGAAGATGCGCTCAGTATGAGAAAAGCCCTTGTGGATAACAACCATTGGCGAATCGCTGAAATTGAAACACTTATCGGTGGTTGCCTGACTAACATGGGGCAATATGAAAGAGCTGAACCTCTACTTCTATCTAGCTACGAAAGAATCGAAAAAGCCAAAGGCACCACAGCCCCCTTCACGCGTAGCGCGTTGCAACGCATCGTCAATTTCTACGAAGCCACTAACCAACCGGCCAAGGCGGCCCTATTTCGACAACGCTTATCCAACCCACCTCGTCCAACCCCCCAAAAAGTGTCGGGGTGATTGAGTTGGCACACAGAGTATGGTTAGATTAGGTTTTGTTAAATCGTGTATCCAGAAAAGTTTCCTCTTAGACGCGATAGTCGTTACTTCTTAGAAACAGATTCACTTTCCTTAACATAGAACCGAAGTGGTAGATCAGTAGCGTTCGAGATACCTACCCGCGTTGTCGTGACAATCGTAAATCGAGATTCAATGTCTTCTGGATAACTGTCTGACGAGCATAACGACAGAGCCTCACCTTGTAGAAGAGATAATCCATTATGACGATCATCCAGCCCCATCGCGAGTACCAGTTTCCCAGGACCATTGCACAGGTTATTTCGAATAGTCGTTTTACGTCGCTTCTCCATGAGTGACAGTCCTTCTACCGGTTCGAGTGCTCGGATGAGCACGGCCTCCCCCACGTCTTCTTTGGCACTCACAACATTAAAGCAATGGTACATGCCGTAGATAAAATAGACATATGCACAACCAGGTGGTCCAAACATGGCCGCATTACGTTTCGTCTTACCTCGACTGGCATGACAAGCAGGATCACCTTTGGAGAGATAGGCTTCCGTCTCTACAATTCGCCCCACCGTTGTACCTTCGTCAGTCTTGTGGACGAGGAAGGTGCCGAGTAGCTTTTTCGCTAAATTCTTGGTGGTCGTTTGAAAGAACTCGTAGGGCAGGACATTTGCATTCCTTGACATATCTTTGCTGCTTGATTATGTGAACACTTATATTTTACTCGCTTCCCAATCGAAAAGCAACGCTTGGGAGGATGCTCTAGAATATCCGTATGCCGTGTGCATGCGACGACTTTGTATGTTTGATCGAAAGGGAAAGTAGAATAATCGCTGTACCATGACAAAGACCACCGTATGCTATTTCGGAGGTATAAAAACCCACATCACAATATGGTACAACATTTGTGGTTTACATCAGATAGAGAGGACACACCTCTCTGTGTGACATACGTAATATTTATTTTAATAAAGGAGCAAACGATGAATCGAGTTCGGAAACCCTCTTGCGTCCGAGTGTTTTCCATGCTGAGCCTAAGTGTAGTAACGATCGTCGGTCTGTTGGGGTGCCCTGCACCTAACGGGATGACCCCGATCGTTGTTTGCCTGCCATTGTCGGGCAACATCACAACGGACACAACACTGGCTGCGGGGTGTTATGACGTCACGGATGATATTGTCATTGAGAATGGAGCCACGCTGACAATCACTCCGGGAACAACCATGAATTTCGACGCCGATACCAAACTCCAAATCGAATCGGAGGGCATACTTGATGCCGCCGGTACTGCAGATAATCCTATTTTAATGACCGGAATGCAACAGATGCGCGGGTTCTGGAACGGCGTATACTTCCGTGATTCAACATTGGCCGACAATCGGATGGACTACGTTACGGTGGAATATGGCGGAGGCAGAGACTTTTCGGCAGGCGCCCAAGGCAATGTGGCCTTGCAGGATTTCAGTAGCTCCACAGCAGTACGAGCCACTATTACCAACTGCACCTTGCGCGAAAGCAGTTCATATGGCTTTTATTTTGACGCTGCTTCCCAGGTGGACAATTTCACCAACAATACCGTCACGGCCAATACGATGGGTACGGGTTACATTTTCGCCAGTGTCACAGGAATCATCGACGCCACCGGCCAATACACCGGCAATGACATCGACGCCATACTGGTCGAGGGGAACACCATGGCTACGCCGCAAACCTTGCAAGCCATCGATGTGGATTTCTTGATCATGGATCGTTTCATCGTCGAATCAGCATTGACGGTTAACCCGGGCGTACAAGTGGTCTTTCAACAAAGCGCTAGCCTGGAGGTGCGTTCCGACGGATCGTTAATCGCTATCGGAACACTCGCCGATCCGATCATCTTTACCGGGGAACAGGCGATACCCGGATTTTGGGCTGGCATCTACCTACGTGACTCAGCTTCCTTCGACAATCAATTGGACTATGTCACAGTGGAATACGGTGGTGGAGCTAACTTCACAGCCGGAGCTCAAGGAAATTTGATGCTAGAGGACTTCGGTACGCCGAACGAGGTTCGTATCGACGTCACAAACTCGATCATCCGCAGCAGCAGTACCTACGGCATCTGGCTGGATAAGGAAGCTTTTGTCAACGATGACATCGACACGGCTAACACCTTCAGCGATAACGCCTTGGGTGATGTATTGCGGGAGCCGTAATGCGTCACGCGCGTTGTTCTCTACAATCGTCTATTCAGTACGTCTTGCCAACAACGGATGGCTTACGTGTAGTAGCCCGAAGAGTATGTTAAATCGGTACACGCTACTATTGCGTATGTCGCATTGATACGATGATTGGTTTACATCCATGAACATGTTGGTCGCTCAGGTAACATGATGAGCCACATATAGTTCCTGTTTGGACACACACTGCGCCGGTGCATTCGTCGGAGGCTGAGCCGATTGCTCAAGGGTGTATTGGTGAGATATCTCAGTAGTCTCCCTTAAGGCGTAGATTCTCCTGGGTGGTAGATCAAGAAGGAACAAAAAGCCGGGAAAACGCATCGACTTCTACACCTGAGCACTTGGCGAATCACTATTCTTGTATAAACTACATGGAGCTAGATATATGTTCATTGCGGCATATCGTCTAGCCTATGCGGCTTTCATCCGTTGCCGTGCGACGGTTGAGTCTACCAAAGACGCAGACTCGCACAGGCATAGGATGTTATGCCCCAATGACCGATTGAAGTGATCGCGGAAGGCGAACGAGTTTTTTCATTGGTAGAAAGCTGATGTACCTGTCGGTCTCCGCGCAGGTATGCCATGTGATAAAAGCCCAGAGTTGTAAGGCAACGAGTATGAGCGAGCGTCGACCACATGAATTGCTGCAAACCGGTGAGGGGCAGCGGGTTTGTATGCTCGGTAATCTGGCGATCGTACGCGGTGCACTGGAGGCCGGCGTTCAGTTCTTCGCATGTTATCCCGGCACACCGTCATCAGAGATCGGCGACACTTTCGCGCAATTCGCTGAAGATGAGGGCATATTTTTTGAATATTCCATCAACGAAAAGATAGCCGTCGAGATTTCTTTCGCGGCTAGCCTTACCGGCGCGCGATCAATGTGTGCCATGAAACACCTTGGTCTTAGCTACGCAGGCGACCCGGTCGCCACGATGCCCTATGTCGGTGTGGAAGGCGGTATGGTCATTGTTTCCGCCGGTGAACCTTCGCTTCTAACAAGCCCCAATGAGCAGGATCATCGCCATTTTAATCGCTTCCTTTACTACCCGATCTTCGATCCTGCATCGCCTCAAGACGCCCTCCGCATGACGAAATATGCGTTCGAGTTGTCGGAATCAACTCGGCTTCCCGTTATCTTGCGTCCTACCACGCGGATCTGTCACAGCAGCGGCATGGTTGAACTCGGCACTTTCCCGGAACAAAAAAACAAGTTGGCGTTCAACAAAAACCCTACGCGATACGTACCCATCCCCGGTAACGCGCGTAGGATGCGCAAAGAACTGACGCTACGATATCAGCACGCGGAAAAGTTGTTGCAATCCAGCGCGTTCTTTCCACGAACGGGAAGCGGACCAAAGGGCATCATCGCCGGTGGCATAGCTTATGCCTACGCAGCGCAAGTCATCGCCGATCTCGGCTTGGAGGACGCGGTCACGCTACAGAAAATCGGTGCCTACCCCATCCCCGAGTCTATCCTGCTCGATTTTCTTGCGTCGGTAGAATCCGTACTCGTCGTCGAGGAATTAACTCCTTTCATTGAGGAATGGATCAGCTTGACGGCATTTCGGTCGGGTCGTCTGCTTCCCATACTCGGCAAGCACACCGGATATTTTCCGATCGAGTTTGAATATACACCTGATCTCGTCGAGGACGCTGTTCGCCGCTACCTGAAGCTCGGTGAAAGACAACAACGCACCGTAGCCGTGCCCGAGCTTCCCGCCAGACCGCCGGTCCTTTGCCCTGGATGCTCCCACAGAGCGAGCTTTAGCTTGGTTAACAGGGTGTTTGGCAAACGGACGGTGTATAGCAACGACATTGGTTGCTACACACTTGGTTATGGCGAGCCGTTGAACACGTGCGACATACTACTGTGCATGGGTTCCTCGATTAGTCAGGCGTCGGCTATCTCCCGTACCACCAAGAAACGAACCGTGGCTTTTATCGGAGACTCAACTTTTTTTCATAGCGGGCTACCCGTACTGGTCAACGCCTTGCAGGCCAACGACGACATCACCGTAATTATTCTCGACAATCATGTCACGGCTATGACCGGGTTCCAGCCCAGTTGGGTAACAGACAACGAGACAACGAACAATAAGCCACTGAATGTTACCGCCGAAGATGTTGATCGCCCCGGTCGACTGATCATTGAAAACGCGGTTCGTGGACTTGGCATCTCCGATGTTACAACTGTCGATCCGTTTTGCGAGGCACAGGCCTTAGCTGCTCTCAAGCATGCGAAACTAGGCAAGGGTGTCAATGCCATTGTCTTCTCCTCACCGTGCGTGGTTTATGAACGGCGCGTTTCTTCAAATCGAAAACGGCCCGCTTATGTGGTTTCCGACGAACTCTGTAATGGTTGCACACTCTGCGTTCGATCGTTGGGATGTCCGGCTATTATGGTCACGGACGGAAAGTACGTCATCGATCAAGCGCTTTGTGACGGTTGCGACTTGTGCGCTCAGATATGCAAACACGGCGCCATCACAGCCGTCGAAGTGGAAGGAGCCTGTCGCTCTTGAGCAACGACTTACCAGATCGATCCTGTTGGCGCATCCTCATCGTTGGAACCGGAGGACAAGGCGTACTAACGGTCGCTCGCTTGCTGTGCGATTGTTTTGTGGCATGTGGTTACGACGTGATCAGCGGTCAATTGCACGGCATGGCGCAGCGCGGAGGATCAGTGCAATCCTCAATCATCATTGGTGGTGCATTCAGCCCGGTCATCGCAACCGGCGGCGCTGACATCGTGATTGGTCTTGAGCCGGTCGAAACGGTACGTGCGATGCCGTTCATGTCGTCGCGTACGCTGGTTTACATGAATACTTGTCCGGTTATCCCCTTTACATTGGCGATCGAATCGGTGTTAAAAACCGGCACGGGAGAATACCCGGACATCGGACAGCTTCAAAAGAATCTCAGTGCCATAACAACCGGCGTGATAGCCTTTGATGCCACGGCGCTGGCTGCGCAGATCGGATCCGAAAAGGCTATGAATATGGTTATGCTCGGATGCCTGTTCTCGTCAGATGTACTCCCTTGCTCCGCCGAGACATTCCTTGAAACGATGACCAACAATACGCCGAAGAATCGTCAAAAACTCAGTACGGCAGCCTTCTGCGCAGGCCAAAAAATCGGTGAGGTATGTACCATTGGGAACCACAGGCCATGAGCTTCAACATCGGCATTGATGTGGGCGGTACGTTTACCGACTTCCTGGTCACCGGGAAGGGTACGCAACCACAAATACACAAGGTGTTGTCGACACCTGAAGATCCATCCGCCGGTTTGATTGATGGACTTAGTGAAATCGCCGAGAGTATGAATCTGTCAGTGACGGAGTTTGCCCGCACGGTCGATACCATTGTCCACGGAACGACCGTAACTACCAACGCCGTATTGACCGGTCATGGTGCCAAGACAGGATTACTGACGACAGCCGGTGTGCGTGACGCACTAGAAATGCGCCGTGGCATTCGCGAAGAACAATACAACAACCGATTTACCAACGTCCCACCACTAGTACCTCGATACCTCAGGATGCCGGTTAGAGGCAGGCTGAACTACCGCGGCGATATGCTCGAACCAATTAACGAAGAAGACATTCGCGCGGCGATCCGCCTGTTCAAGGATGAAAAGGTCGAGGCTGTAGCGGTATGTTTCATGAATTCGTTCGCTAACGCCGACCATGAAAGGCAAGCGGGGAGCCTGCTGCGAGACCTCTTACCTAGTGCCTATTTAACCGTATCCTCAGACCTACTTCCTTCCATTCGTTTCTATGACCGGGTTAGTTCAACCGTGTTGAATTCATACGTAGGCCCTAAACTTAGCAGATATCTGGATCGGTTATTGCAACGCTTAAAGGACATTGACTTTGGCGGTCTGCTGTTGGTCATGCAATCCAACGGCGGCGTGATGTCTCCGGCGCTTGCCCGGCAATGCCCGGCGCGAACCCTTCTTTCCGGCCCCGCCGCCGGTCCGGAAGCAGGATTGGGCTACGTCCGCCACCACGGGCACAACAGTTGCATCACGGTGGATATGGGTGGAACGAGCTTTGATGCAGCGCTCGTGCAAGACGGTACACCGAGCGTAGTAACCGGAGGAGAAATTAATCGGTACCGCATCGCCCTACCGATGTTGGACATCGTTACTATCGGTGCCGGCGGTGGCAGTATCGGTTGGATCGACGAAGGTGGCATGCTGCGTATGGGTCCGCAAAGCGCCGGTGCCACCCCCGGCCCCGTCTGCTATAGCAAAGGGGGCAAGCTACCCACGTGTACCGACGCAGACCTTACCCTGGGTTATCTGGCTCCGGATTTCTTTGCCGGGGGTAAAATGAAGCTGGATGCCGCCGCTGCGCGGGACGCGATTGAAGAACAAATCGCCAGCCCATTAGGTCTTTCGGTAGAAGCCGCCGCAGCCGGTATGTACCGTGTCATTAACACAAATATGGCACAGGGCGTGCGTGCCATTTCCGTCAAGCGCGGTTTCGATCCCAGAGACGTTCCCCTTGTCGCAGCGGGCGGGGCTGGCCCACTTCACGCCTGCATGATTTGTCATGAATTGGAGATTCCATTGTTTATCGTACCTCGTGAATCCTCCATTTTATGTGCGGCGGGCATGCTTCACAGTGATCTGCGTCACGACTTCGTCACTTCATACGTATCCGTACTGGATGTAATCGATTTTCAATTTCTCCAAGCTCGGATCGACACCATGATCGATGAAGGTGCTAGACTTCTGTCACAGGGGAACACAGGGGAACACCACCGCCGCTATGTCATCAACCTCGATTGCCGGTATGCCAAGCAATACCATGAAGTATCGTTTGCTGTTTCTATGGACACGATTCGTAGTGCTGACGCCGAGGCCATTGCGTTGGCTTTTCACGCTGAGCATCAACGCATGTATGGTTATTCGCTTGAGCGTGAGGGCGTCCCCATTGAGCTAATCAATGTGCGCGTACGAGCCACGGGTATCACTGAAAAACCTGCATACGAAGAGGAGGCCTATGCTGGACCGGACGCCTCTGGGGCCATCAAGTGTCAACGACGTATCTTTCTCCCAGAGGAGAAGGAGTTAAGAACGGTATCGGTCTACGACGGCCACAAGACGCGTCACGGTAACCGTATAGTCGGGCCTGCCATCATTGAACAGGTGAATACTACCTTGCTGTTAACCGCAACCTTTGATTGCATGTGTGACCAATACGGCAGCTTTGTCGTTTTCGAAAGAGGCGCGCAAGAGAAGCTGTCCCCGGCACTGCAGGAGACAGCTATCATGAGCAAGGTCGATCCGATCCTGGTTTCCGTCTTTGCCCGAGCCTTCAAATCACTCACGGACGAGATGAGTATCTGCCTGCAACAAACGACGCGTTCGCCCATTCTTTGCGAGGCCAAGGATTTTGTAACAGGTGTGTACGACGCTGAAGGCAACATGTTGGAACAAACCGAGAACCTCCCTATCCTGTCCTTCTCGCTTGGTCCCGTTTGCAAATACATTATCAAGTATTTCGGCGATGACATTTATCCCGGCGACGTCATCTTCCATAACGATGTGTTCAGTATGGGTAATCAGAACAACGATGTAGCGGTCTACAAGCCCATCTTTTTCGAAGATCGTCTCGTCGCCTGGTCAGCCTGCAAGGGACATCAGGCGGACATTGGCGGTGCCGTCGCCGGCGGGTACAACCCCAACGCTACCGAAGTCTGGCAGGAGGCGTTGCGTATTCCGCCCGTCAAAGTGTACGAGAAAGGAAAGTTCCGCCAGGACGTTTGGGATTTGATCTTTGCGAATATTCGCTTCGATATCGTACAACATGATATGCGTGCCGAAATCGGTTCGTGTGTCGTCGGCGAGCGACGCATGTTGCACCTATTGAAGAAATATGGTCTCGCGTGTTATGAGACAAATAAAGCGGCGATGTTCGCCTCGACGCAACGCATGATGGAAGCTGAAATCAAGACCTTTCCCAACGGGGCATATCTGGGTGAATCGACCGTCTACTACGACGGCAGGAACAAAGGCAAGCAATACAAGATTCGTGTCAAGGTCATCATCGAAGACGAGACCGTCACGTTTGACTATTCTGATACCTATGAACAAACGAACGCTTTTGTCAACGGAACGTATACATCCAGTGCGTCAGCTGCAGTTCTAACGTTTCTACAGATGGTTAACCCGGATATCCCACACAACCAAGGCATGGTGCAACCTATTCGGATCATCATACCGGAAGGGACTATTCTCAACGCGTCCTACCCGGCGGCTACCACCTATGGTAACCACCTATGCCCGGCCAATGCCGATGCCATCGCACGGGCACTGGCTCCCATCGTACCTGAACGGATAACCGCCGGATGGAATCATCTGCTTTGTTCGCTGACAACCGGCCTGGACCCGCGCAGTAACGACAAGTACGTCGACATTTGCTTCATGGGGCTAAAAGGCGGATCGGGCGCGATGCGCGGCGTGGATGGATACGATCACATTGGCATGATCGACGCAGCCGGTGGACTGCTCGATCAAGACTATGAGATGTTCGAACAGCAGACGCCCCACCTGCTTATTCAACACGAATACTTGCGTGACTCAGCTGGCGCCGGGCAGTGGCGCGGTGGTCTTGGTGTTGAAACACAGTTTGAGATCGGTTCAGACGACACACAATTGGTTATCTTCGGCGACGGGGACGTTGAACCAGCATTCGGATTGCGTGGAGGCGGACCGGGTAGCCTCAATGCGATCTCGCTGCGCTATCCGGACGGCAAGGAGCACATACCGCTCGGCCTCGACTTGATAACCGGCGTTCCAAGTAAAACGCTTTACAGGCAAGTAGCCGGTGGCGGCGGCGGATACGGTGATCCCTTCTTGCGACCGGCGGCACTGGTAGCTGCGGAAGTAAGAAACGGCATCATTTCCATCGAAGCCGCACGCCAGTCTTATGGCGTTGTCGTGGATGGGCGGTCTTTTGCACTAGATGATGCCGCAACGGCTGAACTTCGTTCGAGGGGCACCAAAAAGGATTGAACAACTGCATGAATTTTGCACTATCCGAAGATCAGCAACAGTTGCGTGACGTGTTCGCACGATTCTGCGATGAGCAGATTCGACCGCGCGCGTCTGCCATGGATGAAGCGCAAGAGTTCCCGCAAGAATTGTTCAACAAGTTAGCCGAGATCGGATGTTTCGGGCTACGCTATCCGGAGTCTCTCGGCGGCGTCGGATGTGACCTACTAACATTTTGTTTAGCCATTCGTGAAGTGGCGCGTGGTTCTCTATCGTTAGCAGTATCCGCCAGTATGCAAGCAGTGATGGGTACGCATTTTTTGCACGAGTTCGGCAATGCCGATATCCGTGAGCGTTTACTCAAGCCCGCCATTCGCGGCGAGAAGATCGGCACCATATGCATTACGGAACCCGATACCGGGAGCGATCTCTCAGCCATAGCCACTTCTGCCCAAAAGTCTCCGGAGGGCTACCGTATTACGGGTCAGAAGACATGGATCACCTCGGCACCGATCGCCGATTTCTTCACCGTCTTTGCCCGGACGGGCGCCGAGAAACGTCTAACGATTTTTCTGGTAGAACGCGACTTTCCCGGGCTTAAAGTCGGCAGAAAGATTGAAAAAATGGGTGTACGGGCATCGCCTACATCGGAGGTCTTCTTTGATGACTGCCTGGTGCCCGATGATCACCGCCTCGGCGATGTAGGGGAAGGCGAAGATGCTTTGCGACGCGTTCTCTCCGACGTGCGCATTCTTACCGGCGCGCTAGCGCTCGGTGTTGCGCAAGCCGCCCTGGATGACGCGCAGCAATACGCCGCGCAGCGCAAAGCTTTCGGCAGGTCGATCAACCGGTTCCAAGCTATCCAAACCCATCTAGCGGAAATGGGAACTGAACTAGAGGCGGCCACGCATCTGGTACACTATGCTGCATGGCTTCGGGACAACGAACAACCTCATCGGAAGGAGGCGGCGATGGCTAAACTCTTCGCCACTGAACGCGCCGTAGCTATTTGTGACAAGGCTACGCGTATTCTGGGTTCGTATGGGTTCGCCATGGAATTCGCAGCACAACGATATCTTCGTGACATTCGGTTCACGCTCTACGGAGGTGGCACGAGCGAAATTCTCAAACTCCTGATTGCCAAAGAAATGACAATATGATGACCCTATCAAACCAAGACATCAATAGGTGGAGATGATACTGCATGATTGACGGTAGAAAAATCCGTGTGCTTGTGGCCAAGCCGGGTTTGGACGGTCACGACGTTGGTGCGAAGATTATAGCCCGCTCTTTGATGGACGCCGGGTTTGATGTGACGTATACCGGTTTGAGAAAATCTCCCGAGCAGATCATTCGCCAAGCCCAGGAACTGGAAGTCGACGTCGTCGGCCTGTCCCTGCTCTCAGGCGCGCACCTGCCCTTTTGCAGAAAGCTGAAAACGATATGGGATCAGAGCGAGCTTGGTGATATCCTTTGGTTGGTCGGCGGTGTCATTCCCGAAGAAGACGTGGCGTCCTTGAAGGAACTTGGTGTTGACGGCATTTTCCCGGTCGGCGCATCGCTTGATTCGGTAGCCGATTTTATTCGAAAGAATGTCTCATGAGTATTCAGCAAGAACCCAAACTACCGAAGGTGTTTAACGAGACCGGCATCGAAATCGATCCGGTCTACACTGACGCCGAGGTGATCGCCAGCGGCGGATATGATCACATTGGCAAGCCGGGCGAATTTCCCTTTACACGCGGCATCCATAAGCTCATGTATCGCCAGCGCCCATGGACCATGCGGCAATATGCCGGATTCTGAACACCGGAAACGACGAATGAACGGTTCCTGTTCCTGATTCAGAACGGGCAAACCGGCCTCAATGTAGCTTTTGATCTTCCGACACAGATGGGGCTGGATTCTGATGACCCCATGGCGGAGGGTGAAGTAGGTCGCGTGGGGATGGCTGTGGACACCTTGAAGGATTTCGAGATCGCATTCGATAAGATCGATCTGGAGAAAATTACAGTCTCACTCACCATCAACGGGGCTGCCGTCACCCTTATTGCCATGTATATGGCACTTGCGGAAAAACGCGGATACGACGTATCCAAGCTTCGAGGTACTGCGCAAAACGACATCCTCAAGGAGTTCATCGGTCGAGGAACTTGGGTCTTCCCCGTTCGCCAGTCAATCAAACTGGTAGGTGACACGATCATGCACGCTGCAAAACACGCGCCGCTTTATAGCCCGGTAAGCGTATGCGGATACCACATTCGCGAGTCGGGCGCCAATCCAGCTCAGGAAATTGCCTACGCATTCTGTATCGCCAAGGCTTACATAGATCATGTACTCGAGAGAGGCATGGATATAGATGACTTCGCCTCACGATTATCGTTCAATTTCGACATCTACGGAAATCTGTTCGAGCAAGTGGCCAAGTTTCGCGCTGCCCGACGGATCTGGGCCACGATGATCAAAAACGATTACCATGCCAAGAATCCAAAATCGATGTGGATGCGCATGATTGCCGGTGGCGGTGGCGCCGGGCTGACCATCGAGCAGCCGGAGAATAACATTGTCCGAGGCGCTTATTATGCGCTGATTAGCGCTCTTTCGGGCACGCAAACCATGGCGCTTTGTTGCTATGACGAGGCCTACACGATTCCATCAGAAAAGGCCGCTCGACTTTCGCTTCGCACCATGCAAATTTTGATTGAAGAAATGGGCCTGTGCGATACGGTTGATCCACTGGCCGGGTCATACTACGTCGAGACCCTGACGAACCAAATGGAGAAACGAATTCTCGCTGAAATGAAAGAGGTGGACACGCTAGGGGGTATCGTCAGCGCCGTCGAGCACGGCCACATTCAAAATTCCGTGTCCAAGCAAGCATACCTCCGGTTGAAAAAACAACAAAGCGGCGAAGTTCGTAAAGTTGGTGTCAACTGCTATGAAATGGATGAGCAGGAACGACCGATTGAGTACCACGCTTTTGATGAAGAGGCCCATACCGCGCAACTCAGTCGGTTAAAGCGGATTAAAAGTACGCGGGACCAAGCGGCAGCGCAGCGCGCGTTGACCGCTGTCGAGCAAGACGCTACCGCCGACCGCAATGTGATGCCTGCGATTATCGAAGCCGTCAAAGCCTACGCAACTGTTGGAGAAATCACAAAATGCCTCCTTCAAGTATATGGCCGATATGAGGAACCGACCGACCTCTAGTCGAGATGTCCGAACTTAGGATTATATAAAGATTTATAGATTAAAGAGAACGAGATCATGACGCCGACCAGCGCCTTTTATTCACCTAAGACACTTGATGAACTGCTCGAATTAGCAGCCGCTCCCGATACGACGATCCTCGCAGGCGGGACCGACCTCATGCCACGGTGGACTAAGAACATACACCCTACCCCAAAGACCGTCGTTGATGCCAAACACATTGAACAACTTAAAGGCGTCAAGTGTAAGGATAACATCATCAGTGTGGGCGCTTGCACACCCCTTGATGAACTAGCTGAAAATCCCACCATCCAGCGGGCATCACCGGTACTAGCCGAGGCTGCCGGAAAGGTGGCGTGCCCGCAAGTACGCAATCGTGCCACCATCGGCGGAAACCTAGTGAACGCCTCACCCGCCGCCGATACTGCGGTTCCTTTGATCCTCCTTGACGCCGCGATAGTCATAGCTGCACAAGGACCAACTGGCGCAGTGAGTCGTGAGATACCCATTACCGCGTTTTTTCGAGGCCCGGGTCAGACTGCGCTGAAAGCGGGAGAGATTCTAACGACGATTCGTTTTCATACATCAGCCGGAGAAGGCACTTGGGCCTGGCAGAAATTCGGTACGCGACCGTCCATGGAGATCGCCGTTGCCAGCGTTGGGATGATCTTGAGAATTGAGGACGAAATCGTCGCGCATACTCGGATCGGTTATGGCTCGGTCGCCCCCGTACCCATGCGAGGTGCGGCAACTGAAGCCGCACTACTCGGACAGCGACTAAATGAGGATGTGCTTACGCGATGCGTAGAAGCTGCCCAAGATGAAATCACGCCAATCTCGGATATTCGGGCAAGTGCTGCGTATCGCCGCGAAGTCATCGGCACCATGCTACGGAGGATGCTCATTCATGCAAAAGGCAAATGACAAGCTATGTATTGAGTTTGAGGTCAATGGTGAAGCGGTTTCCATTTCAGTATCGCCCTCGACCTCCTTACTGGAAAGCCTGCGAGATCATCTCGAACTGACCGGCACCAAATACGGATGCGGTGATGGCGAGTGCGGTGCATGCTCTATCATGCTCAATGGAAAAATCGTCAACAGCTGTCTCGTACTCGCGGTTGAATGCCACGGCTCGAAGATGACGACCATTGAAGGACTGGCCAATGGAAAACACCTTCACCCCATCCAAGAAGCGTTTGTGAAAAACGGCGCCATACAGTGCGGGTTCTGCTCACCGGGTATGATCATGTCAGCCTACGCACTACTCGATAAAAACCCGGCACCGTGCGAGGCAGAGGTTAAACGAGCACTGGAAGGTAATCTCTGCCGCTGTACCGGATACCGGAAAATCATCGACGCGGTTCTGTCAGTTGCACATGGAGGATCGGCTCATGAGTAGAACCGCTACGGAAACCGTCGATACAATTACAGCCAGCCCTAGCGTAAAGCGTGCGTCGTTGATCGGAGCGCGTATCCCCAAGCTGGACGCACCCGACAAAGCCACGGGGCTGACGCGATATTTAGACGACATCAAGCTTCCTCGTATGCTCTATGGCAAAATTCTCTTTGCACACCGTCCACACGCACACATCCTCAGCATCGACACCTCCGCAGCCGTGACCATGAAAGGCGTTCGAGCCGTTATCACTGCCGATGACATTGATCTTGTTCCCTTCGGGTTCGGTCGGGATAATACAGCACTCAAAAAAGATAAAATTACATGCGTTCGCGACGAGTTGGCTGCCGTCGCCGCCGACACACCCGAGATCGCAGCCGAAGCCATCAAGCGCATTCGAGTAAGTTACGAAGACTTACCCGTCGTCGGTACGGTGGAGCAAGCCATAGCCGCAGGCGCTCCCGTCATTCATGAAAAAACACCGGACAACCAGCCATTTCACTTTGACTATGAACACGGCGATATTGATTTGGGGATTCGCGCGTCCGACGTCATCGTTGAAGATACGTACAACTTACAACGCCAAACACACTGTTGCATGGGCACGGCGGGAATCATCGCGCAATTTGATGCTCAAGGTATACTGACGCTTCACTCTCTAACCCAGGTGCCATCACTCTATAAGCATGATCTGTCACGCATCATCAATGTACCACCTCAAGACATACGTGTCATCCAACCACCCATTGGCGGAGCCTTCGGCAGCAAACTCGATATACACCCCTTTGAACCAATTTGTGTGTTTCTTGCCAGAGCGACATCGCGACCGGTCAAGTTGACGTTCACGCGCGAAGAAGAATTCATGGCCACGCCCACGCGCCAGCCGATGATGATACACCTGCGAAGCGGTGCGCAAAAAGACGGAACCTTCACCTTTCGTGACGTGCGCATGACGCTCGATAACGGCGGGCGCACATCTTGGGGCGCCACAACACCCTGGATCAGCATGCGCACTTTTTCTTCGCTCTATCGCGTTCCACACGTCCGCCAACACGTGGATGTCATCTATACGAACAACATCTATGCCTGCGCTTTCAGGGGTTACGGAAACCCGCAAGCTACCTTTGCGCTCGAATCGCAGATCGACGTATTAGCGGAGAAACTGGGTATGGACCCGCTTACCCTCCGGCTCAAAAATGCCCAGCAGCCCGGAGAAACCACCGGCCAGGGAATGGTCTTGAGGACGTGCGGCCTGGCGGATTGCCTCAAAACAGCCACGAAGCACGCCGGATGGGATGTCAAGCGCAGCCCGCCCGGCAAACAAAAAACCGGACGCGTGCGCGGCCTGGGTATGGCCTCGATGTTCCACGTCGGCGGCGGCGCAAAGATCCATCGCTCCGACGGCTGCGGCACTATGCTTAGAATTGACGATTTCGGTGTAGCCACCGTTCAAACGGGATCATCGGAAATCGGACAAGGCTCGGAAACCGTCATTGCTCAGATCGTAGCGGAAGAACTCGGCCTCGATATAGGCAAGGTACGGGTGCTCAACAGCAACTCAGACTACAAACCGTGGGATGTCGGCGTACACGCAAGTCGCACAACTTTTATCGCGGGTAATTCCGCGCTTCGTGCCGCACGTGAGGCACGCGGCAAAATCCTCGATGCTGCAGCCGATCATCTTAATCTCGATTCGGTTGATCTTGATCTTTACGGTGGACAGGTCATCAAGCGATCGACGGGCGAGCCGCTTGTGACCATTGACAAAATCATTCGTGGCATGCACTTCGGTCGCAAGAACGATATGATCATGACAACCGATTTCTACGAACCGCCGAGCGAGATTCCCGATGAACATAGTAAGGGCGACATCTCCGCTTGTTATGCGTTTGGCACACACGTGGCTGAAGTTGAAGTTGATCTGGAAACCGGCGTGGTTAAGGTTTTGGGAATCAGTGCTGCCCATGACGTAGGTCGTGTGATCAACCAGTTGGGTATCGAAGGGCAATTGGAAGGCGGCATCGCACAGGGTATCGGTTACGCGCTTAC
This sequence comes from Planctomycetota bacterium, assembly GCA_024276605.1. Lineage (GTDB taxonomy): Bacteria > Planctomycetota > Phycisphaerae > UBA1845 > UBA1845 > JAJRPG01. The sequence goes on along the minus strand of JAJRWX010000095.1, from coordinate 69,782 downwards.
CGAGGAAGTGAAAGTGGAAAACGGTCGCGTGCTCAACCTTACTTTTACAGATTACAAAATACCCACTTCATGCGAAGTGCCGGAACTGAAAATGGTATTCCTGGAAACCAACGATCCGGCAGGCCCGTTCGGCGCTAAGGGCATGGCCGAAGCGCCACTTGTTCCTGTTGCGCCGGCTATTGCCAACGCGGTGTACAACGCCACGGGCGTACGCATCAACGAACTTCCCCTTACCCCCGAGCGCGTGCTGCGTCGCATCCAGGAATCCCGCGATTCTGAGAGCGAATAATCCATGAAACCACTCACTATTATCTCGCTTGAACAAGCGCTTTCTCTTTCGTACGCTACGCAACGTTTCGCGCACCTGGGATGGCGCGTCATTCGACTCGAAGCCACGCCGAGCGGCGACCGACTCCCCGGAGACCCCAACCGATATGTCGGCAAGGCTACGGATGATCCCGATCGACGAGCGTACTTTGTCGGCCCCAACGCCGGCAAAGAATCGATCAGCCTTAACTTGAAAAAACCAGCCGGACAAGCCGTACTCCGAAGGCTCATCAGCAACCTTTCCGTCGACATCTTTGCCTGTAATACACTGCCCAGACGTTACGCCGAACTGGGCATTGACTATGAGTTGTTGAGTCGCGACAACCCGGGCCTCATCTGGGTGGGACTCTCAGCCATGGGACCGGAGTTTCCAGATACACCCGGTTACGATCCTGCGATTCAAGCCCTTGCCGGCTACATGGACCTGACCGGAGATGCTGACGGACCGCCGACACTCTGTGGCGTGCCGTTTGTCGACCTCAAAGCCGGCGATGAAGTCTATGCCGCTGTATGCTTAGCCCTCGCTGAGAAAGCCCAGACAGGCAGAGGGAAGCGTATAGACGTTTCCATGCTGCAGGCCGCCGCATCCTGGTTAGTCACCACGATTCCCCTGCTGGACTTGGGATACGAGCAGCAAGACATACGCCGCAACGGGAACGAGCACCGAGAATTCGTTCCCGTAAATGCCTATCCAACCGAGGACGGTTTTATTTATATCGCTATTGGGAACGACGTGCAGTGGCTTCGTTTGCTATCGATTGAAACATTTGCAGGCCTCAATACGAGCAAAAGAGAAACTAATGAGGGACGCAGGACGGAGCGGGCTGCTATCCACGAAGAACTACGTGCCATCACGCAGACGTTCAAGACTCAGCCGCTAGTGGATCTGCTTGCAGGAAAAGGACTCGTTGCCGCACCGATTCACACCGTACCCCAAGCCATCGAGCACGCCTCTATTAGGGACAAGTTGTTAGAGACAAAATCGTCCACTGGTCGATCTGTTCGGTTGGCACCACCTTCCGTGGAACTGTCGCATTTGGCAGAGGGCGGGCGACGACTCTCCTACGCGCCACGATACGGACAGCATACCCATGCCGTACTCGAGCAGGCCGGATACTGTGCTAACGAGATTACGGATCTACTGAATGATGGGACAATCGCATGATCGCCAACATAAACTTGACACGACCGAGTTTGCGATCCACAACGGGGCAGGCAAAAAACCTGCTATTTATCGAGCATCAACCTGGTTAACAGGATAAAATCATGAAGCCATTAGAAAAAGCGTATATCCCTTATGGTGTATACTGGTCTACACCGTTTTGTCGATGGCAGGGAAGCTTCGCGCATCTGCATTCACTAAAATTCGCAGCCCGCGTAGCCGCTGACACACTAACTGCGCGAGACATCCCCATTGAAACACTAGATGGTTTGTTTCTCGGTATGACCGTTCCTCAACAGTCCAGCTTCTACGGTGCTCCCTGGGCCGCTGCCTTGATCGGTAACCCTTGTATCACTGGTCCGGTCTTCAGCCAAGCTTGCGCTACATCGGGCAAAGTCATCGCTTCGGCAGCGATGGAAGTTGAAATGGGGGCGAACACGGCCATCCTTGCGCTGCTGTGTGATCGTACCAGCAATTCGCCGCACCTGTACTATCCAAACCCGCTAGCCCCCGGCGGAATCGGTAAACACGAAGATTGGGTGTGGGACAACTTCGGACACGACCCCTTCGCACGGATTTCCATGCTCCAAACGGCAGACAACGTAGCCAAGCGATGCGGTATCGATAGACAAGCCCAGGATGATACAGCGCTCATGCGCTATGAACAGTATCAAGACGCCCTCAAGGATAATGCCGCATTTCTTAGGCGCTTTATGATCATGCCACTCGAAGCCAAAGACACACCCCGTGCCAAGGTAGTGACAACGGTTGAAGGCGATGAAGGTGTGTTTCCTACTACCAGGGAAGGATTGGCTAAACTCAAACCCGTTCAGGAAGGAGGTAGCGTCACCTTCGGTACACAAACCTATCCCGCCGACGGCAATGCGGGTATGATCGTAACATCCAAAGAGAAAGCGATTGAGCTAAGCCGTGATAAAAACGTGGTCATTCGCGTGGTTGCATACGGACAAGGACGAGCAGATAAAGGTATGATGGCCATGGCGAACGTACCGGCTACTAAGCAAGCGCTCAAGCGAGCCGGTATTAGGATGGAAGATATTGGAGCCATTAAGACCCACAATCCTTTTGCGGTCAACGATGTATACTTCGCGCAAGAAATGGGCGTAAATATCTCGGAAATGAATCGCTATGGCAGTTCGCTAGTGTGGGGACATCCGCAAGCACCAACCGGAGCGCGACTGGTAATCGAACTGATCGAGGAACTTGTGTTAGCCGGTGGCGGCTACGGATTGTTTACCGGATGTGCGGCTGGTGATACTGCACTGGCACTCGTAATTCGTGTGAACTAGAGCCGGCGATATATGAACGATATACACTTAACGAGAACGCTATAGCGAGGACAAACCATGGATATACCGGTTGAGAAACGATTCAAAATACTCTGTGAGATAACCCGTGCCCAGCATTTTGCCTGGCGCCAGGCCGTACTAACTCTTGCACCGGATCTCGATCCTGTCGAATTAACCAATAAAATGTGGGAGATTACCGGCATCCAAACCGCCGAAGCCTATCTCAAACACATCGATCCGAACAAGCCGCTGGCTAAACAAGTGGCCCAATCCATAAGTTTCTCGTCATTGTGTATGGGGGAAGACGTATCCCTGAAAGAAGGCGACGGTGACGAAATGTTCTTAACACACCATGCGTGCCCCTGGTATGACTGGCACAAACGGCTGGATTTGCTTAACGAGGATCAGCCGGGGTGTGATACCTGGTTCGAAAACGTCGTAGCTCATATCAACCAAACGCTAGGCACTAACATCACTGTGGAAACGCAATGTTCACTTCCCGACGGTGGTGATTGCTGCCGGCGTCGCATTAGCTGCAGCGCCTCAACCGCATGACACAATGATGTCCAACCAGTTTTTCCAAGATTATTGGCCAACATACGCTCGCTGCAGTTTGGCAAAGTCTTGCAGTGTAATACTGCCGTCGAGGTCAATATCGAAACAAGGGCAGGGATCCGCATCGATGCCGGAATCCGGCCCCCACATACAAGTCACAAAGATTTCGTGATCGAATCCATCCACAATACCGTCTTCGTTGCAGTCAGTGGGGGCAAGGCCAATCCAAAAGCCGCCGGTCAGCTCAAACACACCCCCGGTCATCGCTCCTGCATCAGGCTGCCCAATCGTTCCTGAAAGCTCGAACTCACCGCCGGCGCTTCGGATCACGCCTCCGCCATCTATCGTGGAACGAATGATGTCGAACTGCGGCTCGCCGCCGCTCAGCGCTTGTCCGGAAAATCCGATCGCGATAATACCCAGCCAAGCAATCACTCTGGAGTAAGCTCGTCTCATCGTTTCTCGCTCTCCTTTCGGTTTGTTTGCCGCGCCAAGAGAGACTCAAGTCGTTCGATCCGCGCAAGTAGTGCAGCAGCATCGGGCTGAGTGCGATCATGTGCGCTTGGGATGGTAGCTTTCGACATACCAGGCGCGTCAATTCGTGCTCGCGTTGGCGTCGGTGAGGTCGCGGGTACAACTGCCATAGGAACAGCATGATCGAGTAATGCCTGATCCGCCCCGGATGCGATCGAAGTTCTACCGCTAAGTGTGGGACGGATGACCTTAAACCCTTCATGTCCCGATCGCACATCGATCAGCAAATAATCAAACTCGTAAGTCCCCTTTCCTCCCATTAACTCCTCTACTATCACCTGCCCGTCTTGAATACCCGTAAAGGCAAGTCCTTTGGAAATAGCGGATTTCGGTGTGAGATGCACCGTTAGCGACGTGTGGCTGCAGACGTCGGAAAAATGTTCGGGTATGGCAATCATGGCATGGCCGGTACGCAATGTTGCGGTTCCTCGATAATAAGCAGCCGCTTCCGGACCTTCGAGTGATGCATACCAAATATCCGTGGATGCGTCTCTAGGATTGGCAACTCTAAAAGACTTGATGTCGCCGAATATTTCTCCCTGTCCAAATATATTCACTCTCATTCCCGCTACAATTTGCGTTGAACTGTCCCTGATGGTGATTTCGCCATTGTCGCTTGAAGTCACATTGATGCCCGCTCTGGGATTCCCCACATTGTTATAGACCGCCACGTTACCAAGGTCGGCATCTGACGCGTTACTACCAATCCTTACATTAAGTGAATTCGGGCCGCTTACCGACATATTACCCGATACTTCTCCTCCGATCAGAGACGAAGGCCCAACCCTTACAATTCTTCTTCCGGTGGCATCGAATACTTGAATTTCCCCGTCGTCGTCACGATTGGTTGGGTTTGTATTGGTTGTAATGCCCAAGCGAACGCGTGTCGCGCCGGAGGCATTGACCGAACGGATCTCACTACGTACTTTGACATCGCCAGATAACATGATATCGTGCTGTGCGTCATCGCGCCCAAGCTGCAATACTTTACCCGAATAGCCACTCCCCGTTAATTGTATCTTGAACTTCTGGTTCGCCACATCGCGTGAAAGTATCAACTGCGGATTCAGGCCCAGGCGAATACTCGATTCATCTCCTGTGCCAACTTGCAGGAGGTTTTGCGGGTTCGTTGTGCCAATGCCAACTTTACCGTTATGAAGAAGCCTCATCAGGCTAACATCTCCTTGAGTCTGAATATCCAAACCACCCTGGGCAGCCGCACCGCTACCTCCGACACGAATTCGCGCTACATCATTTAACCAAGACAAACTCAGAATGGCCCGCTGGTCGGTTGGATCGACGGCGATGAACGCACCACCACTTACACCGCTACTACGAATCCTACCGGCTACCTCGAGCGAATCGTTTGGCGTCGTCGTACCAATTCCCACTTTTCCGTCCTCGGTAATGCGTACGCGCTCGACAATGTCCATGTCGGCTGCACTTCTCGTATAGAATCTCAGATCGCCATCAAACAATAGAGGGTCGGCGTTGCCATTGAACTCGATTCTTGCCGAAGCCTCGAGGCCATTGCTTTTCGTTAATTCAATCAACATGTTATTAGGCACTGGTACTGCGGCGGTGGCAAAGTCATGACCGATGACAAGGTTTGTGGTCGATCCTAGCGCCTCGAAATCAAATGATCTCAATCGAATGCGTCCTGCAATCTCAACGCGATCTTGACTACCGGTAAGGCTTCGGTTTATTTTCATCAACTTAGTTGTCGGCACATCGTTGAATACAGACTCAAAGGTCATCGCGGGAGTTGCAGAGATGTCGTAATACATGTCCATGCCGTTGTTATTGACTGATCGCAATGATAGCCTGCCAGACTTTTGGCTGGTATCAGCGGCCTGTATTCTCATTGTCGGGTCGTTAGACCCTTTTAGGTGCAAAAGCGCCGTCGGAGTCGTGTGTCCCACGGCTATATTTCCCGCATCATCCACATGTAACCCGCGCGTCTGGAGTGATTGCGGCGCGTAAGTGATTAACTGTCTAGGCGAGAGCGTGCTATATGCTGGATCGACACCAATCCCATCCCACGCCGGACTACGCACGGCTACTTCAAGCCATCGATTGTCACCGTCGAACAAAGCAGCCGGAAAGTTGACAGGAGCAGAGAATAGTCCGTTCTTGACTACGGTGTCAAACAACGCCTGTGTAGTCCCTACTTGATTTCCACCCTTGGCTGTTGTCCATAGTGATAGTTGAATATCAATCAATCCATTAACCGGGCGGCCAAGCGCCTTGAGTTGTCCTTGATAGGTGAAAATCGGTGGAAGAGGTGCGGCACAGTGAAGCTCGCATGTAGTCCCCGGTCCTTGATACGTTCCGGTCATCGCCTCGCAATTGTCGCGGGTTTGAGCAGAACATGTGTTATCCGCGAAGCAGCACGCCGCCACACAGCCGGCAAAATTGCAGACTATACCGTCGCCCGCATAATCGCCGACGACCGCATCACATCCCGCTTGATCCGTACTAATACAAGTTCCGTCGCCCAGACAACACGAACCGACTTGCGCTATTGCCAAGCCGTGGCTACATAGCACGATCGCAGTTGTGACGGATATACAATGATAGAAAGTGCGCAAACCCTTACCCCCCCTCAAAAAAAATGTTGATGTTGATTATCGTGCAGCGGCCCGCTAAAGAGGCAAACCGATACCGGCTTTTGTACTTGCCATATTATAGCCTCATCGCACACTTAACTAAAGCCGAGCCGGCGAATGATAAGGGGCAATAATACACCCGGTGGTAAGCCCGAACACGGGCATGCAATAAAAACGGTATAGGTTCGATTAAATCGCTACACCTTTCTCGTTATTTCTATCGGTCGTATCACGGACAAGACAACCAGTGAAATCTCTGTCTTAAATAGTTAGCATCTTATGATTGAACGTCACCTACGGCGCAATCTCCGTTTGTGCTTCACATATTATCACGAGGCTAGAACACCTCTTATCTGGATCGCAGCGCGCCGATTGAAAGAGAAGTCGATCCGCCCCACAGCGACAAAGTAATCGCGATTCTATCATCAGAGGCATGCAAACGCCGTGTGCCAATGTTGCCGACAAATGAGAACGGCATCGGATTGCGTTTTCACTACGGAAGCGTATGCTGCTAAGCAGATAGGGAACGCATGCGATCGACGCCGATACTCCTTTTAACCGAACCATGGATGGTGATGCCGAGGTAGCCTGTTGTGCCTGCAAACTGCTGACCCTCACGGTAGTTTCAATGTACATGCAACGGAGGCGAGAAGCACCATCGTGGGCGCCTGACGCTTTGTTGATCGGCAGAGGATTTTAGAAACCGCTGGAAGGTGAACCACTGTGCGTGAATCTTTTGTACAAGCCGTACATTCCGGAGTGTTGCTCGGCGATGGAGCGATGGGGACACAACTCATCGAGGCCGGGCTTGACCCGGGACAGTCGGGAGACGAGTGGAACCTCACACAACCTGATCGTGTTCGCGCGATACACGCCGCTTACGTGGCAGCGAGTAGTGACGTGCTCATCACTAACAGCTTTCAGGCGTCGTCGCTGGCGCTAGCGCGATACGGGCTTGCCGAGAAATCTTATGATTTGAATATTCACGCCGCGCGCATTGCCCGCGATTGCATCGGCCAGTCCGGTTATGTCCTCGGGGATATAGGGCCATTCGGCGGGTTCCTCGAACCGCTGGGTACTACATCACGTAGCGACCTGGAGGCGTCGTTTGCGATTCAAGTTAATGGGCTGCTCGATGGAGGCGTCGACGGCATCATCATAGAAACCATGACGTCGCTCGAAGAGCTGGAAACGGCTGTGATGGCTGTTCGTCGCTGCCGCACAGGTGTGCCGATAATCGGATCGGTAACGTTTGACCGAGTGGCAGATGGCAACTTTCGGACGATGACCGGCGTCAGTGTCGAGGACACGGTCAGCTTTCTGATGCAACTTGGCGTCGATGTACTGGGGTGCAACTGTGGCACAGGCATCCACATCGACGATTACGTCCAACTTGTTGCCACGTACCGCAAGCTATCTGATTTGCCACTGATGGTTCAACCCAACGCCGGGCAACCACGGCTAGATCGCGGGCGTATCGTGTACGATGAAACACCCGAACGGATGGCAGACGCCGTGCCGATGTTAATCGAAGCCGGTGTGTCAGTCGTCGGCGGATGTTGCGGAACAACACCGGAGCACATCACACTGTTTCGTCGCCGGATGGAGAGCATGGCATCCACAGCCTCGTAGGTGGGATACGGACACCGCAAGCCATGGCCAACTCTGAGCCTATCTTTATTCATCAGAAGACCGCAACGGTTACGGCACCGGCCACTAGACGCATAGCGCCAAACGCAGCGGTAAAACGTACGCTCAACCCGCTCCATGAAGCCATAGCCTCGGGCAAGCTGCCGGTGATTCAGGAGTTGCATCTGACCGAGGCTGATCATGTCGGCTATCAACGATTGCGCCAGCGATATTTGGCAGACACGGCCTCCCTGCCAAACCTGACATTCTTGGGGCAATACCTGCGACAACTGGATAGCACTACAGCCGACCTGACAACCGAGGAGCGCGAACTTGCACACAAGCTACAGGTCTATGCCGATCTACTCAGCGCGGGCAAGATCGATATGATCGCGTTGGACGATGGCCCGCGCGGTCGTGAAGCACTCGACAATGCCATCGCAGCCGAGCTGTTGGTTGGCGTCGGCGTGGAACCCACACAACTGATGGCCAACGTCGTGGCACGCAACCGTCAAGCGGAGCAAATCCGACAGCGCCTGATCCACTTCGCCAACCTGGGCCTGCGCAGCGTGCTACTCGTGACGGGCGATCTTCCAGCAGATAACACCAAGCCGGCACGATTTCCTCTTGATTCGATCGGCATGTGCGCGCTGGCCCGAGACATGATCATCGAGGGGTCGTTGCCGGATGACTTTCTCATTGCAGCGGCGGGACACCCTAATGCCGACGCCGATCCGGATGGCATGCGCACGTTGCAAAAGGCGCTGGCGGGGGCACGGGTCATCATCACGCAAGTCATTCACAACGTGGACTCGTTCCGGCATTGGATGGATGCACTTCAGAAGCTCGACGTGCTAGATATGGTACATGTGTTCGCGGAAATGATCCCGCTGACATCGTCGTCGCAGTTGCGGTCCATCTCCGATATTCCCGGTATACGCGTACCAACGGAACTGATCGAAGAGTTCGTTACCGCGGAAAGTCGTATAGAGTTGACGGCCCAAGCCGGTGGACACGATGACGAGTGGATCAAGCGACAACGCCTTCAGCACGGGGCTAAGGTGACGCGTTCGATGCTGCAACGCATTCGGCACGTACCCGGCGTAAGTGGTTTATACTTGGGCTGCGTAAGATCCTTTAGTGCGCACGTGGAGTTGCTCAAAGAAATGCCGCTACTTCAGGAGCAGGCTAGTAGTATACAGAAAGTAACGCGGCAAGCTGGTCTCGAACGACAGCGTGTGTTGGCGCAGCTTCCAGTCATCGAGGTGTATCTCGAACGAATGCTGCGCGCGGCTAAACAACGAGAGACGAGCCTGTTGGGCAAAACCCTGCGGAGGTTAGCCCGATCAGTGTGGCTTGAGCGAATCCTGAAGATGATTGAGTGGCCCAAAGTACCGGCATTCGGGTGCAAGAAATGCGATCGTTGCGACCTAAGCGCCGATGCGCTCGTTTGCCCGCGTGGCTGCGCCAAGCAGATGTCACATGGCCCGTGCGGGGCGCCGCTTAGTGTCAACGGACGTATGCTATGCGAGGACACATCGCGTGAATGCACATGGGCAGAGATACGCCACCGCCGGCATGCGTACGGAGTGCCGGTTTGCGACCTGCTCGAAACGCGCGAGGCACCGTCGTCGGGTTTCTACAGCGGCACCGTCTATAGCGCAGTGATACCTGTGCTCGAAGGTCGAAAGCCCGGCCCCAACTGGAGCCTCATGTTCCGGGTTCCGTGGGTAACTATGATGAGATTTTTTCGCCGAGATTATGCATTGGTCGCCGACGGATCTGCGCATAACCTTTCGACATTGGTTGCCGCTAAAGCCACGCGTATACGTACGATGCTCGATCAATCACCTGACATGGATCAAGAGGAGCTACTGATCAAGACCTTGTCGCTAGTTGGCACACCACAGGCGATTCACTTAATCGAGTCACGGATGGTCCAGATAGGGTTGCCGGCTGAGGGAACATTCAGTGAGTTGTCCATCCGCGAGCAGTTCCTTGTGGCTGAGGCCCTACCGAATCTCCGCAGGCGTCTGGCTAACGACCGGATCCCAAGTGTTAGCCCGTTACTCCGTTGTGACGAGATTCTGGCAGTGGTGCCGGAGGGTACGTCCTTGCGACGGTCGCTACGGCGCGAGCTAGCCAACGGGACGATCCGCTATGTAGCATCGCTTGGCGTACGCGTCACCTACACTGACATCCTGCTCGCACCAAGAAACGTGGAAGATTTTCTGAAGGCGTTGACGATTTTGAAGGAGGAATTACAGCTGGCCCCGTATCGTGACGAGATTAGCGCGGCGAACTTGGCCGTCCACTTCAATCGTATTCATTACAAGCATCACTACCGCGCACCCATCGCCATCCGCCGCTATCGTGGTGCGGACGATGACACCGGCCACCGCACCGAGCTAGTCGTTGACGTTCGCCAGTTCGGTACCGTAGATCGTTTCCGCGCCAATCTGCGCGAGGCATTGCAGCAGGTGCCACATGATGGCTGTGAATGCCCTGACGCCATCGTGTTCGAGACATTCGCAGGAGAATCGCAGAGCGTTTGTTGGGCATTCAACGATGCGTTCTGGAAGCGCTTATCCGACTTCGAAAAGGCAACCGGCATCAACTACGATGAATCCATCGGTGGCTCCACCGACAGAAATAAGGATTACGTGCGTTCCACTGCACGAGCTTATTTCGATCGATTGCACGAGCAGGCTCTTACCGACGAAAAGTTCTATATTGTGGAAATAGGCGTGGCTTCGACGCAACGGGCCAGCGTTTTTCTAGACGAGTTACAGCGCATAAGCACGATGGTCGGCGTAGACTACTATCAACGGACAACCTACGTGCTAGCCGATTATTCGCAGGATATCCTCCAGCGAGGTGCGGCTGAGTTGATGCGAGAACATCGGAATGTCGAGTCGGTTTGTATAGACGCATCCAATCCCGCGCAGGCCTTGGCGCCATACAGCGGGCGCATCATGCACGTGCACATCTGCAACGTTTACGACAATCTACCCACCGACAAACTAGCCTGGGTGGATAGGCGCGTGTATGGGATCGAAGGTCGGGCATATCTGTCGCGAGCGGTCATGACGGCGTTATTGTCACAGCACGGCTTTGCGGTGAAGGATGCGAGTGAGTTGGAAGCGCGTCTCGTCGCGCTGACCGATAACCGAGATGCGAATATAGCCGCGCTATTGGACTGGGCGCGTGACCGACTGGTAACACTTGGCTATCCACCGCTGAATTATGTGGCTTTCTGGATGGACTTGTTCAAGGCGATCAAGGTTGAAGAACGATACGTCGTTCTCAATGGTTCTCGACCGTCGGAATCGTCCGGAGTTGCAGCCCTGGAGGACGTTGACAAACTGCTCCGAGACATCCTCCCGATGAATCGAAGTGTGCGTGTGCACCTAAATCAAAAGGCGGTGGAGGGGTTTGTCGAGCTGCTCAATGTACTTCATCCGAACGGCGTGCTCGAAGTCGTGGACCTGTTCGTACAGCGAATCGAACAGTACTACCAGGCGTTCAAGGGACCGGCGAAGTACGATGGCAGCACGGTAAATTGGCTCAATGGACCACTGTTTCGTGAGGTTGGTGAACAGCTGGGTTACCAGGTCCGATTCCATGCGTTTAAGCCGTTTAGCGCCAAATCAGCGTCGGTGATTATGACCGCTACCCGTGCGACGTCAGAGCACGACCCGGACGACGACTTTGACTATGATGATCACTCACTTGGAATTTAGGGTTGATTACGAATGGCACTGCCGCTTATGTAGTAAGGACTTACATCGATTTCCCCTCCAGTAATCCGGCCCGCGCTTCGTCGCGCGGTTTGGTGAGTAGGGCGTGTTCTTTGGGCTTGCGTTTTATCGCGCGTGGTTCAATACGCCCATGCCGGTTGACAAGGATAGGAGCACGACGATTCGGGCGATGGGAAAACCAAGCCCCTCCTTTTGCTCTGGGTTCTGCGGGTAGGCTTCCTGATTCTCGCATGTGTCAGGCATGCTCACGGTCGATCCGTCCACCAGGCGGACATGACGTCCGTGCCAGAGTGATTCCTTCCCAAGCTTGTCTTCGCAGCCTACGCCTACGTTGACGGTGATCTGACGGATGACCTTCTCCGACAGTTTACGGCGCGCTCGACAGTAAGCGCCGGTATTGGTGGAGCAGGGAGGGCGCCCGCGACAAGTTAAATCGGATCAAAAAACGAGTCGTGTTGACGCACACATGGATGTGGAAGTCAATACCGCCATTCGTGACTGTCCCTATTATTATAATCATCTTGTCATTATTTTGGGATGAATCCTCATTGAAGCTGGAAATGTCATCATGCCATTGCTGACGCCATCAGGCAAACGAGATCACTGACAACAAACAATCTTTGCACGTCTATTCCTTCGCGCCGCGTTGTCTAAGCAACGCCACAACTTCTGCAGCATTTTGTTTGAGGGCAAACTGTAATGGACTTTGATGGTTCATCCCTGGAGCATTCACATCGGCGCCGTTGTCGATCAGGAATTCCACCATCGCCACACTGGCATCGTCGATGGCCCTATGCAGTGGCGTCATGCCCTTCGTGTTCTTCGAATTGACGTCCGCGCCAAGCTCAACAAGAACAGCCGCCACTTTCATGCGGCTTAACGTCACGGCACCGAATAACGGTGTATCACCAGGTTTGTCTATGGCATCGACCACAGCCCCGTGCTTCGTCAGGCATCTCACCATGTCGATGGCTCGTTCGGGTGGGTATTTCTTGGCCGCCGCATGTAGAGGCATAGCCCCTTGCTTGTCTTTGGCGTTTACATCGGCGCCGTTGTCGATCAGGAATTCAGCCATGGCCACATTGGCGGTGTCTGCCGCCTTGTGAAGCGGCGTGACGCCCTTTACGTTCCGAGCATTGACATCTGCACCAAGTTCAATAAGAGCAGCCGCCACGTCCATCCGACTCGAAGTCACTGCACGGTATAGCGGTGTATCGCCATACTTATCCATCGCATCAACAGCTGCACCTTGCGCGGTCAAGTATTTCACCATATTGATGGCTCGCTCAGATGGTTTGTTCTTAGCTGCCCCATGCATAGGCATGTATCCATACATGTCTTTAGCGTTGACATCGGCCCCGTGCTTGACAAGTACCTCTACCACATCAATGCCACTGTTTGTAGCCGCGACGTGAAGTGGAGTCACTCCGTTGACGTTGCCAGCATCTGCCTTGGCACCGCTAGAGATCAAGTATGCCACCAAATTCTTGTCTACAAACCTCGACGCCTCATGCAATGGGGTAGAATCTAATCGGTTTTTCGCATTGGGGTTCGCACCTTTGGCGATCAGAAGTCGCGCCACATCCATCCGGTCCGCGTCTGGCAATCGCGTTAACATGTGCAACGCGGTGTTTCCCTGACGGTCCTTGGCTTTCACATTCGCTCCGTGGTCAATCAGAATACGCATGATCTGAGGAGCTTGCTTTTTGGCTGCCTTATGAAGCAACAATACCGGGCTACCGTCTCGACGCTTGAAGTTGACCTCGGCTCCGTTGTTAATGAGCAGCGAAACGAAGTCTAAGCGTTTTTCGGAAACGGCTGTGTACAGCGGCGTCCGCCCTCCAGAGCTTTCGGCGTTAACATCTGCACCATGGGCAACTAAGAATTCAACCGCACCCTCGTCCTTGCGGAGGATCGCCCTGCTTAGGGGATCCCATTTGCTCTGACTGTACTTCGCGGTAATAGTGAACAGCTTCTTCACGTCATCGCTGCCAGCCACATCCATCGGCGTCCGGCCCTCGTTGTTCGTCACACTGACGTCGGCCCCCTCAGCAATGAGAAGATTGACCAAGTCCGTGCGTCCAAGGCTGGATGCTAGGTGGAGTGGTGTCACGCCGTTCTCGTTAGCCATATTGATGTAAACACCAGCTTGGATATGTGCTTTTGTGTCCGCGACTAGCCCCCGCTCTATGGCCTGCATCAATCCCGCGGATTGGAGTGAGCGAGTATGCGCCGGCTTCGAACCAGCGGGTTGTTCGTTACGTTTGTCGTGCGTAGTGTTGTTGTTGGAGCCGCGAACGGTGCTAATACGACTTCGGCTGTTCGAGCGGAAAAGCGCAGTCACGATTAGCATCATACCAAATATGAGGATCATCGCCTTTTTTTTGTCCATCAGGGTTCTCCATTCTTCATGTCCGAAGTAGCTCGCCTGGTAGGCTGATTATCGTCAATAGGCGGGTGAAGATTCCGTCTTGCTCGGAAGCGGAGATGATCAAAACCGGCCATATCACATCGTAAAGACCGATATGTTATCCAACCTCATCGGAAACGCTGGACGTGTTGTTGGATAGGTATGGTCTAATAATTCAACCTTATCTACATGATGGACCCGGTTCTTTGTATTCGGTGTTTAGTAGCATACCCTACGAATGAAAATGATTAACGATCGCCTCGGCTAGGGCGTGCTCGGTTTGTTGGGGAGCTTCGATGGCGACTTTCATGCCTGCGTTGTGCGCGGCCTTAGCCGTTACCGGTCCTATGCAAGCTACTTGTGCTCGCTTTATGGGTATATGTAACTCTGCATAACGCCGCACGGCTGTTGGGCTGGCGAAGGTGATAACATCAGCTCCTTGCTCCAATGCGTGATGCTGACCGGGTGTAGGCGTAACCGGGCGGTTTCTATAGGCGATCACATCATCTATGGCTAAACCACTCTGGCGCAAACGATCAACAAGGGTTGAATCCGCTTTGTCGGATCGTGGATAAAACAAACGCCGCACCTGTGACACTTCGATATTTCTCAAAGCCTGGACTAATGACTCGGCAGTGTATCGCGCGGGGACCACATCTGCCACGATACGACCACGTTCGTAAAGGTAAGCCTTTGTAGCTGATCCCACCACGGCTAAGCGTTTTCCACCCAGCACACGGGCGTCCCAACCGTTGCGTAGCAACGCACGCCAGAATGCCTCCACGCCGTATACCGAAGTGAACAATAGCCAATCATAGGCATCCAGGTTTCGCATATGCTTGTCTAAATCGGACCCTTGGGATAGATGTTGAATCTCAATAAGTGGACAAGAAACCACGTTAGCACCATAGGCAGTCAACCGTTGGTTTAATGTGCTCACGCCAAAGACGGGCCGCGTGGTGATGATGCGTTTACCGGCTAATGGTGACGCGGCTTTTGCTTGTAACTGCTCGTGTAGTGCGACGACTTTTCCCATGATGGTAATCACCGGTGACGCAATATGTTGCTGCTGAGCCTGGTCGGACAAGGTTGCGAGGGTCGCACGAATGACACGCTGTCGCGGTGTTGTCGCCCATTCAATACAAGCGGCTGGGGTGTGACCACTACGCCCCGCCGCGATAAGCCCCTGTGTTAGCAAGTGCAGATTGGATCTGCCCATCATGATGACCAGGGTATCCAATGCGGCTAATGATTGAAAATCAATTTCTCCAAGATCAGACATTGCTGATCGACCAGTGACTATACCTACTGAACGTGCTAAGTGGCGGTGCGTGAGGGGAATTAAAGCTGCCCCAGGCCCGGCCAGGGCACTGGACACCCCGGGGACTATCACGCAGGGTACACCGGCTTCGTAACATGCGACTAACTCCTCGAAACCTCTTCCAAAAACAAAGGGATCGCCCCCCTGCAAGCGTACCACGCTCTTTCCGCCTTGAGCACGATCGATCAAGAGGGCATGAATGTCATCCTGTTGGCCCTCCGGGCCGTTCGGCTTTTTGCCAACGTCTATAAGTTCTGCATGGGGGTGTGCTTGGGCTATGAATTCTTTATCAATGAGCCGATCGTATAAGACAACATTCGCCTCGCAGAGTAGTTTGTGAGCGCGAAGTGTGATGAGGTCAGGATCGCCGGGGCCTACACCGACGAGATATACCATACCATAGTCACTGGTCATCGTGCAGCCTCTACAACAGAAGTAGCCAGGCTTATCACCCAATCAGCTATTTCCGGGTAATGCCCTACGGGATAGTCCACGATCAGAAGTTTACCATCGACGTAGCCATTGATCGGGTTGTTACGTTCAGGTTCAAGTGAAAGTCCCAGACGACGCGGTAAATCGTGCACAGCGTGCGTACCACCACCCATGAGGAATGGAATCACGATCACCGACTGATGCACTGCACGATGAAGAATAGATTCAATCGGCGGCTGGTCATCGATGAATGCGCTGAAGACCTGCGCTATGGATAATCGTTGTTTCACGGCTTCGACTATAGATTGGGTTGCCTGACGACTAGCTGTATGACGTGATGTGCCGTGACCAACCAGGACAATCGAAAGACTTGTCATGTCAATGTCATATTTAGATGCCAATTGCTTTACGCGATGAGCGATAGTTACTCCCAACGCTGGATGCGTTCCTACGGGTCGCGTTTGCCAAAGATTTACTTTTTCAAAGCGGGGATTCAAAGCTAGTGCAGCAGAAAGTTGTTGTGTGGCATAGTATCCTTCGCTTGTCATCAGCGGAACGACACAAATTTGATCGGATTCAACGTGATTGAGCGCTTCACAGAAACGCGGTTCACCCTGATGGAAAGCTGCGATCACTTCATAAAAATCGCTTCTGCTGCCAATATGCTCGACCAATGTTTGTATTCGTATGTTGACGCTCGGCTCATGGGTTGAGCCATGTGCGGCTAGAATCAGAGCTTGACTATGATTCGCGTGGCCGATCATGATTTCAACTTTACACAGCCGTATGATTTCGTTTGAACGATCAAGCAGCTGCCTCTTGTTTGAGTCTTATGATTTGATCATGCAATCTACGGGAATCAACCACCCAGCCATGTCGACTCGCTTGCGTACGTACGATATTAATAAGACGCGAAATGCTTGGCGCTACGCGACGATGGATGGACCACGTTAGTAGACGGGATAACTCCTGTTCTACAATAGATTCGCAGGTTTCAAGCCCTTCCGTGCAATCGGGTAATCCTTGGATAAGATCATCCAGGGACATCAATCGAACACTCTCCAAGCTACCCACGGAAGGCTCGACCGATCTTGGCGCAGACAGATCCCAAATGGATAAACCACCCGATCTATCCCGAGCGACCATATCGTGATGAAGCACGTAGGTTGAGCACGTTGTGCACATAATGACGGCATCGAAGTCTGACAACTGCGACAAAAAGGAAATACGCGATAACACCCGACCGTCGATACGGTTCGCCAGCGTTCGTGCACGACTCATGCTGTCACTGACGATATCGATCCGGTTTGAACATCCCTTCAAAGCCAGCGCTAGGCCCGTAGCGAGCGTACCCGTCCCCACGATGGCGACACGTTTATGCTGTAAACCGTGGAGCGAACGCTTCATATCTTGAATCGTCAGCGAAACAATCGACTTTAGGTGCCGATTGATGTCCGTTTCTTTACGCACGCGCTTGCCGGTATGAATGGCTGCGCGACATAGCGCGGAAAGCGTGGCTCCTACCTTGTGGGCCTCTTTTGCTTTATCAAAGGCCTGACGTAACTGACATAAAATATGCGGCTCACCAACAATACGAGATTCCAAGCCGGCCGCTACGCGGAACAAATGCCTGGCTGCATGTTCGCCCTCGAGCGATCGAACGTATTTTTCCATGCGTAAGGGTGATAGTCCAAAAACATGGGCCATGTCTGCTTGCCATTGGGTCGATGGTCTACGACTCGACAAGATATAAAGCTCAAACCGTTCACAGGTCGCTAGAACAAGTAAATTCGTCAAGTTAGAATCACGATCTTGACGCGCAATTTCGTACCATACGTCCGGTTGAGTTTGAAGATGTTCCCGGATCGCCAGAGGCGCGGATTGGTACGTGATACCGAGATAGAATAACTTATCGATCGTCGGCTCGTTCATGCAAGAAAAATCATCGCCAGTATGGACTTGGACGGTTCTCTCCATCATAAGTATTTTCCATGCCCGCAGGAGAAGATCAACATGATCTCACCTTTTCATCACAGACGACCACGCTCGCATCAATCTCTGGTACTCATCGGTTCATCTCGGCCAAAGCCTGCAAAGCTGTATACGGTGGCGTTCACTATTGATCGTATGTGAGCATGACTAAATACCTTCACCACCGTGTAGACCACACTCTGTTTTTTCCATATCGCTCCATCGACCTTTGCGAGAGTATTCACCAATGGTAGAACCAGGAACCACCTTGGTGCAATGCGTACAGCCTACGGTGGGATAGCCCTTTTCGTGGAGTTCATTATAAGGTACTTTATTCTCCTGTATGTACGCCCAAACGTCTTCTCTCTCCCATTTCACGAGAGGACTAACCTTGATGAGTTGATATCGCCAATCCCACTCGATCATCCTTAAGTTAGCGCGTGTGGCCGATTGACTTCGGCGAAGACCTGTGATCCATACATCAATCTCATTCATGACCTGGTACATGGGGTCTACCTTACGCAGGGTGCAACAGAGGTCGGGGTCACGCTTCCAAAGCTCATCGCCGAATTTCTTGGCCTGTTGCTCAGGCGTTAAGTCCGTACCACGATTAACGAAATCGATGTGTGGATAACGCGCTATCAATGTATCTCGTAATTTGATTGTTTCCGGAAAGAAAAACATAGTATCCAGATAAATCACGGTCAACGGCACGTTGTGTTTTGCATACATGTCGATAAGTGCGCAACCTTCCATGCCAAAGGATGAAGTCAACACTAAACGCTGATGACTAAACCGTTTGAGCGTCCACGCAATGAATTCATCCGTGGAGACATCTTCGGTTATCGGCGTAGACAAATCTTTGCTTAGAATTGGTAAATTCACTACCTGTACTCCATCATGTGAGTTACTATGCTTTGTCGCCAACGCACTCTTGTTCTTCAAACCAACAAAAAAGCCCACAGGAGCGAACCCTGCAGGCTTGTTGGATCAATGATTTTTGCACCAATGCCCGGGTTCAGATCGCTCCTCTCGCGAGTTTACAACAACAGATACAACAAGCGCACTTCGTGCCACCGTAGATGCGGAACGGACGGCCTGGAATTCCCGTCACACGACATTGAAGACTAGTTCGTTTCATCGCAAACATGGTACCGAATAAACGGCGGCATGTCAACGGAAATTGACTGCATTTCGGAACACACCATGCAAGGAATATAACCATGATCGGCGATATAATCCCATAATCGCCACTTTAACGGCGCTATGACGAGGATTCGGAAATACGCTAGCGCCGAGATAAATGATGGTTCGTTAAATACATGTTGCACCCATACCTTCAGCAATATGACTGTCGACGATATTGGTCATACCGTATGACATACCGACCTCAAGCAAGACAAGCTATTATCGCTGAGACCGATAACCGAGATATGTATTCCATCCATAATTCATGGTGGAGAGCGAGGCCGACGCGATGTATAATCGTCAGGCGTCATACGCCGTCATTTTGTGATATGACGACGTAGGGAGGAGATCGATACAGGGGGAAAACCGCCAAGCTCTGCAGGCGGAAGGGAGCCATCCGATGATCATTCGGTCGCATAGGTCTGTTGTCATGCGCGCAGGTTGTGCCTGGGTGTTATTGTTGCTTGTCGCCCTACCCGGCGCTCGACGCGCTGCTGAGGCAAAAAACCCAAACGTCACCACCGGCGTTCATCTTGAAGGCACGGTTACGCTTACCTTTTATGATGGTATCTTGGAAGAATTAGGCTGGAACGTTCCTTCCGGGGTGGAACGCGTCTCGGACGATCAACCGCCGCAGTACACCTTCTCCATACTCCCGACGCCAAGTCTTGCGAACCATGCCGAAAAAGGTCTGAGCGATAGAGGTCAGCACATGTTGACGCAAGACGTCATCACCACGCGCGGCGCATTTATAATCAGTAATTCCGATACCTATTTTCAGATTAGCAGACTCATTGTCAATGTTGGTGATGACAAACATTGGTATGTCACGGCTTCAATCTCTGGGAAAATGCCCCCAACCATCGAATTCGATTTTCTCCCCGATTCATACATTGAAAATGACGTCACGAAAACATCCACTGCAACGGGGGATTTGTGTTTGTCGGAAAACTCTGCGACGGTGCTTGGCGTTTCTCGATATCAGGGCACTTGCTTTGCCAGACTTACGGTGGAGTCTGAGTTGATCGGTGACGAGGCATCAACGCGGTGGTCTATGGGCAGGCAAAGTAAAACTACGACCAGCAAAATAGCAGCTGTAACTGTTATTAGCTGTACCACGGATGCTGACTGCCCGGTGGGTCGAACGTGCGATTTAATGAACGGAACGTGCAGAGAAGGGGTGGATCTGATCGTTAAAGAACTTCAGAGCTTTGCACGCCTGGGTAGAGATGCGACGGCAGGAATTACCTCGTACGCGATAGGCACAGTAAGTTGTAACATCGGAGATATGCCGGCTCATTGGAATAGCTCACCCGATACGAATGATCCTTTTGATCCTTTCATTGAACAACAACATCCGGTCATTGCGCAGAACGTGTACCGCTACAACGAAGAACAACGGGATGGCAACGGTATTGTTCAACGACCAAGCAACATGGAACAGATTGGCATGAGTTGGGTAAAGCATGGTTTCGAGGCCGGCACGGATAGTCTATGTGCTCCAGCAGGCGTATTTTGCGATCTCAGTGCCGGACCGGATTTTCTAGGCCCCAATTGTTCCGATGTGTATTCTTCCGGGCTTAACGGCTTTCAGCGAAACCTTGGGCCACGATATGAAGTGAACCCTGTCACCGGATTGTTTACTTGTTGGGATTCTCGCGACAGAACATCTGGTGAATGCCCCCCTGCTCCTGATTTATGCTTCCCGTGCAGTAGCCTAGGCGATACCTTAGACGGTATCAAACGGCGTGTGCAAATCCATGATAATGATCTGATCCCCGCCTTAAACCCCGACAGTCGTTACCTTGCCGAGGGGCATTACGTTACGTTTGATGATGCACTGGTGGACAAAGACAACAATAACATGGCCTATCGAGAGTTTGCCCTATTCGAATTAGCGCCGCTAAATTTCAATTTCCTGAGGATCAGCGCAACGCCGACGCAGGATTCGAAGCCAGCCATCCAAGCCTGGCAGGATTTTGACCCCACAGTAGACATTCAAATAGTTGACGTGGTCAACGATGGTCGTTTTTTAGTCGCGGCCAAGGCGACGGACATGGGTGACGGTACATGGCACTATGAATACGCCGTGCTAAACATGAACTCCGACAGGAGTGGACAGGCTTTCACAGTGCCGATACCTATGGATGCTACCGTCCTGAGCACGGGTTTTCATGATATCGATTCGCACAGCGGCTCACCCTATAGCAGCGCCGACTGGGCCTTAATGCAGACCAGTGGTTCCCTTGCGTGGTCAACAGATACACAGGACGTAAATCCTTTGGCCAACGCGCTACGCTGGGGCACTACTTACAATTTCAGATTGATAACGGATACCTGCCCGACAATAGGTAATGTGACGCTGGGCCTGTTCAAACCATTTGTCGGCGACCCGGACAGTGTCCTCGTCAGCACGATCGTACCCGGTGACTGCGCTACCTGCGAAGCGGCGATGACACTAAATGCGGCTGATCCCATGTCGGGTTTCGTAGATGTCTTACAACCCACTGAACTGGACGGTTCTAATCCCACGGGTATACAAACGATTGACTTTTCCTTTAATAACTTCCCTAACTGCATTACTCCGGCACCAGGCGATTATCAGGTTTCACAACTAGGTGGCATGGGTGTAGCACCAACACCCGTTACAACGGATTCGTTGGCAGTAGGCATGATTCGGGTCGCTTTGTCAGGCCCTGTAAATCCGGGAGCAAGAACAACTATTACACATTCGCTTAGCGGAAGTGAAAGCGCCGTGGGATTTCTCCCCGGAGATGCAGACCGCAATGGTACGACGAACCTCGTAGACCTAACTGCCTTAGTTTCTTCGTTGGATACTTTAGCGCTGCCTTTATCGGACAGTGACATGGACCGCGACGGCAGTACCAACACGCAAGATCTTC
The DNA here is from genome assembly GCA_024276605.1 of Planctomycetota bacterium. GTDB lineage: Bacteria > Planctomycetota > Phycisphaerae > UBA1845 > UBA1845 > JAJRPG01. The sequence goes on along the minus strand of JAJRWX010000095.1, from coordinate 47,670 downwards.
TACGCCTTATAGATCTGCTTCAAGGTGCCGGGGTGTATGAAGCATGGGATGGTAGGAACCTTCCATAGGCGACTGTCTTATAAACCTATTGAGTTGCTGGCTTTAGCCTGCGCGGAGATCCGCACGGGTTGAAACACGCAGCTTGTATGATCGCGGTTATACTAAACGCGGATTTCACTTACTTACGTATCCGCTCGCTCGTGCCAAGCTTCGTCCAAGACGGCTAATTCTGCTTCCAGCGCGGTCAACTCTTCTTGAAGCTCAGCTAAGAGGTCCGGATTTTTATGGACTTTCGTCTCTCCGAAGCGTTCCTGTAACTGGGCAATGGCGACTTCTTTTTCCATGACCATCTCTTCCAACTGATCAACCGAAAGATGATCGTACTGCGCAGTGAGTCTCGGCGCGGGTGTTGGCTGCGTTGTAGGTTTACGAGTTTTCTTGCCGGTGGTTTTTCGTTGGGGTGGCGAGATAGGCTTAGCCTGTGAGGCAGCCTTGGCTTTTCGCTCTTCAACGCCGGCGATGTAATCAGAATAGTTGCCCACTATATTTTCATACCCTTCCGATCGGAAGACCAACATGCGGGTGGCTATCTGATCGAGAAAATAGCGATCGTGACTAACAACGATAATCGTCCCTGGAAAATCCTGAAGGGCTTGTTCGAGCGCTTCGCGAGAAGCGATGTCCAAGTGGTTCGTCGGTTCATCCATGATGAGTAGGTCCGGCTGTTCCAGGATGAGTACGGCTAAGCGTACACGCGACTGTTCTCCACCGGAAAACTTACCTATTGGTTTGAAAACATCTTCGCCGGTAAAAAGAAACTGAGCCATATATGAGCGGGCAGCCTCTTCGCTTAACTGCGGTTGTGCGGATCGAATCTCATCTAATATGTTTCGGTTGGGATCAAGATGGAACGACTCTTGGCTGAAATAACCAATGGAAGTCTTCTGCTCGTAGCTAAGCGTCCCTTCGGTTGGCGACAATTGGGATAACAAAATGCGCAGTAACGTCGTTTTTCCACACCCGTTCGCACCGGTAATACCAAGGCGCTCACTACCGTAAAGTTGGAAAGAGAGCTTGGAAAACAGTGTCGGTGTTTTTTCATAAGCAAAGGCTAGATCATCACAACGTAAGACAACACCTTTATCGTGGTTCTTATCGTTGTCGAACACAATACGGGTTGATCTGCTGGATTTGGATGTCTCTGTAACAAACTCCCCATCACCGAGCCTGCGCCTGAGCCTGGTGCGTCTACCCTGTGCCTCTTTAGTCCGCTGGCCGGAAAGATGCTTAGCGATAAACGCTTTTTCTTTTTCAATAAACGCTTGATCTTTTTCATATTGACGCTGCTGTGTCAACAGGCGGAGTTCTTTGGTATTTGCGTATGTGGAGTAATTCCCGGAAAAGCTAATCGCCCGACCATGCTCTAATTCGACGATACGGCTACAAACCCTGTCAAGTAGAAAGCGATCGTGGGAAACGACTATCGCACCGCCGGTATGCCTGCCCAAGTAGTATTCCAACCAGCGCACGGCGTCGATGTCCAGGTGGTTGGTCGGTTCGTCGAGCAATAGGAAGGAACTATCGGTCAGTAGCAATCTGGCCAGGGCAGCTCGACATCGTTGCCCACCGGAGAATTCACCCATCTGATGGTCATATTCAGCCAGGGAAAATCCCAATCCTCCCAGCACTTCATGTAATTTAGCCTCAAACTTCTCGCCGCCTCGGGCGATAAACTCATGATGGACCCTATCATACGATTTCATCAGTTCCGCCGTGCGGGCCGTGTCGTGACAGTCGGCCATCTCCTCAGAAATGGCATGAAGCTTTTTTTCCAATTTGAGCAGTCCTTCGAAAGCGACCGCCACTTCGTCGTGCAATGTGCGCTCGAGATCCAGCACCGGATCTTGGGTAAGCAATCCAACGCTCATCCCTCTGGCTCGGATAATCTCGCCGGTGTCGGGTTGATCCAGGCCGGCCATCATACGAAGCAGCGTCGTTTTCCCCGATCCATTGGCTCCGATCAGACCGACAATGTCTCCGGCTTCGACTTCAAAAGATGCGCCATTCAGGACCAATTGAGTCCCGAATTGCCGCGTCACGTTATTGATCGCAAGAATGGCCATGTCTGTATGATAGGCAAATCTTCAATCGAAGGACAAGGGAGCTTCCCAATCCACCCGTCATCGCGGTTCGGCGGGTGGGTGGCATGGACAAACGCCGCGGAATCGGGCTGTCGAATATCCAATGGATGTTCCTTGCGGCGTTTGCCCGTGCAGGCGCAACCGAGGAAAAGCACCGGCAAGCGTCGCCCCATACGTTTCTTTTCATCCGCGATCCATTCAACGCGACGCTTGTCCATGCCACCCCACTCAAGCCTGCCTAATCTATCTCGCACCAAGTCATCTTGGTTCGGTGAGCAAAGGCGTTGCGAGATGACGCAGCGTCAGATAGAATGTCCAACCGCTCAGCCCGGGTGGCGGAATTGGCAGACGCGCAAGCTTGAGGTGCTTGTGTCTAATTATGGACGTGCTGGTTCGAATCCAGTTCCGGGCAGTGGTGTTTCCCCTTCTCCCTGTGCCTTGAGGCAGGTTTTTGTCAAGGTGGTTCCATGAGCATCGCGCCATCACCAAAATCCCAAGAGATAAGCCTTATCCCCTTCGATAATCTCTATGCCCCCACGGTCGCCGGATGGGTTTTGGACGATCGTCAATTGACTTGGCTCGCACCAAGCACTAAGCCCCCACTGACTGCTGTCAAGGTGACAAAGTGGATACGACCAAATGGCCATCGGATGCTAGGCTTGGTCCAATCAAACCCGTTACCCATCGCCTATGGGGAGCTTAACCCCATGATGCGTGAACCTGGCCATCTTTGGATCGGGCATGTCGTGGTTGATCCCTTTTACAGGCAACGCGGGCTGGGCAGCCATTTCGTGGAAGCCGTTTGTCAATTTGGCTGGGATAACATGGGCGCCGATAAAATCTCGCTAATCGTATTTCCAGATAATAGAGCCGCCATAAAATGTTACCGGCGCGTAGGGTTCTACGAGATCGGAGAGGAACATCATGCCTTCAGCGATCATGGACCACGCATACGATTACTACGTCTTGAGATTAGAAACCCGCAAACATGAAGTGCACGCCCCGTATTTACATACTGGGGAATCTCTATGGACGAACGTTGGGAGTCTCTACGGCAATGGCGGCGAAAAATCCGTCGACAAGTCCGTTGACGACGTCAGATACACCACTTTCGACCAAAGGAAGCGCCGCCTCACGAAAGTCTCGCCCGGTTGCACAACCTGAACCACCGTAGACATTAAACATGGTCAGGCTTGCCAGTGCAGCCGTCCAGCGTCTTATTTGTCGTTTGTTCACTCCCAGTCAACCTTTTCGAGGGACAGCATCATCATAGCTATAAAAGAGCGCTATACACTTTCCCCTTATCGGCACGCGCGGGCGAATGAGGTAAATCGACGTTATGATAGATCATGCCATGCTCGAAACATCATGCGAGCGCCAGCGGCTAGCAGTAGTACAATAAAAGCCACTTTGACCCATTTTTTGGGGAGGCGATGGGTCAACCTGCTGCCTACCATGCTGCCCATAATAGCTCCGGGGATGAGCAGGATGGCTAATCTTACCGGTTGTGTCCAATCTCCGTGGAATTGTTGATAGGCATAGTTTTTGTACGTCGCTCCCAGTAAACTCGTCGTGACAATCAGCGCTGCTGAATTGGCAATGGCAGAGCGGATACCGATACCAAGCAGTCTGCGTTGTAGAGGGACGGCAACCACCCCGCCGCCGACGCCGAGGAACCCGGCAATTAGGCCCATAGGTAACGCAATACCAGCGGCTAGCCGCCACGAAATGGCCATATTTTTTGCATCATTAATCGAAAAATAACTTTCATTATAGGTTTCGGCTCGGATAATGGCCTGCCACAATTCCACCCCAGCGTTACCCACAAGGAACAAGCCAAACAACATCCGTAAATTCGCTTCACCGCGCCCAGAGAAAAACCCCTGTTCACTCAAACTTACCCCAGCTATCACACCTAACGCAGCGATGGGCGCGCAGCGTTTCACCAAGCCCCAATGTACCGCGCCAACCCGACAATGGTGCATGACTGCGGGAACCACAACGCTGAAATTCATCATCATGGCTGTGGCTTGGTATAAATGTTGGTTGGGGCCAAGGAATTCGGTCATCATCGGTATCATGACGATGCTTCCGCCGGTTCCGAGAAAGCCGCCACACGCACCAGCCATGACACCCACTAATATCACTAGCCATGTCAAAACTTATAGTTCTCCAAATGGGCTAAATAAGCAGCATCGCATCACCATAACTAAAAAAGCGGTACTCGTTTGCGACGGCATGGCGATAGGCCTTTCGCGTTAGGTCCACGCCGGCAAAAGCCATCACCAACGCAAGCAGCGTGCTACGTGGTAGGTGAAAATTCGTCAATAAGAAGTCCACTGCTCGAAAACGATACGGCGGATAGAAAAAAGCACGTGTCTGGCCGGAACCTACCTGGAGGGATTGGTTCGCGCCAGCCAAACCAGCCGCAGTCTCCAGCACACGCACGGATGTTGTCCCGACGGCGCCAATGCGCCCCCCCTTCTTGCGACATGCGTCAATCGCTTCGACGGTCTCAGCCGTGATGTTGTACTTCTCAGTATGCATGTCATGCTCAGCTAGATCATCCGAGCTGATGGGCTTGAAGGTTCCCAGCCCAACGTGAAGCGTAACACATGTTGTCAGAATATCACGGCCTTTACATCTGCCAAGAAGCTCATGAGTCAGATGAAGACCCGCCGTAGGTGCGGCTATGGCACCGGGGTTATGCGCGAATACCGTCTGATAGCGATCCATATCAACCTGATCACGCTGATCTTGAGGGTCACGTCGGATATAGGGCGGTAATGGCGGGCGGCCAATTTGATCCAGGACACGATCCGCAGGCAGTTCCGGCGTCACGGACACAAGCCAGTGTCCCTGCCCTTGTGATTCCAGCAATTCCAGATGAAAAGCATCTTCCGACAGAGCGGCATCGTCTGATCTCCTTTGGTCCACACAGGTTAACATGAGCGTCTCTGACACGCGTAGCTTTCGTGACCCTTGCAGCAGTACCACCCACTGCCCCACCTGACGTTCTTCTATGAAAAGACCGGGAACCGCCCCGCCGGTTTGGCGTCGGGCTAAAAATTTGGCCAGTAGCACCTTGGTGTCGTTGAGCACCATCAAGTCACCGGGTTTCAGGTATGAAGGGAGATCGGCGATGGTCGAGTCTGTCAAACATCCCTTTTCCCGATCAACCACCAATAGTCTGGCATCCTCGCGATGATGGGGCGGAGATTGGGCGATCAGGGCATCGGGCAACTCGTAGTCGAGTCGGTCAGTCTTAAATGATGGTCGATTCCCGGCATTTACTGACACTACAACACTTCCCACTGCTATTGACTATCACCGGACAATGTTAGTACGTCCGAATACACCGGCTACATGCCTGGTAAGTACATATAGTCCCATCGTCGCGATCATGCTACGATCAGCGTTATGAAAAGCAAAACGGGGGTAAAAGCATGGCTAGCCTACGCCGTCATTCGGGCTGCCTTCTGCGTGGTGCAGATGTTTCCCATTGAATGGAATTTGCGCACCGCTCGCCTGCTGGCTCGTATTTGGATCCGCGTCTCCCCCAGGCACCGCGACCGCGCCGTAACGGCTCTAAAAATCGCCTTTGGCAAAGATTATACGGATGCACAAATCCTAAGTATTGCTGAAAAATCGCTGGCCAACGTGGCCATGTTTGCCATTGAGACAGTGTGCGTGCCTCGCATGATCACAGCCTCCACTTGGCCAAAATATATCAAGTTTCGCCATGTAGACGAATTGATGCGTATGCTCTTGTCGAACCGAGGCGCTATTTTAGTCACCGGGCATTATGGTTCTTTTGAGCTTATGGGGCATCTACTCGCCGCCGTGGGATTCCAAATGGTTTCAGTGATGCGACCCTTTGACAATGTTTACTTGAACAGGTTTCTCGTGCGAAATCGAAAAATCCACGGCATGGCGTTGCTGGAGAAGAAAGGTGCAGCATCCGCAGTAGAAGCGTTTCTTGAAGATGATGCATTGGTTGCATTCGTGGCGGATCAAGATGCCGGGCGTAAGGGAATCTTTGTAGATTTCTTTGGCCAACCAGCTTCCACCTATAAATCCATCGGCCTATTGGCTATGTCCACGAACCGCCCCATCGCGGTTGGGTACGGTCGTCGCCTGGGAAATCACGCACAATACGAGATAGGCGTGGCGCGGATCATTTTGCCTGAGCAGTGGCGAGATCAACCAGACCCGCTGCGCTGGATTACTCAGACCTACACCTCAGCCCTGGAAGAAGTCATACGGGAAGATCCGACACAATACTGGTGGCTGCATCGGAGGTGGAAATCCAAGCCTAAAACCCGGGCTGTTAAAAAACCGGAAAGCATTGATGTCGAACGAGCCTCCGAGCAGGCATGAATCATCTTGTGCTAATATCGACCGGATGAACAGGTCAAGGGGCGTTTGACCTCCCTATGCTGCGTCTTTACAATCCATGCGTATGGGATCTTGAATATTTTTTATGCTCAATAAGGAGGTATTATGGCCGGTGCCAACACGTTGCAATTCACGGACGACAATTTTGAAGAAGAGGTTGTCAAGGCCGAGCAGCCCGTTCTCGTTGACTTTTGGGCGGAGTGGTGCGGCCCATGTAAAGCATTAGTTCCCGTCATCGACGAATTGGCTAACCTCTACGAGGGTAAAGCGAAAATCGGCAAGCTCGATACCGACGCCAACCGGGAAGTCTCTCTCCGATTTCAGATTAGCGCCATACCAACCGTCATATTGTTCCACAAAGGTGAGGTCGCCGAAAAGTTTGTTGGGTTACGAAGTCAGAAAGATTTCCAGACGGCCATTGATAAACTGATTGCCAACTAAAACGTGCTTTTCGATGCATCACGTGCTCTCCCGTACTATACATGACATGGGTAAGGAGCAAGTATATTTGGCAGTGTTGCGCTGCTCGATTAAGCGGCGAGGCCTTCTGATCGGCGTATAGTTATGGTTCAAAAAACAATCAACCTGGAGCAATTTGCCGAAGATACCCCCTCCAACAAGAGCCGCCTGCATGGTGGTTGTGGTTCTTGTGGTAGTGGGAAGGCCGGCGAAGGCGGAAGCTGTGGCAATGGTCTGGAAAAAATTTATCCCACGACAGCCGTACGTTTTGGCTATATGCGATACATTGGCGAATATTCGCACGCACCTGATATGAAGTTCACCTGCGGCGCGAAAGTCGTGATTCAAACCCGTCGCGGAATTGAAATTGGCGAGCAAGTGTCGCAAACTTGTCATGGTTGCTCTAAATCAGTTACCCGTGAGCAAATGAAAGATTGGGTGGCTCGATGCGGCGAGGATTCATTTATTTTTGGTGCCGGACGAATCCTAAGAGAAGCGACCGCCGCTGACCTCGCTGAATATGCTCACATCCAACAAACATCACGCCAACAACGTAATTTTTGCCAAGAGCTGTCCAAGCGACATAAGCTGCCCTTGAAGGTCATCGATTGCGAGCCGTTATTCGGCGGGGAGCGCATCATCTTTTACTTCTCCGCAGCGGAGCGCGTTGACTTTCGTGCCATGGTGAAAGACTTAGCCCAAGAATACCGCACGCGGATTGAAATGCGTCAGATTGGTGCTCGAGACGAAGCGAGACTGCTTGCGGATTATGAAACTTGCGGTCGAGAAATATGTTGTAAGGTGTTCTTGAAAACATTACGTCCCGTCAGTATGCGGATGGCCAAGCAGCAGAAAGCGACGCTGGACCCTTCGCAAGTATCGGGACGATGCGGCAGACTCAAGTGTTGCCTGCGATATGAACATGTAGGCTATGAGGAACTGGACAAACTGTTACCCAGAAACGGAGTCCGCATTCGCACGGCCCACGGAGAAGGTATTGTCGTCAATCGTCAAATCTTGACGCAACTGGTGCAAATCAGGACGGACGAGAATCAATACATCACCGTAGTCGTGGAAGATATCCAAGAAACCAACATCAAAGCGCGTCCTCCGCAGGATACTCAGCAACAACCTCGCGCCGATCATGCTTCTGATGCCAAGCAGGCCGGTCGCGAAGCCAAGCCTCAACGGCGTGAATCTAGAAAAGATAACAAACGTTCACGGCAGCGTGATGGCCATAGCCCACAAACCGATCAAAACCAGGAAAAAAATGAAACGCCGCCTTCAGCTGAAACGCCATCCTCTGCCACATCCGGCAACAAGACTGAACGGGAGGACAATCCTCAGAAACGGCGACGACGGCGACGGCGAAAACCTAAAGGGCCTTCAAATAGACCTCCTGGAGGATCTGGTCCGAACCCTCCTACAACGCCTGGCAATTCTTAGGAAAAGCGTCATCGGCGACGTAGTGATGGAAGTATCGTAAGTGCAGCATGGTAGGTGATAACAGTAAAACATTGGAAGACCTCGTCGAATACGTGGATCGCTACCCCGGAGAAGCTTTCCTTTTCGTACGCGATGCGCTTGGCTTTGCCGCGGAGCGCGTACACGGCAAAGAAACAGACGCACATCGCAAACTTCAACATTATCTCATGATGAAGCAAATCGATTGGAACGACCTCATTGCCATGTACCATGCTAGTGAACTGCCCGAAAATATTCTTGCAGTCATCGATGAAGCTGGAGGTTATGAGAACTTAAATCGCCATGTAGATGGTAAACAGCTTTGCTGGGGCCTGCGCGACTTCGCCATTGTTCGTTGGGGTATGCTAGCCCAGACTGTATTGGCATCTTGGAACATCACCAAAACTTATGATTTCGGTCGCATTGTCTTCGGCTTTATCGAACTCGATATGATGCAGAAGCAGTCCGACGATACCCTATCGGATTTTGAAAATGTATATTCTTTCGACGAATCCTTTACCAGCCCCTTCCGAAACGGTTTGGACGACGTCGAACACCATCTACGCAACAATTAAGCTAACACCTGACAGTCATTCACTTGCACGATTGCTTTGTGGAGTCTACGTTACTCTTTACGATTCGTATCCGTGATGAACCGGCTAAAAGCTATTTTCGCCTACGAGATTAAGGCGTCGTGTGGTTATTGGATTTGTCTTCGAGTTTGGGAGGAGAGGTCTCCTCGATTCGAGCACTGGCATCCATATCTGACTTGACGTCTTTGATACCTTTTTTGAACTCGACGATGCTCTTGCCCAGGTTTCTAGCGACATCGGGCAAGCGCCGACCGAAGATCAGCAGCGCCACCACACCTATGACAATCCATTCCAGGCCGCCTGGCACCCATGCGAGAATTTGGATTTGATACACCAGCATGACTAGCTACTATGCGATCGAACCGCCGCCATGAGGCAGCACGGTCCCAAGCTGATTATAGCCTTTCACGTTCCATGACGTCAAAGACAATGTCCGTATCGACTAATTCCGGATTATTCTGCTCGTTTTTCTTGTCACGGCAGCACCTTCGCTTACAATCCCGCCTCGTCGAGACCACTTTTTTGCGTCTCGTAAATGTATTATACCGGAAAAGTATGGTCTCGTCGTCCTATGTCAAAACGTAGATTTCTCATCACCGCCGCGCTTCCTTACTCCAATGGGCGATTGCATGTAGGGCATATAGCCGGAGCCTATCTTCCGGCTGATACCTATACCCGCTTTCTTAAAGCCACTGGCGCCGACGTTCGCTTCATTTGTGGAAGCGATGACAACGGCGTCGCCGCCTTGAGGACAGCCAGGCAACAAGGTCGAGATGTAGCCGAGTTGACCGCCCACTATAACCGCTCCCAACAACATGATTTTCTGGGATTGCGTATAGAATTTGACATCTACGGAGGCACACATCAGCCGGACTTTGTCGAGAATCACGAGCGATTTAGCCAAGACTTCTTCCTCAAAATTCACGATAAGGGCCTGTTCACCAAAAAAACCGGCAAGCAACTTTATGATGTTCAGGCTGAGCAGTTTTTGCCGGATCGATTTGTGCGTGGCACCTGCCCACACTGTAGCTCTGACAAGGCATTCGGTGACCAGTGTGAGGGTTGCGGCCGTGCGTTGGATCAGATATCGCTCATCAACCCGATCAGCGTACTCACGGAATCAACACCCGAACTTCGTGAAACGATACATTGGTTTCTCAGGCTCGATGAGTTACAGCCCCGTCTATCCACTTGGTTGGCGCAAAAAAAGAACGGTCAAACGGAAGGTGCTACGTGGCGTGCTATCGTCCTTAACCAATCCCTTGGGCGTATCGAAGCAGATGGTTTGCCGGAAAGAGCCATGACGCGAGATCTCTCGTGGGGTGTCCCCGTGCCGCTGGATGACCCCGATGCCGATGGGAAATCGCTTTACGTTTGGTTTGACGCACCGATCGGCTACGTGTCATTTACGGCTGCGCTATGTGAAAAATTGGGTGAAGGTGCACGCGACTACGAGCGATGGTGGAAGGATCCGGATTGCAAAATCGTCCATTTCATCGGTGAAGACAACATCGTGTTTCACGCCATCACCTGGCCTGCGATGATTCTTGCGACACACGATAGTGACAGCTTACAAGGGGAGCGCGGCGAGTACCAGCTACCGCATAATGTGGTCTCGAACTCGTTTATGAATATCAAATTCCCCGGTAAAGAAGAGGAAAAAATCAGCAAGAGTCGCGGCAACGCCGTATGGATCGAAGATTATCTCAAGCGGTTCGATCCAGACCCATTACGCTATTATTTGACCGCTGTGGCGCCTGAATCCTCAAGGACGACCTTCGATATCGACGATTTTATTTCCCGCAACAATGGTGAATTAGTGAATGCACTGGGTAATTTCTTTAACCGCACGATGACCTTCACGCATCGCTATTTCGAGGGGAAAGTCCCGCAGGCAGGTGAGCGGGACCAAGTGGACAACGCTCAGATCGACTTGTGTCGCAGGGCGATGGACTCAGTGGGTCAATTATTGGAAGCTTGCCAATTCAAGGCCGCTTTGGGTGAGGTTATGGCACTGGCGAGGGCCGGTAATGTCTATTTTGACCAGACCAAACCTTTCCTTTCCCGAAAGACTGACATGGCAGCTTGTGGCCGAGCGATAAATGTATGCCTACAGACGAGTAAAGCACTGACTACACTTATGGCCCCTTTCCTGCCTTCGACCGCCGAAAAATGTGCTGAAATGCTTAATTTGGACGATACATATACGAAGTGGTCATCTGCGATCGACCCAATGCCGGATGGTCAATCATTAAACGATGCGGTGATTCTTTTCAAAAAACTCGACGCGGCTGTGGTCTTTGGCGAATAGAGTATCACAGCGTCGGGCTTAGCGGTCGCCTATAAATGGAATTGTACGTACATGTTTACAGTCAACAAAAATCCGTCTCCTAAGGATCTAAAAAAATTCGGTACCGCCATGATTGTTGGCTTTGGTACGCTAGCGATTATTTTATGGCTGTTACCTTGGTTCAGGTCAGGAGAGCCTAATACCCTGCAGTGGTCGGGCACAAGCAGTCAGTGGATCGCCATCGTGTTTGTCTGTCTCGGCATGTTTCTTGCGATCCTGGGTCATGGCGCACCAGGAATTGCTAAACCTATATATGTAACCTGGATGACAATCGCTACGCCCATCGGCTCATTCATGAGTACATTAGCGCTAAGTATACTATATTTTGTATTGCTTCCAGTCTTTGCCATTGTGGTTCGGCGATCTGATCCGCTTCGCACAAAAAACAAAGGTAAAAGCACATACTGGGAAGATTATAAAGCCTACGAACCAACCCTGGAGCGCATGCGTCGTCCGTTTTAAGTGACCGAATCACATAACAGCAAGAGGAACTCTATCGTGATCGTTCTAGGCATATCCTGTTACTACCATGACTCCGGCGCCGCCCTTGTCGTAGACGGTAAGTTAGTCGCTGCAGCGGAGGAAGAACGATTCAATCGCAAGAAACACTACAGCGATTTTCCGACGTTGGCGATTGAGTACTGCCTTAATCAAGCAGGTATCACCATTGACCAAGTTGACCATGTGGGTTTTTACGAAAAGCCGCTGGTTAAGTTCAACCGTATTTTAGAGTGCATCTTAGCCACGTGGCCAAGAAGCTATAAAGCCTGGTTGAAAGCTATTCCACTGTGGTTCTCGCATCGTCTGCACATTGGCAAGGAAATACAAGAAAAACTGGGGATCGATAAAGAGATTCTCTACTGTCAGCATCACCTTTCCCACGCAGCCAGTGCTTTTCTTGTTTCACCATTCGAAGAGGCCGCCATCATCACGGCGGACGGTGTTGGCGAATGGACAACGACAGGTTGGGGCATTGGTCGAGGAAATCAGATAGAAGAGCGACAGGAAATGCGCTTCCCGCATTCCGTGGGATTATTATTTTCTGCTATCACCGCCTACCTCGGTTTTCGTGTTAATGACGCGGAGTGGAAGGTCATGGGCCTTGCACCATACGGGAAACCCACATACGTCGATCAATTCCATGAAATCGTAGACATCAAAGACGATGGAAGCATCCGCCTGAATCTCGATTACTTCGCCCATACGTACTCGACCACCGACACCATCAGCAATAAATGGACGGAACTATTTGGCCGGCCTCAGCGTCCCTCAGAAACGGAACTCGACGATTTCCATCGTGACATTGCCCATTCAGGCCAGAAAGTCGTCGAGGAGATTATGGTCAAATTAGCCGCGCACGTTCAACGCGAAACCGGCATGAAAAAACTGTGCTTGGCGGGCGGCGTAGGCTTAAACTGTGTGGCTAATTGGCGTATTTTACAGGAAACCGATTTCGAGGAAATTTTTATCCAGCCCGCCGCTGGGGACTCCGGTGGCGCACTAGGAACCGCCTTCTACATCTACAATACCGTGTTGAATAATCCGCGTACATTTACCATGACGCACGCTCTTTGGGGGCCTGAATATAGCAACGAGGAAATCAAAACGGCGCTCGATCGAGCAGGTGCGCAATATGAGTTTTGCAGCAGTGAGGATGAACTGATTGAGAAGACGGCGCATATGCTGGTGGATGGAAAAGTCATTGGATGGTATCAAGGTCGTTTGGAGTTTGGCCCGCGCGCGTTGGGTGCGCGATCACTCATCGCAGATGCGCGTAGCGAGAAGATGAAGGACATCATCAATGCTAAGGTGAAGTTCCGAGAAGCCTTTCGTCCTTTTGCACCGGCGATCCTCAAAGAATGTGCCCATGAATACTTTGAAATGCCGGAGGGTATGGATGCACCTTATATGCTGTTAGTACCTAAAGTTCGACAAGAAAAACGCGAAGTCATCCCAGCTGTTACGCATAAAGATGGTACGGGGCGCGTCCAGACGGTCACAGAGGAAGATAATGGTCGATATTATCACCTGATCAAAAAATTCGGCGAATTGACCGGAGTGCCGGTGGTTATCAATACATCATTCAATGTCCGCGGTGAACCAATTGTCTGCTCACCGGAGGATGCCTATCATACGTTTGTGAATACCGGAATCGACGTACTGGTTGCCGGTGACTACATCGTTACCGAGAAGCCCTCTCCGGTAGACTACGAAGCCGGTATGAAACGCAGTATCGAACTTGAAGCACCATCGTTGTTGGAACAACAAGCTGGAAGTCGATAGAACAAACAAAGGCAGTATATCCGTGACTTCCTGGAAGTACGGAAACCGATGCATAACTGACATGGGTACCATCACCCCTTGGCTTGCATCGCAACGAATGTAAAGAGGTATGTCAGTTTTCTTTTAAGCGTACAGGCGCACGGCGGTTTGACCAAGAAAGAACGATTATGGCTAAGCAATCACTCGTAAAAGAATTCCTACTCTTCATCAAGCAGGAAAAGAAGTGGTGGCTGATCCCGCTGATTGCGGTTCTCCTAATTGTGGGCGCGTTGCTGGTTTTTGCCACTTCATCACCCCTTGCGCCGTTTTTATATCCGCTTTTCTAAAGTTATCGCTACCTAAGATGCTGCATCCGGGCTGTAGTGCAGTGTCACAGCTTAATGTTTGGATCATCGAGGGTGGCATGGGCAAGGCTTTTTTGCCCGTGATGGCCTCCGGAACTACACGGGCAAGTCCCGATGTATCCCGACGTAAGGTCGGGATACATCGGGACTTGCCCATGCCACCCGAATTCTTAGCTGTGACAAAGCTGTAGTGTGTTGACGATAGCGTGATACGCTCGGTTCGATCATGCCCAAACCGGAGATCGATTCAAGGAATCCCCCCCCACTCTTTCATAACAGCCTTTTGAAGCATATGCTAAAATGCTATATAATAAAGGTGTAAACATGAATGGATCGGGGTGATGATGGTTTCAAGGAATATGCAACGTTTTCTAACTCCTGTAATGACCTGTTTAGTCGTTGGATGCGCACCCACACAACCGAACGAATTGGATAAGCTCGGTACCGTCCGTTTTTCCATAAACGACCAACCCGTCCAATTGTGGATCGCCAACGATACTCAAGAACGTGCCCGCGGGCTAATGTTTATCACGGCTAAGCAAATGGCCCCTTTAGCTGATGGGACGGACAGAGGTATGATCTTTATTTTTGATCACTCCGTTCGCAATAGCTTCTGGATGAAAAACACCATCATTCCTTTAGATATAGCCTACATCGATAACGACGGCGTGGTCGTCAATACGTATACTATGGCCCCGTTGGATGACCGAATCAATCAGTACCCCCCCGAAGCCCCCTACCGCTTTGTCATTGAACTCAACAGCGGTCGATTAGCCGCCATGAACGTCCGAAAAGGCACGAAGCTCAAGCTCCCCTCATCCGTCTTAAAGCGCACGCCCTAACCATCCGACGGACCACTGTCAGGCATATGTACTAACGGATGTGTTACTCCCTCTCTCGGGGTGATACGCAATGGTTTTGCGTAAATCCGCAAGTAGCTGTTGTCCTCGTTGGCGGATCATTCTATGCGCGCTATATTAGTCCAAGAAGCTTCTCATCAATTTACCCCATCTGTAACGGGCGCATTAACCCACGCCGAATGGGACATTTCAATGACTTCAGGCTATGCCGAAGCCTTAGATCAAACACAACATGGCGATGTGGATGCGATATTTTTGACGGGTACGCAACACACATCCCATGATAATCCTCAAACGACGACACGAAATCAACTACTACATCTGGCAGACAGTAAGCAAATTGCCACACTCATCTTTGTCACCCCTGAAGAAGACTCGCCATTGACCTATCAAGGTGATTACGTCGAAATTATCAACTCCAGCGTTTCGATGGATGAACTTCGCGGGCGGTTCGTGATGATTGAACGCTACCAAAAACGCTTGCATCTCCTCGAGCAAGAACTTCATTCCATGGAGCACCTGGGGAAACAAATTGACGACCATTTTCGTGAACTTGATCAAGAGATGCGGCTGGCGTCGAGGTTGCAGCGTGACTTTCTACCGAAAATGGAAAATACCATTGACGGTATTCGCTTTGCCTCCACCTATAGACCTGCTTCCTGGGTCTCAGGTGATATATTCGACATTTTTCGCGTAGACGAAGACCATACCGCCTTTTATGTGGCTGATGCCGTAGGGCACGGTGTCGCAGCTAGCTTACTGACGATGTTTGTGAAACGTTCCATCGTGACTAAGCAGATGAATGGTGACTCATACCACATACTTGATCCCGGCCAAACCCTTTCACTTCTGAACAATGCCCTGACTGATCAATCATTACCCAATTGCCAATTTGTTACTGCCTGCTGTGGGTTGATTAACCATCGAACGATGAACCTGAAAATTGCCCGTGGCGGCCACCCCTATCCCCTACTGATTACCTCCGATGGTACATGTCATGAAATCAATTCGTCAGGTGGTTTGCTCGGCATTATGAGCGATCAAGAATTCCCTACGATAGAAATAGATCTTCATCCTGGAGATAAGGTACTACTATACACGGACGGCATGGAGCTTGCATTTCAACCCGAAGATAACGAAACAGTGGACACTTCAGCATTTCAACGCGTTCTACAATCATCCGCTTCTCGCCCCATTGCAGACCTGATACATCATGTTGAGACGCTCCTCGATGTCGATACCGGATCACTCAGCCCCAGCGACGATATCACTATTGTCGGTCTAGAAGTACTCACCGACTAAGTAGGCCACTCATCTGTAGCGTCCGAGTATAGAGTGCCTCCGGAGTTTCTTGACTATCCAACACTTCCTATTGGATAGAGATTACCGTATCGCGGCCCTGCCAACTGACATTTCGATCGTGTCAATTTGGCATTGGTTGAGTTACTGCAGATTATAGGTTGTGATGTAACTCCCGTTCACTACTGAAGTTAGCGACCAATCGATCTTCAAGCATCAACTGGCACACTTATTGCACATCCTATTGTTGAAAGATCAAAGTAACAGGCTTTGATAGGTAAGACCCGACTCGACATCGTTCCCGATCGAAACGTCGGATCAAAATGTCGGTATCAGGAAATGCCGCACAATGAATAAAACACTACATAAGGAGAAATAGTATGATGATTAGATTAAAAAGTGCCATCCCATCGACACGTATTTGTAACGAATTCGATCGATTGCTTGGCGGTCTGGTCACCGGTTGCGGGACATTATTGGAAGATTCCGCCGCATCCCCAGCCATGAATGTATGGCAGGACGACACCACCGTGTACGTTGAAGCGGAACTTCCCGGTGTCACGATGAAGGATCTCGAAGTACTCGTACTTGATGACGAATTAACTATTAAGGGACAACGACGCGTCAATCCGGAAGGCGTCTCGTACCTCATGCAAGAGTGCGTGTCGGGCGATTTCGTGCGTGTGGTTAAGCTCCCCACCGCCATCGATACTGAATCGGTGAGCGCCAGCTTGACCAACGGCATGTTGAAGGTCACGCTGCCAAAAGCCAAGCAAGTATTGCCGCGTAGCATTGAAGTGCAATCGTAGCGACGGGGTAAGACATGCATCCCCTGCGACTACAAACACAGCACCATGCCATGTAGACGACAGTTATTTCTGCCGTCTACATGGCATGTCTGATATTTACAATTACAGGCCGGCCAACGGGCTATGGTTCATTTCTATCTGGTGAACCATTGAAATATACGACGGAGCCATACAGCGCATCGGTCGCTACGAGTTGATAGTACTTGTTCTAGTGACTGGTCTGTGACATCGCAGCTATCGCTTTGTCTGCGATATCGCCACGGTAATAGGCCCCATTGAATGAAAGGCTATCCACGGCTTCGTAGGCTCGACGTTTGGCTTGGCGAATATCTTGTCCCAAAGCCGTAACGCCCAATACCCGCCCCCCACAAGACACCGTGAACTGCTCAATTTGTTTCGTACCAGCCTGAAATACTTGTACATCGGAAAGCCCAGCTACCGCATCTAAACCCTCAATGGTTTGACCTTTCTCATAAGGCCCAGGGTAACCTTTAGCAGTCATCACCACACACACGGCTGGCTGAGGTTTCCAGCGTATATCCAACTCAGAAATATCCCCATCGGCTAGCGCTTCAAAAATGTCGATGATATCACTTTCTAATCTCATCAGAACAGCTTGGGCTTCGGGATCTCCAAGTCGACAGTTAAATTCAAGCACTTTCGGACCGCCGGGTGTTAGCATTAAACCTACATATAGGATTCCTCGGTAGGGTGATCCATCGTTGTTCATCGCATCCACAAGCGGTACTAATATATCTCGTTCCACGGTGGCCATAATTTCCGGTGTAGCGACGGGTGCGGGACTATATGCCCCCATCCCGCCGGTATTGGGTCCGGCATCTCCTTCACCGATCGCTTTGTGATCCTGAGCGGTAGCCAGCATGTAAATGGTCCGCCCTTCCACTAGCGCAAATACGGAAAGCTCTTGGCCTTTCAGTCGCTCTTCCACAATGACCTTGTCACCAGCCTGACCGAAAGTCCGATCCACCATGATTTGCTCAATAGCCTGCAAGCCCTGCTCGACATCTTCACATACGAAAACACCCTTGCCCGCCGCTAATCCGGATGCCTTCACGACGAACCCGTGTTCGCGTGCTTCGATGTACCCCCGCGCGTCTTCAACGCGTTCGAAGACTCTCGCCTCAGCCGTAGGGATATGAGCTACTTTCATGATTTTCTTGGCGTAGGCCTTGTCCCCCTCTATCCTGGCAGCCGAAGCACTAGGTCCGACGATACGCAACCCGACTTCGTGAAAATCATCAACGATCCCAGCGCATAGTGGAACCTCCGGCCCTACGACTGTAAGGTCGATGCTATATTGTTCTACTAGTTCGATGAGAGAGGCATGATTTGATATATCAGCTTCGACATTCGTTGCCATGCTGAGCGTACCCGCGTTTCCCGGTACGCAAACAATTTCCTGCACACGTGGCGACTTACTTAAACACCAAACAATCGCGTGTTCGCGACCACCTCCTCCTATCACCATAACGTTCATACAGGCATCCTTACACGGTGTCGATTGATTGATAGTACCCACCATCCAAGTGAAGCGTTTACCTCAAAGAAACACGCATCGCTATCACGATACACCCTACTGTAAGCTTTTCTACGATTGAGCCAAGGGGTTAATCGCATCTTACCAAACTTGTGGAGCAATGGATGCAAGCACCGTTTACAACGCAAATGTCCTGGCGGCATAGGATTCCTGTCTTCAGAAGCTTCGATTACGATCAAAGGCAAGATACATCCACTACGAGTTCACAACCACTATACGCTATTAGATGAACACAGCGACCCGCTCTCAACTAAACCAAACATATAACACTTGTCCGAGTCGCGGCGTAGTGCGGAATATGATGGGCGAAAAAATACTACCTTGGATTCATAGCATCGTGCTTCATAATCAGACATATTGGCCTAACAACAGTTATGACTACTTTGAGTCAAGCGAAACAACGAGCAAAGTGCATGGAATCCACACCTTGACGATTCAGACTTCATGCCGTACCCTCCCCGTCCCTGATGCGGGGTAGAGCAGTTGGCAGCTCGTCGGGCTCATAACCCGGAGGTCACAGGTTCGAGTCCTGTCCCCGCTATTGAGGTAAACGCTGAAACCATAACGACTTATGGACACCCACCAGTGCGGCGGAGCGGCTATGACCAAGGCTGTAAAACGTACCATTGATACGATTGCTTTTGGGAGGCTCTTATTATGTGGTGTTGAAATACGCGCAATTCAAGAGGACTTGATATGAATGGGAAGCTCGTAGCCGTCTCTGCGGTCCATACAGATTTTATTAACACTTCAGTCGTTGTAGAAACATATGAACCCGCGACGTTTGAGTTGTTGGACGACATTCGCCATGTAAGCACAAAGCGTATCGAGCGAAGCAATTCTGGCCAGCCCGCTACGCCACAAGACGAATGGGGCATTGAGCCGTTTGAAGTATTCACGGAAATGGGTGGATTCCTGAAGCGATCCCCAGAAGGGACGCTGTCGTTCATACTACCACTTGGAAACGGAGCGGAATTTATTAGGCCAGCCGACTTCGTCTTTTTCTCATGCGAAGAAGTGCCAGCATGATAGCAGCCAGTCACGATGAATCCCAATGTGCACGAACGTGAGAGGTATACAACATGGGAATGTGTGCATTCAAACCAGGCGAAACGCTCGATGACAAGTACCATATAAATAACATCGTTGGGGCTGGTGGCATGGGCACCGTAGTCAGAGCAGAACGACTAGGCGACAAGCAAATCGTCGCGATTAAGTACTGTCACAAGAAGGACGAAATATCGCATCGCCGCTTTGGTCGCGAGGTTCGTATTGCCAAAGGTATCGAACACACACATGTGATTGAGGTTCTTGACGAGCAACTAGACCACGATCCGCCGTATTTCGTCATGCCATATGCCAAGAGTAGCCTTGAAAAAAAGTTAGACGATTTATCGAAAAGTGAAGATGATGCGCTTGATGCCTTCAGGCAATTGTGTGCTGGTGTGCAAGCAATCCATAATTCGAGAGCAATCCACCGCGACATCAAACCCGCCAACTGCCTGATCTTAGAAGATGGGACCGTCGTGCTTGCGGACTTGGGGTTGGCCAAGCATATCGAACGGAACACTACGATATTAACTAATGAGCGTCATGTACTTGGCACAGAAATATACTTTGCCCCCGAGCAACGCATCGTAGGAGGCAGCCGTGATGCAGACGAGCGGACGGACATTTTCCAGCTAGGAAAGACTCTCTATGAGCTTGTCACGGGGCGTAGCCCTGGATTGATCGACCCAAGCGCATTGCCAGTTGGGCTCAGTCATGTCGTGCGTCGAGCAACGCGCGAACTACCTGACGAAAGGTATCAAACTGTAGGCGAGTTGCTAGATGCAGTGAAGATCTACCAGGACGCAAAAGTCAACCCTCTGTTAGCTTATGAGGCTGTGATCACACGAATTCAGGAAGGTATTACGCGAAATGAATACACTAAAACTGACGTGATCGATGCGCTGCAGATTCTCACACAAGAACAGATGCAAGGTTCCGCCGAATCATACCTTGAATTAGTTGATAGTTTGCCGGAGGAAATTCTCCCGACTGCCGCGACTTTGGCGTCTGTGGAATTACGACCGATTCTGGAAGCCTATGTGAAGGCTTTGGACGACGCCGTTGGCGAAGCCCGGTCTTTTGCTTATGCTGAATTAGTCGCCCGACGAATGCGCATCGTGTATCAAGAAACGAACGACGTCGTTGTTCGTACAATGGCACTAGAAGCTGTGCTAATCGCTTCCGTCAGACTCAACCGCTTCGCAGCAATGAGCGTCTTCGATCAGATGCTCCTACAGGTTACGAACGATGCCGATGCCTATCCAATTCGAGACATGCTCGCGCAACGCAAGCAAGAGTACAGAGTAATGTATGACAGAATTCCGCCCCTCAAACTACACCCAGTTATCAAAGGTCTGGCGGATCAGCACAAAGAAGAGAACGAGTTGTCGTAGGATGAGGCAGTGAACTCACTATTTCCAAAGGCTTATCGATCAGCATCCGAACCACCGTCGAAGTCTCTTCGACCGAGCCACTTTACAAAGACGCACAAAAACTCACAGATATTCCACGCCTTTCACGATTACAGTCACTGTGTATTTTGTGCAGTTGGTCCGATTCGGCCATTGCCATTGCATTGCCGATTGACGTTGCTTTCCCGCCTCACAGCCTTCAATCGTAGATGCGGGTCTGGAATTCAATTGGCGTCACGCATCTACACTCTACCACAAAAATCTATAATCTCTTTATTTTCAAGGATTTAGAGCAATGGCAATATGCGCCAAAAGCTTTTTTCTATTTAGAGAGGCTTTTTCGTTTATCTGTGCGAATGGAGTTGGTTGCTCCGAACACTCTGACGATGCCTTATCCTTCTACCTGAAGGTGACTCATGCAGATTCTTTCACGTAACGTCCGAAGCATCCTGGCTCTCATGATGGGAAGCAGCATTTTCTTGGCTCGAGCAACAGCGAGCGAACCTGTCATTACCGTCAATCCGGAAAAACCTACCTGGGGACAACCGCTTCAGGTAACTTACAACACCGCTTCCGAAGGCGCGATGTTCAGCTCCAGCAAAGACTTGCGAATGACAGTCTGGACGGTTTACGCGGATGGTTGGCACCAGTTTGAAGCTTACGCTATGCGTCGCGTAGGCAGTAAATTCATTGGCAAGATTACGCTTAAGAAACCGCTATGCCAGATAAGCGTTCACTTCTCCAATCGATACGAAATCTTTGATAGCAAGAACAATATCCAACATCTACTCATCTATAAGCCTAACGGCCAACCAGTGCGCCACGCCTATGCTAGTCGAATTGATGATGTTGAACCGGCAGCCGCGCGTGACCTGTTCGATAAGGAGATGGCGCTCTATCCAGACAATTACTACGCCTACTACGAATGGTGGGTAAGCGTCATGCAACACAATCTATCCCAATACGAAAGCACTTTAATCAACGACTTACGACGTATCGAACAGACGGTCGTAGGTAAGCCACTGGACTATCAGTTCATTCGGGTATTAGCCTATCTTGATCTGCACAAAGAAATGCAAGCTCGGGAAGTTCTTCTTGCCATGCTCCAAGAAGCACCACAGGCCCGATTCACCTATTTTGCATCGCGATTGTACCGCTACAAAACATATGCCCAGAATATTTCAGGTGTCGGGCCCACGGCAGTAAATGACGCCATTGTTGCAGCTATTCGCAAGCATCCAACCTCACCATTGGCAAGAATAGGACTGCGTGAATACATTCACGCAGAGGATTTCCCTTCTGACGCACTTCGTCTGATCGCCAACGCTTGGCTTCCCGATGACCCCTATCATTCATTGCCGCACTATGCCCTTGCGATTGCTGCCAAACGCGAAGGACGGATGCAAGAATCGTATGACGCTATCCGACAAGCCATTGACTTGACGCTGACGTCCAGCCAGAACTTTCCTCAAGCATCCGCAGCATCTCAACAGAGCCATTACTTGCCGGCGATGTATCGTTTATGGGCTGAAACGGCACTCACCTTGAATAAGTATGCAGAAGCCGTAGCCGCGGTTAAGGCAGCGGCCAGCCTTTCGCGCAGAGAAGGTTGGGGTCATGCAGAAGAACTGGAAGGAAAGATATGGTCTACCTTGTACGACACGTATCGCGCGGAACAAGCCTTTATTAAGGCACATCTTCGGCATGTGGAACGTGGCCTGGATGATCTTCGCCAGCTATACATACAGGGGCATGGTTCTGAACAGGGTTTCGACACTCACTTAGGAAAACTTCTAACTGAGGCGTTAAAGGGCAAGCTATTCCCTGCACCGGCATTCGGCATCACGACCATGGAAGGGGATTCATTCACAACCGAGCAACTACGTGGAAAGGTGGTGGTATTGAATTTCTGGTACATTGGCTGTGCTCCATGTACAGCCGAGTTACCCGACATCAACCGTGTTGTAGAGGCGTTCAAGAATCATGAAGACGTGCTTTTCCTTGCGGTCGCACAGAATTCGCGAAAAGATCTCAACATTTTTCTTAAGAAACATCGGTTTTCTTATCGTGTCGTACCAGACGCCACAGCGATTCACAAGCTGTTTGGTGTTAACGCTCATCCCACGCATGTGATCATCGACCGCCAAGGCCGCATACTCTGGCGCACGAGCGGGAGCATAACCTTCGACGAACTCAAGCCCATGGTCGACCGAGCTTTGACGCTGGTTGTTGATTAGGTTTGATTTGAGACATGAAGTCTCCGATTCATGGCCCGGAATGATTTTTCAGAAAGTATTTGGTATTAACCACTACAACATGTAGACACGTAGCCAGACCGGTTCCGCTGCGACTTTGCTCCCAGACAACGCTGATGTAGAATCCTTGCGGATATTGATACTCATGCTGTATTGGGATTCATACGCTCCGGCTTGTTTATGCACGCGACTGATCGTTGCCTCATGGGTTGCGATCGGGTGGCTTGTACCTGCACCCGCACGGGCTGAATTACGTAATCCACGAACGAAGGAACATGACACTCAACGTCGAAAAATGGTTGTCGACCAGATCGAGGTACGCGGGGTCAAGAAACCCGCGGTCCTCGAAGCCATGCGGAACGTTCCACGGCATTGGTTCGTACCGGCCCACCTTCAAGGTCTCGCGTACGCTGACCGACCTCTTCCCATCGGTGAAAGGCAGACTATCTCGCAACCGTATATCGTCGCGTTGATGACTGAAGTATTGCAGTTAACACCCCAATCCAAAGTGCTGGAGATCGGCACGGGGTCGGGCTATCAAGCCGCAGTGCTTTCCGAGATAACGCCACATGTATTTACGATCGAAATTATTGAATCACTGGCTCGACGCGCGATCACGATATTCGAACAACGTGGGTATAAGACAATCCGTTTACGAATCGGGGATGGACACGGTGGGTGGCCAGAGCATGCGCCCTTCGATGCGATCATTGTCACCTGTGCCCCTGAGCACATTCCGCCGAAGCTCATCAAACAACTTAAACAGGGAGGTCGGATTTGTATACCGGTTGGCGCACAAGGACAGGTTCAGGAACTGATTGTTGCGACCAAACGCGAAGACGGTTCACTTAAACGAATATCATTGATTCCCGTACGATTCGTTCCTATGACAGGCGAGGGAAAGGCGCCGCCACTCGACGAAAAGAACGACTGACCAACTCACACCACCCGCTTGATGCACGGTTCCTGTGGATCAAGGGGATCAGCAATAGCGGGTTGGCTTATAGTACTCAGCGTTTCACAAGATAAACATTCAGTAACTGATATACCTTAATAGTGGGAGAAAAACATGTATGTTCGCATAACAATTACCTTTTGTGCTCTGCTACTCGCGTTGTCATGCACCTCTGCACGCGATAAGCATCATGACACCTCAGCCATTTCGATCAATCAACGATTCCTCGATCCGGACCTGGATGCGCTAACGTGGGAGAAGCGTTGGGAGTCGGAGAAACGTGAAATTGCCGCCGCCCGAGATCAGATCGTGCGGGCGATCGAACTAACGCCCGGAAAGCGAATAGCCGACGTCGGGGCCGGGACCGGTCTGTTTGTAGAACCTTTTTCCAAGGCGGTCACTGAAAAAGGAAAGGTGTTTGCCCTCGACATATCGCCTAAGTTTGTCGCACACATCAAGGAGCGCGTTGCTAGTGCAGGTCTGGGCAATG
The DNA here is from genome assembly GCA_024276605.1 of Planctomycetota bacterium. Taxonomy (GTDB): domain Bacteria; phylum Planctomycetota; class Phycisphaerae; order UBA1845; family UBA1845; genus JAJRPG01. The sequence goes on along the minus strand of JAJRWX010000095.1, from coordinate 22,950 downwards.
TAGAAGTCATTCTTTCTTCGGAGAACGCCGTAACACTTGCCGAGGAATCGGTGGATGTTGTATTTCTGTGCGATACCTATCATCACTTTGAGAACCCCGACCTTATGCTTCAGTCGATCCATAATGCCCTACGTCACGGCGGCCGGCTTATTGTGATCGACTTCGACCGTATTCCAGGAAAGTCTCGTGAGTGGATTGTCAACCATGTTCGTGCCGGAAAGGCAGAAGTTAAAGAAGAAATCACACAGGCGGGATTCCGATTTCACGATGAGGTTCGGGTCGAAGGCTTGGTTGAGAACTACTTACTTCGCTTTGAGAAGCATTAATGGTTGCGTCCGGACGTGAAAAGTTCGGCTTTTGGACGCTGACGTTTCTTGTCATTGCGAACATGGTCGGGGCCGGCGTCTTTACGACTTCCGGTTTTTCGATCGAGGGACTCGGTTCTCCAGGACGCGTCGTGTGGGCGTGGGCCGTCGGAGGCGTGATCGCGCTCGCCGGTGCGGTGAGTTACGGCCGGCTCGTCCGCATCATGCCGGAATCGGGTGGAGAGTACTTGTATCTTTCGCGTGCGGCTCATCCTTTGTTGGGCTTTGTAGCTGGATGGGTATCGTTGGTTGCCGGTTTCACCGGAGCGATCGCGCTGGCTGCGACAGCCTTTGAAGGCTACGTGCTACCAGAGCAACATCGACCATCCTGGCTACCCGCGGATACAATCGCCATCATGGTCGTCGTTGCAGGAGGCATATGCCATGGCTTGCGACCGCGCGGAGGCGCGGTTTTGCAGAACGTAGTTGTCATCCTCAAGCTGGGTCTTTTACTCGTATTTCTTTCCCTCGCCGCCATCCGATTACCTAGTGACATTTGGTATGGCGGTGCTCTGCTGGAGACACCAACGGGGGTCTGGGCGATTACGGCAGCGTTCGCAACTTCGTTAGTATGGATATCACTGAGCTATTCCGGCTTTAACGCCGCGGTCTACGTGGCAGGCGAGGCTAGGGATGCGACTTCGAATGTGCCGCGGGCCATGCTTATGGGCACTTGTATTGTGCTCATACTTTATGTGCTACTCAATGCCATATTCGTATATGCTCCTCCATCGGAGCAAATTGCAGGCATGCCGGACATCGCAGCCATCGCCGCGGAACGCGTAGGCGGACATCGTGTAGCGACATTTGTCCGGATGATCATTGCGTTTGCACTGCTAACATCCGTATCGAGTATGGTGATGGCTGCGCCGCGCGTATACGCAAAGATGGCCGATGATGGTCTGCTTCCTAGTTTTCTGAGGCTCAGCCAAGAAGCCCCTCGACAAGCGGTAGCCGCACAGGTCTTACTTGCCGTCGTTTTTATTCTCTTCTCATCGCTTCGCGGGTTGCTTTCCTACCTGGGCCTGACCTTGTCACTTTGCGCCGTATGCTCAGTTGGTTGCTTGTTCTTACCCTCCATTCGTCCGTCCCCCTTCCGCTGGATATCGTACGTACCACCACTCGTGTATATCACATGCACTATGGTAGCTGTAGCCATCATGGCCTTTGATGATCCTTCGCAGCTTCTGGGTACCGTAGCGACATTTGCTGTCGGCACTTTGGTCTACCTCATCCTGCCGCGTAGTACGTGGTTTCGACCTTCCAATAGATAAGCGATAACCGCAGCCTCGTCGGTTCAAATTGTTTTATCGGATAGACTTTTCACCAGAGACCTCACAGATCCCGAATAATCTCTATAATCCAATACCTAGGGTAGCCATCTATATATGCATCTGCTGCTTCTGAAACTTGTCGCCCCTAATTGATACAACCTCATGTCGGGTGCTCTACTCGATGCATTGTTGCCACTACTTTAGCTGGTATTTACGTCATGCTTAGTCAATCTCGTACTTGAAGTCGTCCGGTTTAACTGCTAGGACTGAACAGGGTGACTCGCGTACGAGACGTTCGGCCACCGTCCCGAGTAATATAGCTCTCATCCCGGTGCGACCACGCGTTCCGAGAACGACGAGATCAGTCGCTGAATCCCCGATGAATTGGACGATACCGTCCGATTCACGCACGTTCTCAATCACATGCGTCTCAACCTGCAGTGCCTGTAGCTCGGCCTCAAAAGGCTCGAGCGCGTTTTGCATACGCTCGCTCAGCGAGCTTGCGTGGTGTTGCTGATCTGCCGTTGATGGTTGTGGAACGTAGCTGGCCCCTTTCCATGGTGGTGAGAACACATGCAGCAGGCGTAACGACGCTCCATCCTGTTGGGCGACACGAATCGCTTGCTCGATCACGCGATGCGACGATTCCGAGAAATCCACACAGGCTACAACATGCTTGAAGCGATCAACGTGATATCCGCGAACTAACAGCACTTTCGTTGCCGCCTTACGTACACACTTGGTGGCAAGTGTCCCGGCACCTTTTGATGGATCAGATGATCCGTTAGACCCCATCACCAGAAGATCAGCAGATGTATCCCTGACACAACGCAGCAGTTGTACAAATGGTGCACCGGTTGTGATATCTATATGCACGTTCGCGCTCTTTGGTTTACCAACTAGGTCTTCAAGTTGCGCAATTGCTGAGTTGCATAGTTTGTCGTATGTGATCTTGGACTCCAACAGAGCGCGTTTAGCAGTCCAAAACTCTTGCAGACGATTAACGACTGACGTGTCAACCACGTGAAGGACGTGCAGCTTCGCTTCGTTCCAATGGGCAATACGCACCGCCTGCTTGAGCGCACATCGAGAGAAAGAGGAAAAGTCGACCCCAACAATAATATTCTTTAGACAATCCATCCCTGTTATCCATGCAAAAGGACTTCGGTTCGGCTATGGGTTAACACAATCAGTAAGTCCGGATATATCCCACTAATACTCTATCCCCTTCCGCTGCCACAGTACCAATCGACCTATGATTGCTTAACACCATCTATTCATAACCACTTCGCGTAACGGTACATAACTACTTTGCCAATTAGAATGCGTATTAGTATTTCCTTGCTACTAGGCTCCACGATCTGCTTCAACCGCCCGATGAAGATTCGAACTCGAGTGGCATGAATCGGTAATCTGACACAATCTACAATCAACCGACGAATATATAAGTGGTGCGACAGTGATACCCTCGTAGGTATCCTGTAATCGTTTGGCTTCGCGCCATACAAATTCCGCTACATTGTCAAAGCCGTATCGCGCGGCATAATTATCGAAATGCGCCTCCGCCCGAGCACGGTCCCAACCCACATTGTCAATGAGTCCTGAGACAAATGCTTCCCGCTTCGACGCCACGTCAACCATGCGGCATCCCTCATGTCCAATGAGACAAACGGTGCATATACCACCAACTGCGATGGCAAAAGACACATCGAACGAAAGCATGTTTAGATTCGCACCAGCGCACCGAAGGATAAACGCAAAGTTGGGTGGTATGTGTAGGTGTACACGGTTATCCATACACATACCAATCAACAATTCAGCATCCATGTGACAGCGATGCGAGGCACCAAGGTTGTGATAGGCCAGCAGATCACCAACCGCAGTCCCACGATACTGGGGAAGAATATGGCTCTCGTCATCAACGGGCACAATCGTGAGAATCATCTTGTCATATCTCCGCAACTTTCCAATGAGCGCCATCTAACGAACGCTTGGATGTTAAAGACCATAACCTTCATCTGAATGTCCTTTCTCTCGGGGTATTGGATACTTTCGTCTTCTCTTAGTTCGTTCACGTTCGAGCGTATCCCGTACACGCCTGGCAATTCGGTTCGTCGCACGAGATACGGCTAAGACCGCATCTATGTCCGTGGCTTCCGCTTCAATCTTCCCTGAGGGCACAAGACGCACCTCGACCCGGCACCGCTGATCCATGCCACCGCGCGGACCATTGATATCTTCCAGCGATGCCGTGATTCGGCCAATTCGACCGCCAAACTTGGACAGCGCAAACCATAGGCGCCGCTCGATCCACTCTTCGAACGTTCGACTAATCTCGGCATTTCGGGCTTGAATGTTCAATTGCATAGCTTTGTTCCCTCGTGACTTCTCTTGACAGCTTGTCCCACATGGATATATACGACGCAGATAGACCAATAGATATATAGAAAATATCACATTGATCCATAGGATAAAACAATGTATCCCGGTCGCATGGAATGGCTGAACTATCATCATCTGCACTACTTCTGGGTTGTGGCCAAGGAGGGAACAATCGCTGCGGCCTGCAAGGTGTTGTACTTGGCCCAGCCAACGATTTCCGCTCAATTACGAGCGCTGGAACGCTCGCTCGGAGAGAAACTGTTCACACGTGTTGGGCGTAACCTCGCACTCACGGAAACCGGACGCATCGTGTACCGCTACGCGGACGAGATTTTTTCGCTAGGATGCGACTTGATGGATACCGTTAAGGGCCGACCAACAGGTAGACCGATACGGTTCAACGTCGGCGTGGCTGATGTGCTTCCCAAGCTGGTGGCGTACCGTCTTCTTCAACCTGCGTTACAACTGCCTGAACAAATTCATCTTGTCTGTCACGAGGGCAGCCCGCCGGAGTTACTTACGAGATTAGCGGTATACGAATTAGACCTCGTCTTGTCCGATAGCCCGATTGGCCCTGATGTCAGAGTACGGGCATTCAACCACCTGCTCGGCGAGTGCGGGATATCCATCTTCGGTACGAAGGAACTCGCCGGCAAATACCGGCGTCGGTTTCCCAAGTCGCTCGATGGTGCTCCATTTATCATCCCCACATCCAACACAGCACTCCGTCGCAGCATAGAACACTGGTTCGATTCCGAAGGCATCCGCCCGAGAGTGTTCGGCGAATTCGAGGATAGCGCCCTCCTCAAAGTGTTCGGGCAAGCGGGAGTTGGATTGTTCGCTGCACCAACGGTCATTGAGAAGGAAGTGCGGCGGCAGCACGACGTACGGGTGGTGGGTCGGCTTGAGTCAGTGCGGGAACGGTTCTACGCCATATCAGTCGAGAAGAAGGTCAAACATCCAGCGGTCCTGGCCATCGCAAACGAGGCCCGTCAGAAATTATTTGGTTGATGAGAGGATGAGTAAGTCAATGGGTTCCTCAATGATCGCAGCTGGCGCAATCACCGAAGGATCCATGATTACTAACCTGGTCGTCATTCTGGTCAGCGCGGCTATCGTGGCCGTTGTCATGCAGCGTATGCGACTAGCTGCGATCCCAGCTTATTTGATCGCAGGCGCCGTTGTCGGCCCGCGTGCGCTTGGGTTAGTGCCTTCACCCGAAGGCCTGGGCGCCATCTCTCATCTTGCGATCATCCTTCTCTTGTTCGGAATTGGACTTGAACTTCACCTGACCGTCCTCAAACACCGCCTAGCACGCATGATCATAGCAGGCTTGGCATCCTGCTTGCTTTCCATCGCCGTCGGGTGGCCGATCGCCATCTGGTTCGGGTTGGCGCCACCGGCAGCACTTGCCGTTGCCATGGCGCTGGCACTATCTTCCACCGCCCTGGTGATGAGAATCATCGCAGACCGCCGCGAGCTTCGCCGAATGAGCGGACGCTTGGCCCTTTCAATCCTGGTCATGCAAGACATGATTGTTCTGGCCATGCTCGCAGTGCTCCCCGCACTGGCCGCGTGGGCAGGCTCCGATGTAAATCCGACAGCGGATCCGAACGTTCCGTTGGCCGGTGACAGCGGCACGCTGCCATTTGTGGTCAAGGCTATTTGGCGCATTGTGGCTGTGGCCGTACTCATCATCTTTGGCCGAGTGGTACTTCCTAGAGCGCTACGCGAGGCATTCAAAGGGCGATCGTTGGAAGTGATGACCCTAACCGGTGTGGCGACAGCACTTCTAGCCGCCTTTGTGGCACAAACGATTGGGTTCAGCCTGGAGATGGGTGCATTCCTGGCTGGTTTCATGCTCGCAGGGACGCCATTTCGGCACCAACTCAGCGGTCAAATCGGACCACTTCGGGACATCTTCATTGCCGTGTTCTTTACAACGTTGGGCATGAAACTGGATCCTAGTATCGTTGTCCAGTGGTGGTGGGTCATCCTCGCGGGCGGCGCCCTGATGATTGTACTCAAAGCCGCCCTAATCTCCGGCGTCTGCTGGGCGCTCGGTGCCACCGCCGGCATCTCCATAGCGGTTGGGCTTTCACTCGCCCAAGCCGGAGAGTTCAGCTTGATCGTCCTAGGCACTGCTCATAACAATGGCATCATTAACGATGCGACGATGGCGACCGTCATTGCCATTGTTGTTATATCGTTGATCCTCACGCCGGCCTTAGTCGAGTTTGGCGGTCGTCTCGCTCGGATGGCCTCAAAAATCGGCACCGCCCCGTGGGTTAAATCATCGATTCTTCGTGATCCTAGTCATACGCCTCCACTCCCTGCGGACCAAACAAAACATGTCATCATTGCTGGATATGGTCCCATAGGTTGCCTGATAGCTGAGGAACTCGAACGCGCTAACATCAATTACACGATCGTCGAACTCAACCCGGCCACCGTACAGGAGCAATCTCGTCAGGGCAGGAAGGTCATCTTCGGTGATGTCGGCAACCTTGAAGTATTAGAGTCGGCAGGCATTGGAAGCGCTCATGCACTAGTCTTGACCATCCCGGACGAAGAGGCCGTCCTACGTACCTGTGCAGTAGCGCGACGAAGAACACCTGATGTATTTATCGCGGCAAGAACCAGAGTTGTCAGCAAGCGAGCCGGCCTCATAGAGGTCGGCGCCGATTCAGTCACGGTTGATGAAAACTCCGCCGCACTTGACATGCTCAACGCAGTCATGGCTGGCATCGATGCAGAAAAAAATAAAGAGCCTTCGGAAACATACCCGAATGCCGACCTTTACACCGTTTCGGAATAATATTATGAAAACCAGTAGACCGGCCAATGCCCTTCGTAAGTTTCTAAAGCTGCAAGCGGCTGGTGGTATTCTCCTCCTGGCTGCCAGTGGAGTCGCTTTGGTTTTTGCTAATATTCCCGTTCTTGCAGATTGGTACCAATACTTCCTCGAAGTACCTATCGAGATCAAACTTGGTGGTCTCGAGCTGAACAAGAACGTGCTATTGGTCATCAATGACGGCTTGATGGCCATATTCTTCCTACTCGTCGGGCTAGAGATCAAACGTGAAGCGCTTGAAGGAGAATTGGCAAGCCCGAGCCGCCTGGCGTTACCAGCGCTAGCCGCATTAGGGGGCGTCGCGCTCCCAGGTGCAATTTACGCATGGATGACATGGGGCGACCCTGTGGCCGTCAAGGGCTGGGCGATCCCAGCCGCGACGGATATCGCGTTTTCTTTGGGCGTCTTATCACTACTTGGCAGTCGCGTACCACTATCTCTAAAAGTATTCCTAACAACCGTAGCCGTCGTCGACGACCTTGCCGCCATCGTCATTATCGCAGTGCTGTACACAAGTCAGTTATCTGTGACCGCACTATTGCTGGGAGTCGGAGGACTTGTGATCCTAGTGATCCTCAACCGGCTCAGGGTGAAACATCTTGGCGCGTACATTCTGGTCGGCGCGATCATGTGGATTTGCGTACTCAAATCCGGTGTGCATGCGACGCTCGCAGGGGTCGCTCTCGGCCTCGCCATTCCACTGAAAGTACAGAATGAGCGCGGCGAGTCATTGTTGCGTCATCTGGAGCACATGCTGCATCCCTGGGTCGCGTTTATCATCCTTCCACTGTTCGCATTCGCCAATGCAGGCGTCGGGTTCAAGGGTATGTCATCCGATGCATTGTTCGGACCGATCACACTCGGCATCATGGGAGGCCTCTGTCTGGGTAAGCCGCTCGGTGTATTTGGATGCTCGTTACTCATTGTCTGGACAGGTGTTGCCAAATTACCCAAGGGTGTTACGTGGTCCATGATGTTCGCCGTCGGCCTCCTGGCCGGGATCGGTTTTACCATGAGTCTCTTCATTGGGATGCTCGCCTTCGAAGGACAGGGGAGTCAGTATGCCGTGGCCACACGGGTAGGCGTGTTCGGCGCATCGATCATCTCCGCGATCGCAGGATTCCTGGTTCTCCGAATGGTCCTACCTAGAAACGCTGCCCCGGATGAACGAACATCGGAGTGATAAGGAGACATCACTGATGATTTACGATCAGTCAACTGCTATTCTCATTCTGCAGTATCTCATCAATTTGACGACGTAGGATGGGTATTTTATTCAGTGCGACGTCCCATACTATATCGTAGTCTACTCCGAAGTAACGATGAATCACCTTGTCTCTCATGCCGGCCATCGCGCGCCACTCTACATCAGGATAACGTTGCCTCATCTGAAGTGGAACTTTTTTCGCCGCCTCACCTATGATCTCGATGCTACGTACAAACGCCCGCTTCACCGTCTCATCATTGAGAAACTTCTCTCGGCCCAAGACATTCGTCTGTGCCGTAAGATAATTTGTTTCATCGAGAATATGTCGAAGGTATTCAAGCGGCGAAGGAGACATACTCCACTTCCTTGAGTATGTAGGGGCCAAGATGAGGACTCAGCGCTTCATGTGTGACTAATTCCACACGACGCCCAAGTAGATCCTCCAACAAGAATGAGAGCGCTATAAAGTGGTCAAAAGTCTTCTGGCCGCTCTCGAATTCGACCAGCAAATCCACATCACTATCCACCCTCTGTTCGCAACGAACAAACGATCCGAAAAGTCCCAGCCGCTTTACACGCAGCGCTTGAAGCTGGGCCCGATTATCGTTTAGCATCTGGAAGATTTCTTCTCTTGTCCCAACGGTGGCAGCCATCACAGTTACTCACTACAATTCGTAAATCTCACACTCGAATCGTTCAAGGCTAATACGACCATCTTCGTTTCATGGCCAGGAATCAGAACCACAACCGGAATTACCTCGATTTACCGTGATTAGTCTACTTCTTCTCCCGCCATCGGCAAGCGTATTCGTGCAAATACCACATTTCACGCATCAAAAATAACACTGCTAGACTCGACGAGATTCTGACGGGATGCATAATCCGTCAGTAGCTAAAACCAATGTCGAAGCAAAGAGGGCTGTATGTGATGGCTGACACTGTCTTGTTGATTACCAAAGACCGAAGTATCACGCAGAAAGTGCGCGATGCTTGCCGGGAACTTGAAGCAAGCTTGACGCATATTGCCACATTGGAAGATGCCGCTCAGGATTATACTACCACGCCTCCCGATCTGGTTCTTTGCGATTACGCCACATTTGAGGTTGTGCGAGAACAACTCCCACGTACCTGTGTCTTGCTATATACCAAACCGGCTGATAGTGAGCAGGCCATCGAGGCGATCAAGCGAGGTGCTATTGACTACCTGGTTACGCCGATCGAGACACAGGTTCTGGCGCAACACATTACGGTAGCGCTTCGAATCAGTCGCGACATCCACGTACCGGCTGTTTATGAAGAACCGGACGATGACATAGCCGTCGAGCGCATCATCGGGCAATCGCCCGCCATGAGAGAGGTCTACAAGCTGATCGGGCGTATCGCTCCGCGTGATGTCAATGTGCTCATCACCGGCGAAAGCGGCACAGGCAAAGAGTTGATCGCCCGGGCCATTCTGCACCATAGCCCGCGTAAGAACCAACCATTCCTGGCCCTCAATTGCGCAGCCATTCCGGAAACGTTGATCGAGAGCGAACTTTTCGGGCACGAAAAAGGTGCGTTCACCGGCGCAGCACTTCGTAGGATCGGCAAATTCGAACAGTGTGACGGCGGCACGCTTTTTCTGGATGAGATCGGGGACATACCCCTCGCCACACAAGCCAAGCTGCTACGAGTACTACAAGATAATTCGTTCCAGCGACTCGGTGGTACTGAGCTTATTACGAGTCATGTACGAATTATCGGTGCCACGCATCAGCCCCTTGAAACACTGATCGAGGAGAAGAAATTTCGGCAAGACCTTTACTTCAGGTTAAAAGTAGCCGCCATCGACGTGCCCCCGCTTCGAGAGCGTGAAGTCGATGTGGTGTTACTCGCGCATCAATTTGTTCGCCGCTACAACAAAAAGCTTGGTGCCGATATCCGCTCGTTTTCTCCGGATGTTTTACCTGTACTACTCAAGTACCCCTGGCCGGGTAACGTGCGCGAGCTTGAGAATGCCATCAAAGCGGTATTGGTCGTGGCGCGCGGCTCCGTCATGCGTCTAGAGTTCCTTCCTGACCATATTCGTAAGGCTATCCGTCCCGGATCTCGCGACGATTCATCAAAGCAGCATCCGACCGCTAGCCCACCCACCGATGAAGCGAGATTGGTTGCTGAGAAGCTTGCCACGCAACCAGCCTTGGACGGAAAGCTGCACGAAACCGCAACCGCTATGGTCGAACGAGAAATCATCCGTGTTTGCCTTGCACGAACCCGAGGTCAGCTTGCCCCGGCGGCCAAGATGCTAGGCATCAGCCGCACGACGCTTCGAAAAAGGATAGCCCACTACGGGATCCGCACGACCACTTCGGTTGACATCGACACCTGATCGACGACTGGTTCAAAGATATTCAACCTGGCTACATATTAACCAATATGGTCATATATTGTCCGGTTCACGAAGACAACGTCACGCCGGATGTTTTATCGTAACCTATTATGTACATTAGGATTACGACACTTTATCAACGCTAATAATCCCTGGCACATACCTTGCGTAAGTGTGAGATGGCAAGCGCGAGTGCCACCAGGATTCGTCCACCCCGGACGAACGATTTGTCGCCCGGGTTGGTCGGGTTCTATGGCATTGACGCGCGACGGATACACCGTGGGGTGTTTCGTCGAATGTAAAAAAAAGATCAGCAAGTTGTTTAGGAAATGGAGAATTTTATCATGCGACGACGCAACATGACATCACGAGCAAAACAACGACAAGAAATGCTACGAGAGCTAGCTACCGATGAGTCGGTCTGTGTCACCATTGGCGTAGGAGTCTCGCGTGCCAGGGAAGCCGTCAATGCTTTGCGACGGATTCAGGATGGTACTTACGGAAAATGTATCGATTGTAGAAAGAGGATTCCGGCAGCACGTCTTCAGGTGAAGCCTGAAGCTACTCGTTGCGTACCCTGCCAGACGGAATACGAAAACAAAACAACCAGTTACCGAGCGGATACCAGTTATGTGGCCAGAAAATCAGCTTAATAGCCTGCGCTTAATTAGCGTTACGCAACGATGGCTGCTCTATCAGGCACGCGATCCGCCTGTGTTTGGCGTTGGCTGAGGAGGCAGGGTGTGTCCCAAATGCATCTCTGCTTTACTCGCACCGCCACCAGCAGCGATCTTGCCAGCACCATCCCTTCGAGATCGATACCATCGACATTCTCGAGGGTTACTTACACTTCCTCTGGACTCTACCGTCGGACGATGTGCGATTTACGCTACCGTCATTCCCGCGAATGCGGGAATCCAGCTACGACACGCAATCGTTGGAACCGATAACAATCTTCAAGCGCGGAAGTGACGCCTACGTTACTTCCATACAACGGCACTCGTGTGTATACTCCAATCACTGCTCGGGCTTGGGTGATAGACTTAGGTATCATGAGTGATTCAATGGGCCGATGGTGTAGATACATACCAATACGTTCGTTCAAGCGGGTTTGTCGCGTGGCCGTCACGTTGAGTGTGCTCCCAGCGCTCATGTTTAGCCCGCTCACCGCCCAGGCGATCCTGATTCACGATCACCATGGGCACGACACACACTGTCATACACTCAGCGTTCACAAACTGGGTGACATTCATCAGCACGCGGATCATCAACACCAGGAGCATGATCACAACGGTCCCATAGTTGAACACATAGACGGTGAAGGTTCATGGCTTGTCATCCTTCCGGATCTCCCGGATGGACTCGCACGCGGTCGCGATTCAAAAAGCAGTAGTACCGCTGTATTGAATACCCCCAACGCCGTGTTCGCGAACACGACCTCCATCGTCACTCAACAAACCCCTCGCTCACATGCTGCGCACCCTATGCGTGCGCGCGGTTTACTGGTAGGCATCCTGCTAACCAGCCACGCGCTTCTGCTCTGATTCTAAAGTCACCCCATTCCGACAAGTGACCCAACAAGTTTTCACTGCGCCATGAGTGCAGTGCGAAATCATTCGTTAGACCAATGAACAAAAGAACACCATAGCGTGTTATCTAGAGCAAGCTCTATTTTTGTGTAGCGGTCAATACTGATAATTTCCGGAAAGATTGCCACCCAAAAAGCGATACGCAATAACGAAAGATGCCACCATGTACTTATTATCACGACTATTGATGTTGATCACCGTGGTCGCGTTTACAGCCACACTAGGCTGCGAGCGCGTCAGTCACGCCGACGACGGGCACGATCATGGGAGCGCAAGCCATGGTGACCACGCCGACGCCCATGGCCACGAAGACGAGGGTCCGGATCCGATCAGCGTCACATTATTCACGGACAAGGTTCAACTTTTCATGGAGTATCCGCACCTTGTCAAGGGCGAACCGGCTAAGTTTCTCGCGCACCTTACGGTCATGGAAACGGGTGAACCGATTCGATCCGGATCCCTCCATTTCAAATTAACCGATGCCTCTGGGGCCACGCAGAAAGTTGTTGTGGGTGCACCAAAACGTGATGGCCTCTTCGTTCCAGAATGGACATTCGACACGGCTAGTACATACACCCTTGAGCTGCTCCTTGTTAGCCCGCAAGCCGACGACCGCATTGTGGTGGGCGAACTTGTTGTTCATAGCACACACCGCGAGGCTGTTCACGCCGCGGAGTCATCGGCTGTTCAGGAACCGCCGAACCTGATTCCCTTCCTTTTTGAACAGCAATGGAAGATCGGCATGCTCTACGAGAAAGCGGCTAGGCGTACACTTGTGCATCGGCTACCGATACCGGGCCAGATCGTCGCGCCGCAGGGTGCTTCTGCTGTTGTGAGTCCTCCCGTGGCCGGTCGATTACTTCCGCCCTTGAATGGTGGACTCCCAAGCGTCGGAGATCATGTCGAGGCAGGGCAGATATTAGCCATGGTGGAACCGCCGTTACCTGTTACGGATGTCACTCAACTCATCGCAAACCGTGCTTGGTTACATACGTTGGAGATGGAGTTGGCCCAACGCGAGCTTGAAATCGATACCAAGTGGATGGAGGTTGACCGATCGCTCATCCAGTCTGCCGCTCGTCTGGAATTCGCACAACGTGCCATGAAGCGTGAGAAACACCTCAATGAAAAAGGCATTGGGACCGAGCAACGATACGACAAAGCGCAGCAAGACCTGCGACTCGCCGAGGCTGAGCATGAAGGTGCCAAGGCTCTAAAACTTTCGTACGAACGCGCGCGACAGCACCTTGCTCAGCTCCGGTCCAAAGCCACAGTTGCTGAAACCGAGAAGGTAGCCACGAATCCCTCACTACAAATGCCCCTACGGGCACCGATCGCTGGAGAAATCGTATCCGTTCATCATATCCAGGGGGAGCATTTGGACGCCCACCAGGAACTTGTTCGAATCGTCAATACCGAGCACGTCTGGGTCGAGGCGAGTATTTCCGAATTCGATCTATCCGAACTTTTAGACCATCCAGGTGCCACGATGGAGTTGGCATCCTATCCGGGTCGAAGCTTCGACATTCTCGGATCCGCCGGTGGTCGGCTGGTGAACATTGGAACCGTCATCGAACCTGAAACCCGAACGGTCTCAGTTGTATTCGAGTTACCAAACCCGGACGGTCTGTTCCGCGTGGGCATGTTTGCCGACGTTTATTTACAGACAAGAGTGGCCACTGAGGCCGTGGCCATACCCGAAAACGCCGTGTTGATGGACAATGGCCGCCCCATTTGCTTTGTGTTAATCGACGGCGAGACATTCCAAAGACGTGAACTCGAACTAGGCGTTCGAGACAACGGGTTCTTTGAAGTCAAGGCAGGTGTAGTAATTGATGAACGTGTTGTTACCAAGGGTGCCTACTTGATTAAGCTAGCAGCACTATCCCCCGAATCGTTCGGCCACGGGCATGCCCATTAGACAAAGGAACCACCACAATGATTAACGGCCTTATACGCTGGTCACTCTCCAACCGGTTGGCGGTCTTGATTATTTCGGGATTGGTACTATTGGCCGGAACCTACATAGCGGTCAAGATGCCCGTGGATGTATTTCCGGATCTCACTGCGCCTACGGTCACGATTTTAGTAGAAGGGCACGGCATGGCCCCGGCGGAGATGGAAACATTGGTGACGTTTCCGATCGAGACCGCCGTGAATGGCGCTGCCAATGTGCGACGGGTGCGTTCCGCAACCGCCGTCGGGTCAGCCGTCATCTGGGTGGAGTTTGAGTGGGGTACCGATATCTACCGCGCCCGCCAAACGGTCAACGAAAGGCTAACTTCCATCGTCGGTAGTCTGCCCGAACAGGTTGAGACACCGAAACTCGCACCTGTTTCTTCGATTATGGGCGAGATTCTTTTCGTCTCGCTTACTTCGGACCGTCACAGCCAACTTGAGCTTCGCACGATGGCCACGACCAACATTCGCCGGCGGTTACTCTCAGTGGCCGGTGTGTCACAAGTCACGCCAACCGGCGGCGATCAAAAGCAATACCAAGTGGTCCTGTCACCCATGCGCCTGCGAGCCTACCAGGTTACGATCGAACAAGTAGCCGATGCGCTACGCGACACGAATGAGAATGTCTCGGCGGGATTTCTTGTACAGGGTGGTCAAGAATCGATCATCCAGGGCATCGGTCGTGTCGTAACGACGGAAGACATCGGTGATACCGTCGTCACCGTACGCAAGAGCAAGCCGATTAAGGTAAGCGATCTCGGCGTAGTGGTCGTCGGCACTGCCATTAAGCGGGGTATGGGTTCGGCGTCGAGACGTGGTCCGAATTGGGAACCTATCATTGAACCAGGCGTGATTATCGCCATTCAGAAACAACCCAATGCGAACACGCTGGATTTAACAGCAAAACTTGATGTGGCATTGGATCAAATTCAGGAATCCCTACCACAAGGAATGTTTATCAACAAGAATCTCTTTCGACAAGCTAACTTCATCAACGTCTCGATCCATAACACGATTGAAGCGTTACGTGACGGCGGCATCATGGTCATTCTTGTTGTCGTCGTGTTCCTAGCCATGTTCCGTGCCAGTCTCATCACCCTGCTGGCGATACCCATGTCTCTAGCGATAGCCGTTCTAACATTGAAGTATTTTGGTTCGAGCATCAACACGATGACACTCGGCGGGATGGCTATCGCCATCGGCGCCCTTGTTGACGATGCTATCATCGACGTAGAGAACATCATCCGTCGGCTACGCGAAAACACGGCGTTACCAAAGACAGCGCAGCGCCCCGCGATCGAGGTTATTTTCAAAGCGAGCGTCGAGGTACGAGCGTCCATCGTATTCGCCACATTGATTATTCTGCTCGTGTTTGTTCCTCTTTTTTTCTTGAGCGGCGTAGAGGGCCGACTCTTACAACCGCTTGGTGTAGCGTTCGTGGTATCGCTATCCGCTTCCTTGTTGACTGCTTTAACACTCACACCGGCCCTGAGTTATTTTCTTCTCCCCAAAAGCAAAGCACTGCATAAAGGCCATGAACCGTGGGTCGTGCGGACGCTCAAGAGACTCTACACCGGCCCGTTGAATTGGGCTATGCGTCATCCTTGGCTCGTAGCCCTACCCACTGCTGCGCTGCTGATCGTTTCGACCATCGGAGGATCTTTACTCGGGCGTAGCTTCTTGCCGGAGTTTAACGAAGGGGCCCTCGTAGTCGGCGTCGTAACCGTTCCCGGTACGTCGCTCGCACAGAGCGACTCGATGGCACACTTGGTCGAAAAGACTTTGATGCAACATCCCGAAATCGTCGCCATCGGCAGACGAACCGGGCGAGCCGAAGAAGACGAACATGTGCAGGGTGTCGAAGCCAGTGAAATCGACTTGACCCTGGACATGGACGCTCCCAGTCGCTTCGGTCAACCACGCCGAACCAAAGCTGAGCTTCTTGAGGCACTTCGTCAAGACCTTGCGAGCGTACCGGGAGTGCAGGCTACGTTTGGCCAACCTATCGGTCATCGAATCGACCACATGCTGTCGGGAACGCGTGCGAATATCGCTGTCAAGATATTCGGGGAAGATCTGATGGTGCTCAGGGAAGTAGCTAAGCAGGTTGAATCTGTGATGAGTGAGGTCTCCGGTGTTGTTGACTTATCGATCGAACAACAAGTGGATATCCCCGTTCTGCGAGTCTCCTTCAACCGTAAAGCTATCGCGCGTTACGGATTACGCATGGCTGATGTCACCACAGCACTTGAAACGGGATTTCAAGGGGAAGCTGTCACTCAAGTTCTGGAAGGACGCAATGCCTTCGATCTCGTCGTACGCGTCGGCGATCCGCCTAAGGCCGGCGAACCCGATTCCTGGATGGACGCGTCGCCAGCGATGGTCGGCGAGGTGCTGGTGGATACCCCCGAAGGCTTGAAGATTCCACTCAAAGCGCTCGCCAGTATCACCCAGGAACGCGGGCCGAACATGATTAGCCGTGAAAACGCCCAGCGCAAGATTGTCGTGATGTGTAACGTCGCAGGACGTGACATCGGAAGTGTGGTGGCTGAAATACAACAAGTCGTGAGCCGAAAGACCGACCTGCCTCAAGGCTATTATGTCCAATACGGCGGACAGTTTGAAAGCGCACAGGAGACCAGACGCTTGCTCGGCGTTTTCGGCGTCGTAGTCATCCTTGGTATCGGTTTCCTTCTCCACATCGTTTTTCGATCTGTGCGCGACACGCTTTTGATTATGATAAACCTGCCGCTAGCCATGATCGGTGGCGTCGTGGGAGTATACCTGTCTGGAGGCATTCTCTCGGTCGCCTCACTCATCGGGTTTATCAGCGTTTTCGGTATTGCGGCTCGTAACGGTATCATGATGGTGTCACACATTAGGCACTTGCAAAGGTTTGAGGGTGTCACGGATTTCCACGAGGCCGTAAAGCGTGGTGCCATGGAAAGACTCGCGCCGATCCTCATGACCGCGATGGCGACTGGGTTCGCACTGATTCCTCTAGCTATTAGCGGTGACCAACCCGGACGAGAAATTTTGACACCAATGGCGATTGTCATCTTGTGCGGTCTACTGTCATCAACCTTTCTGAATATGCTAATCGTTCCATCGCTGTTCCTACGTTTTGGCAGACCCGTACCAGCTGAACAGACAGTGGATGTAATGGATGAGCTATGGCGGGCCGATCATGCGATGCCGGCTGCACCACTTTGATTTATGCGACCATTGCAAAAGCCGTACGCTTGTGTATATCAGTGTCGGGCATCAATCGTTTGAATCCTATGTTCGAACAAAAAAACTGAACCTGAAAAGACCCAGGGATCACATTGGCGACGGATCCGGACAGGTTCGCCAGGGTCTACTTGGCCTCGCCAAGGTCTGTGTCACAGCTACGACATAGAACAAATGGTGAAAGGGGTCTATCGATGGTACTATGGAGCCAATCCGCACCGATTATCGAGGAGTGGACCCGGCGTGGTTTCGGACCACGCGGTCAACGGTCGATTCGGGTCTACACCGGAGGCGTCGCGTTCAACGCAAATAACCGTGGCATTGAGTTCGAGCCATGATTTTAGAGCAGCCCACAGCGGCGCACTCTGCCATGCACATACCCCGGTACCATCGTCATCGCATATCTGATAGTCCATTTTTTCCGGTTTTTCCCAACTAACGTGTTCGTCCCACTCCGGCGCAAACACCGCATGACCGACCAACGCCATCGCATCAGCCGGGCTCTCCTCCGGTGCACCTGCAGATCGATTAACAGCACCGCGCAGTACCGCACGAACGCGAGGTGCGAAATCGATGGGTTGGTAGTTGGCACTGGCGGTTGTACTCATATCACATGGAGCGACACCATTGGGACATCCGGAAACCGTCGTGCAAGTGAAGTTTTCGTCATGCGATACGCAGATGCTATTTACATCCGGCACATATCCAAGGTTGAAGAAGGCGTCGGTCATCTTGGTAATTTGAGTAGCGCCCCTAACCACCATGTCGTACTGTTGCGGCGCGAAGAACATGGGAGTGGTGATGTGATTCATGAGCACGTGCATGCTGTCGAGGCAGGCTTCCGGGTTGTCACCAGTGTTGCCATTGAATCCGTGTTTGACAAAACAACTCTCATCAAGCGTTGAGACCCCGGCCATGTCATCGATTGATGCAGGGTTTCCTATATCGAACAGTAGCGCACCCCATTTTGCATGATGCCGAAATTCTACCCCGTTGAAGAACGCTAGTGAATAATACCACAACCCGTTGGCCGGGTTGCTACCGGAATTCGACAACGGTGCCATAATATGATTATCGAAGGCAAGCGTAGCATAGTCATTCCAACTGAAAATATTTTGCGAAGGTTGGTTCACAAAGTTTTCCGCCTCGACCGATGAATGGATATAGCTCGCTGTTAGTCCTCGGATGTCTGCATTCGTAAGCCCAAGCCCCGGTTGACCATCGGAAGGGTCATGGCGGATGTACTCTGCGATACGATCAATGTACATATACATCCCATTGGACCCGTTCGAATGCGCCGCGATGGCGATCTGACTGTTCGGCGTCAACCGGTTCCCCCCCTCCCATATCGTGAGATACTTAAGCAGTGCTTGCAGCTCTCGATAGCCGTGGAAGTAAACATCTGCCTGCCCCATCGCATTGCCTTGATCGTCGACTTGCTCCCTCGACAACAATGTCGATGAGCCGCAATTACGATCGCCAACACACTTGTCAATGACAATGCGATTGTAGGACGAGAACGGAGAATTCTGAAACGGCTTGTACAATCCCGTGAAAGACCTCGTTTGTCGGTGATCTCCCCAGGCGCTGGTGAAACTCACACGCTCCTCATCCTCCCAGCAATCATCACCACATGTAAATCCGCCGTTCTGAACCTTGATGATCCAGCGGTCAGTCGTTCCCGCATCATAATAAAACAACGGGCGCGTGCCGTCGGTGCATTGGATGATCGGTTGACCATCCGGGCAAACGGTCGTGCCTTTGACCGGTGTGCTGCCGTCGGTGCACATGGGCATGAAATAGCGGGTGTAATAATCATTGATCGGTACCGGTGGATAATGTTCACGTGCTAGCTGATTGCAAGAGTCGTCCGGTTCCCAGAAGAAGTCGTTCCACTCCGCAAGCGTATCAAGATTGGCATGCAGATCGCGCGAAAAATCGGCGTTTCGGTCGCATATGAGTGTCCAGTAGTTCTGCGGTGCATCGCATAGTGTCCCTTGTGGGCCAGTCTGCGTCAGGCAGCACGGATCGCCTATGTGACACACACTGTCACCACCGTCAGCCTGAGCACAGCGTACATGTTAGTCCGCGAGTTGCTTGACAAACACGTTATTTGGCGCTGGGCCGGAGGCATCCATAGCCTTGCCATACTCACTTTGGAAGATGCTGAAATCAAGCAGGTTGATACAACCGTCCGAGTTGAGGTCGAAGCACCTGCAGCCGCTCCGCGCACCACAGCCAGTGTACTGTAACGCAATAGCGAACTGTGCATAATCCGCAAGGTCAACAACTCCGCTATTGTCGCAATCACCGGGCAATGATTGCACCACTTGGGCAGAGACCGGCAACGAGATAAGAAGGATCAAACATATTGATGCACATGATAACCGCATGAATCTTTCCCTCCCGAAGAGGACAAATCAATCCGCCCATTATGCAAAGAAGATTTAGAGCCGGGCCAACGAACAAGTTTAGCCTAAGCCACGCGTGAGGGTCAATCTAATTACGCGCTGTCCGATAATCCTAAAGTGACATGCGTTTGAACAACAGATGATGCATTCGAATCAGTACTGTTCGTAAACATATCTCTCAGGTTATCCAAGAGAGGGGCATCGGCAATGAATCGATCATGTGCTGGAGTCATGAAAAGTCGAATATGTGTTACAAAACCATCTCGACAAATTTCTTAACCGTAGTCATCAAGCAGACGGCGTTCTTACGCACGCCGAGTAAAATACGAATGACGAATCTTAATCACGCGCCGTGGAACTGTTCGTACAATAACCAAGTAAACTTCGGATAGCTCCCATGAGTCTTGCGGTTAAATCGTAAGAGGATCCCATAAAGAACTCACAAATTCGGGGCGACTGGATTCGAACCAGCGACCTCTTGACCCCCAGTCGGCCCAATACCCTATATTTATAGGCCAATCTGCGTTTATTGTAGCGTTACGGCCCATAAGTATTCGTTACTATTCATTACTCTGGCCTGCTCGCTGCGACATTCCCTGCGACCGAAACTATCCGTACATCGCTGTCATTTTACGGACGGCTTCGCGTTTATCATCTTCGCTCACTGACGTGTAGTACGTCAATAAAGTCTCAACGCTTTCATGCCCTGATAATTGTTGCACGGTCTTTAGCGGAACACCAGCACGAAGCATCCGTGTACAGTAGGTGCGTCTCATGTCGTGTATCGTAACATCCTCACAACCAGCCTCTTTACGGATGCGTCGCCAGTTGTACCCGATGTTATCTAATAGGCTGCCGAACGGCTTACCATCCAACAACGTCTTTGCTTGCAGCTTGCGTAGCCCAGTGAACAGCTTCGGATTGACCGGTACTCGCCTATCCTTTTTGCCCTTGGTTTCAACGAACAGGATGGAATGGCCATCGAAGTCAACATTTTCCCATGACAGCTTGAGAAGCTCACCACGACGTGCGCCTGTGTCGAAGGCTAACTTCACGAATAGCTCCCATTGATCGCCGTACAGTTCTTGTGCCGCGTCTAACAACGCCTTCTGCTCATCCTTCGTCACTTCGCGTGGTTCTTTCAGGTTGGGCTTTTCCCATATCCAGCCATCCATCGGATTTTTGACGATGTAACTACGCTTCACAGCCATGTTAAAACTCAAGCGTAGATACTTCAACTTCGTGTTGATCGTCGTGACAGCGTTCTTTTTCAGCTTAGACGCTGCGACGAACTGCTCTATCATCGGGAAAGTGACGCGACTAGGTGACGCTGGCTTGCACACCTTGCCAAACTCATCGAGCACTTGCTTACATAGCGACTTGTGACACTTGCCCGTGATGGACGCCACCTGCCCTTTCACAAACTCATCCCACGATATTCGCCGCGTCTCACTGTACGTGCCATCGTTCAACTTGCTCTCCAGCAACGCCGCCTCACGGTCTGCACGCTTCTTGTCCGAGCCGACACCCTTCGATATCCACTTATTCGATATAGGCGAGATATACCGCAAGTGATAGCTTTGACCCTTCTTCGTCTTGCGTTTGCTTATCCATACTTTGATTGCTTGCATGTTTCATCCCTTCTCTAGTGAAAATACCCTAGTCTTGACTCACGGTTTTTAGACCTCATATTCCTGAATGCACACATCCAGTCCGTTACGCCGATAACGGTTAGCTAGTTGGCGAGCCTCTTCGTAGGTCAGCCCGTCGGTCGATGCTACATCATCACTTTGGTAAAACGAGATCGGTCGGACGACACTGAACAGCGTCGTCTGTTGGTCCTCTACTACTGCTTTGCTCTCTGACATCGGTATGCCTCCAGGTCCGGGTAGACTCGCACAGTCTGACTGACCGATCGTAGGATCGGTTCGGGCATTACTGCTACCGACAGGCTGTGCGAGTTCACTCGGTTGCGGATGTTTCCGCATTGAAGGTTCATTGAATGGCTTCCTACGATTCTCAGTAATCACATCATCGACCATCCAGGTGGACCGTGTCAAGTCTAGTCTCAAGCTTACTTACCACCATGGAAAAACGCCGCCTTGTCGGGCTTCTCCTGCGTGATTTCCGTCGTCATCCGCGCTCGAGCACTCGGCGTCAACCCAAATTGTTGCTCAAGGCGCAGCAGCTGGTCGGCGAGGTTTTGGGATTGCTTGACCTGCGGGTACGGTTTTACGTCGCCTTGGTCCACAGTGTACGTTGTGCCATGCTGCTCGATGAATGTCGTCAACGATCGCCAGGACGCCCACATTGCGCAATATCTAGCCAGTGCATTACCATCCACTTTGGTTAGTACGCCCATAGCTACCAGTTTGGGGGTTAGGTGTTCCCATGCCCTGCGACCATCGCCCGCCAACCATGATGGTCGGCGAGGTGCTCCCGTTTCCGGATGCGGTTCGGTCTTATTCTTCTTACCACGCCATGATCCACGCATTTTCAAGATCGCTGTCGGTGTTGGTTTTGGTCCGGGCATTGGTTCATCCTTTCAATAAAAGACCTCTGGGAGTCTGTAACTCGTGCAAAAAAACGCGCGCTTTTGACGCTCGGTCATATAGACACAGCCTCTAGCGATTTGCACCGCCCTACCCATGCGTATCGCGTTGCCTGTTCGCATATCATTTTGCTTGTATGTCATACATCATCTTGTGGGCCTTCACACGCTCGGCCAGGTCGGATGTCATCAGCCGCCGGGGGTGACACCGCGGGCCTACCTTTTTTCTTTCCGGCGGGGAGCCTAAAGGCGACCCCGCTTCTGTACTTATGTACTATGTGAAGCTAGCTTCACCGGTAAATACCAAAAACTTCACACCCCCTGTGAAGCTGGCTTCACACCCATATATACCCGTACCTGTGAAGCGTACTTCACACCCCCTTACTCTGTAACTTGCCTGTGTGATCGAATAATATACTTACTCAACCCGCCAACTAACCCCCCTCGCCAAGGCACATCTAACAGCCCCGCATTCTCTAAATTCTTTATTGCATAAGCAATGGACCGTCTCGATACGCCGATATCTTTGGCTAACCGTTTTTGTGACACATTAGCTAAGCCTTTATTAGTGTGCCTCCATAACCCCCACCACACGGCTTGTTCCAATCTCCCCACTGTCTTGGCTCCAATATCGAAGAAATCATTAGCCTGTGCGAATCTGGCGTTTGACCTCATCCGTGACCTACTTTTCTTTGATGAGGATTTTTCGTAACCATCCGCCACTGGCGGGAGAACGCCGCGCTTGCCTAGTGAGATATC
>JAJRWX010000094.1 GCA_024276605.1 Planctomycetota bacterium | reverse complement strand
GCATGTACCGAATTACGATGAAGCCCAGTTCTGCTGTGCGCCGGATACTCGAACCCTCACAGCTATCGACGATGGTAATCTTTGCACGATAGATACTTGCAATACCTCTAATGGTCAGGTGTTACATACATTGATTAATTGCGACGACGGCATCGATTGCACCGTCGATCGCTGCATCGCGGGCGTATGTGACAACACAAGCTTCGACACCATAGCCTGCAGCGATAACGGCGACTGTCCAGCTACATCCTCCGGTTGTGATTTGGGTGCCGGGGGACGATGTACCTGCCCCGGTGCGCCGGCGGCGCTGATTGAATGGCAGCCGGTTAGTTCCACCGGACCATTCACGGTGGTCGGCAACGAAATATTTATACCCAGCGGCGGGGTCGAAGTCACCGTTGATGTTTTCGTGTCGAATTGGGGGCCCTTCTTAACACCATCCTTGCTTGATGGGCTGCGCGCCTACCAATTTACTATCCTTGCGACCGATAGCTACACGAGTGGACAGGCAGGAGTATTAACCCCTGTAACTGTCCCGGATAACAGCGCTGGTGCTTTTATCATCACGCATCGATGCACCATAAACAACATGACTAATGCGAACGGCATGCCTTGTGGTTTTAACGGTTCTGCATCGCTAACATGCCCGGATAATCAGTTCTGCGTGGAGGATCCCGAATATATCTTCTATGATGATCCAGATGTCCTGACCGGCGTCGGAACGAACGTCATCGATTACACTTGGTTCGGTGTGTTAATAACCACTGCCCCACTGGATGACCCTGGCGTACGAAAATATGCCGGTACGCTCATCCTTGAAGTGTCTCCTAATGCCGCCGGCACCTTTACCCTACAATTTAGCCCCGATAGCAATAAAACACTACTCGTTAAGGAATTCCTTGATCCATCACAGTCCATAACGCCACTAACCATGAGGCCGGGGCTTATTACTGTTGGGAATTAGTTCGCTGCCTGAAAATTGCGGATCCAGCTTCTCTGCCGGCTTGATAACATGCACTCCTACGTATAAGCCGGAGATGCATACAAAATGAACCCGGTTCATCTCTCACTTGATAGAGGTATTCAGCCGGTATGTGTTGAGTGGGACTGACGTTTTATGACCTTTTCATTAACACATTAAAAATCGACAGTCTTATCAATGCTCTATATAGCAAAACTTCACAACGCCCATAATTGCCAACCTTGTCAACCAATTACCTTCCGCCACTTCCCAGATTGCCTAGCTCACAATCGATAGCGCATATTTTGCCGCACGTACGACCACGAAACCTGCTATTCATGAACTATAATATAGACGTGAGTTGGATAGCGAAATCAAGATACCATGATAGATCAACCCGCCCAAAAAAGCACCAGCACGAGGGAAGCTCGTGTGCCGCAGATGGATCACGCCATGCGTCGGGCGGTGGATCAGCTTCACGATATCGCCCAGGCTGCCGCATCTCAAAAAGAACATGATGCCAAGATGTTGGCAGCGGCTATGTCATCTGCACAGGCGCTGCGCGATATCTGGCAACAAAAGGCAAAGAGCTGGCAACGAGCGGTTTGGGTTTGCGCGGCTTGCGGTATCATCGCCTCTGGGGCAATAGGGTTTGTCGGGTGGCAAAAGGCACGTCAAGCGAACCTGCAACAACAGCGCCTCCGCCATGAGATGGTTAAGCGAGACGATGAAATAAACAGCCTTCGCCTACAGACAAGTATACAAGCAAGAGAAGGATCTCAAATCATTGCAAAATCCCCATCTATCACCAATATCGAAACCATGATCTCACGCAACACACAAGACACCAATCGTCGCTTCGAGGCCTTAGCCTTAAACGCCGAAGCCTTGGTGAAGCATGTTTCTAATTTATCGCACAAACAAAATGGCCTGTTATTAGCGATAACCCAGATGCTACACAAACTGGATGATAAGTTGGATACGCCAGTTCGGATATTGCCACCACCCTTGAACATGAAAACTGAATCCAACGAGGAAAAAACACCAACCGCGATCATCGAATCCAACCAAGTTGAAGTGGAAGCGCCATCACCGATACGTTTTTTACGTTCCCGACCAATCGAAGATGAAAGGTTTACGGACTTCGAGCACAAAACAGCATCTCAGCCGTGGCCTCTGCCCCATGGTTTTCAAAACCCATCCGGAATCTGTATTCCTAACAACACCCCTCCCAAATAGCCACTGCACCTCCGTTCATTCACGAACCACCCTCTAAGCATAACATCTTGTCGCGCGTACCAAATCGCCGTCTCGCGTGATCCGGCAAGAAATCAAGCTATCGACAAGTAACCACAATTTATTGCATTTCCGTAGGTGCATCGTTAGGGGTTGGCTATTGCCCACTTAATCTGCTACAGCTATCTTCGATGCTCATGAGGATTATTTCGTACCGCGTAAGTCAGATGAGTAACCTGTTTACGATTCATTGGACGTCTAATCTTATGAATAAGGAAATATTTTTTACAGGCGTCCATGATTCGGAATCGGCGGATTCAGCCTGATAACCAATGGATAAGTTTTGAATCAAACCTTTCGAACACACCCGTAAGGAGAAATAGTTTTGCGTACAAGACTAACTACATGTATTTGTCTGATCATTACCGTACTTTGCGCTTGCACCTCAGAGATGGGATCACGCATTGTCATCGCATCGCCACCGCAACCATCATCCACTATCAGACTATCCGGTGATAACCACCGCCCACATGCCGGCATGTTGCGATACCCGGACGTTAGCGCTACACACATTGTATTCGTATACGCTAACGATCTTTGGCTTGTACCTCGTGAAGGCGGCACGGCGGTCCCCTTAGCCAGCCCTCCCGGTAGCGAATCTTTCCCACGATTTAGCGCGGATGGAAGTACCATCGCCTACGTGGGTAACTATGAAGGTAATCGTGATTTATATACGGTTCGCACAACCGGCAGCGTAAGTACGCGCCTCACACATCACGGGGCTACGGAAGTCATGTGCGATTGGACGCCTGATGGCCGATTGCTTTACTTTACCAATGCCCTATCCGGCCTTCGCAGACAGACCCAGCTTTTTACGATCCGTGACACCGGAGGTATGCCCACTAGAATTCCCGTGCCTTACGGCGCCAATGGCGCTATAAGTGCGGACGGGAAATGGCTCGCCTACACCCCGCATACGCGCGATCGACGAACGTGGAAACGATATCGAGGTGGCATGGCTACGGATATTTGGCTATTTAATCTCCAAACGCATGAGTCCCAGCAAATCACTGATTGGGAAGGAACCGACTCACTGCCCATGTGGCAAGGTAACCTTATTTACTATCTTTCCGACCAAGACGGTAATGCACGGCTCAACATCTGGGCGTATGATGTGAATACTAAGAAGCGACGTCAGATCACCCATATGGACCAATACGACGTAAAGTGGCCTGCGATGGGACCGGGAGCAAACGGCGGTGGGGAAATCGTTTATCAACGAGGTCCGGACCTAGTCCTACTGGACCTCAGCACCGGCAAACAAAGTATCGTCAACGTTACGATTCCAGGAGATCGCCCGACTATCCGGTCACGGCAAGTCGATTATAGCGATTTCATAACCAGCGGCGATATTTCCCCTACGGGAAAGCGTGCCGTTTTCGAGGCACGCGGCAATATCTGGACCATACCAGCTAAGCACGGTACGCCACGCCATTTGACCAGAACGGATGATGCGGCTGAGCGTAATCCTACCTGGAGTCCGGATGGACGGTGGATCGCCTATTTTAGCGACCAGACAGGTGAATATGAGCTGTATCTAATCCAATCGGATGGCCAAGGTGAAACCCGAAAGTTAACATCGAACGCAAGTACCTTTCGCTACGCACCAACATGGTCACCGGATTCAAATCTCATAGCCTTTTCTGAGAAAACAGGCGACATGTACCTGCATCAAATCGAAAATGGTGAAACCAAAAAAATTGATACGGATCAATGGTCGGGTCGAATACGATTCAGTTGGTCACACGACAGCCAATGGATGGCGTATGCCAAAGGCGGTGATAATCGACAAGGTGCTATTTGGTTGTATCACGTCGAAGACGGAAAGAGCCATCAAGTTACAAGTGGTATGTTTAATGACTCATGGCCAACCTTTGATCGCCAAGGCGACTACCTCTTCTTTGCAAGCAACCGACACATCAGCTCACCCATTTACGAAGACCTCGGTAGCTCATTCGTCTATTCAAATACCGACATGCTATTCGTTGTCCCACTGCGCGACGAGGTAGGATCGCCTTGGGCACCCAAAAGTGACGACGAATCCTGGGGAGATGATGACAAGGACGTATCTGAAAAGGACGATGCGGAAATAAAGGATGAGGACAACGACTCCAAAGACGATCAGGACGATGACGACAACGAGCGTGACGAAGACAAGGATAACGACAAAGATATAGAGCCTATCAAAATAGAATTGGAACATTTTGAGCGGCGCGCCATACCACTGCCGGTAGATCATGGTTCGTTTACTAATCTCTCAGTCAACGAAGACGGACATTTGATTTATTCTCGGGGAGCCAGCGCGGGGACTAACGGCAAACCGGCCATCAAACTCTTTGATCTTGAAGACGAAGAGAAGAAGGAAAAAACGATCATAAAGGGGGCGAGACAATTCACTCTATCAGCCGATGGAAAGAAACTACTCGTTCGCAAAAAAGACAAATACGCTATTGTCGACGCCAAACCCGATCAAAAAATGGATAAGCCGCTATCACTACATAGCATGAAAGCGCAGGTGCTGCCTAGGGATGAATGGCGACAAATGTTTCTGGATGCCTGGCGTATCGAACGAGATTTCTTTTACGACCCGAACATGCACGGTGTGGATTGGGCGGCCATACGCGATCAATACAGCCGGATGCTCGAAGATTGCGTCTCACGCGAGGATGTGACCTTTGTGATCGGGGAGATGATCTCGGAAATAAATGTCGGGCATGCGTACGTGCGTGGTGGGCCTGACCTGGAAAAACAGCCTAAAGTTTCAGTCGGGTACCTCGGTGTCGATTATACGCTGGAACATGGTGCATATCGCATCAGCAAAATCTATGAAGGCGCCCCCTGGGATACGGATGCCCGCGGTCAGTTGAGTCAACCGGGCGTTGATGTAAAGACGGGAGATTATTTGCTAGCCATTAATGGGGTGGCGCTGGATACTACGAAGGATCCGTGGGCGGCATTCCAAGGATTAGCGAAGAAGACGGTCACCATAACCATCAGTGAAAAACCGGAAAAAGATGACGATGCGCGGGAGGTGATCGTCCAACTGCTGAATAGCGAAGCCACGCTCCGCTATCGCAGTTGGATCGAGCACAACCGTGCTTACGTTGAGAAAAAGACTGGCGCACGCGTGGGATACATTTACGTCCCGGATACCGGTATCAATGGACAAAACAATTTGTTCCGCCAGTTCCATGGCCAGAAGCATAAGCAAGCGCTCATCATCGACGAACGCTGGAACGGCGGCGGCCAAATTCCCACGAGATTCATCGAGCTTCTTAATCGTCCGGCTACAAATTACTGGGCGCGACGCGAAGGTACTGACTGGACTTGGCCACCGGATTCACACCAAGGACCGAAATGCATGTTGATTAATGGATTAGCCGGTTCGGGGGGCGACTGCTTTCCCTATTACTTCCGTCAGTCAGGTTTGGGCAAACTCATCGGTATGCGCACATGGGGAGGTCTGGTTGGCATATCCGGCAACCCCGGACTGATCGACGGTGGCTCGGTGACGGCACCAACGTTCGCCTTTTACGAAACTAATGGCACCTGGGCAGTCGAAGGGCACGGTGTCGATCCGGACATCAAAGTCATTGACGACCCTGCATTAATGGTTAACGGCGGCGATCCTCAACTAGATGCAGCCATCGATCATATACTCGAAGAATTGAAACGTCGTCCTTATATCAAACCGAATCGACCAGCATATCCCAACCGCAGTGGTATGGGTATCACAGAGGAGGCCAAGTAACGGCAGTCGTTAAGAACATATCTTCCAAGTGAATAGTGCGCGGCGTTCTCATATGGTAGCGCCGCGCCAGGTCAATCCTGCGCGGCGCTATACTAAATACGTAGCTTGCTAGTTAAGTGCGCAACAATCAGCGGATTGTGCATCACAAAAAACGGGGTCTTGGCTAAGAACGGTCCGAAGTTTATCTAACGCCGATACTTGAATCTGACGAATGCGCTCCTTGCTTAGATCGACCATCGAGCCAACTGTTTCGAGCGAATCAGGCCTAGAACGATTACCGTGGAAAAACCGCCTGGCTAGCACAAATCTCTCCATAGGCGTCAATTCCGTCTCGTTGTTTGAAATGTGATGTTGCAACCGTTTAGCTCGCAAACGTGCATCAAAATCCATGTCAGATGGTGGCAGCGCTTCGTCAATATCAACATGTTCGTAAAAGTTAGCTAATCTTTCACGCTTTTTTGCATGATTACGACCGACCAGCAGATAAGCTCGCAAAATCGAAGTACAGGCGTATGTACTGAATTGATAACCCCTCCACGGATCAAAGCTACCGACCGCACGGTATAATGACCAAAATCCTTCGCTGAGCAGATCGTCGGCGTCAACGCCATAAATACGCGTGCGCTGTCGCATGTTGTATATCAAACCGAGATTGGCGTTCATCAGATAATCGTAAATCTGCACACGAAGCTCTCGCAGGGACGCCTCTCTTTTCTTACTCGATGTTTTCCTTTCCAGCAGTTCGTTGATGCGGTAGCTGCAAGCGTGCAGTGCCTTGAACATAATATCGTCATGATCGGTCGTCGGCCCTTGCGCTGATGCCAAGAATTGTCGCGCTTGCCGTAACAGCGCCCGTGTAATACGAGGATCGTGCAGATCGGGATGATCCACATGCTTTAGCAGCCCTGCTTGATATGTAATGGTCTTTCCATCACCTTGAATCACCATATCCACTTCTCCTAACCAGTCATCCTATCTGACTGTTCATATAGCCGCCTCTTGTCGCAACCGACCGTAGATGTACTTACAACAACCAATGCATTGCACTACTGATACTACTTTTACGTTTGATAGCGCAAATAGTTCCACCACCTGACAACATCCGACACAGGATAAGCCCGCAATCGCGCTG
This sequence comes from Planctomycetota bacterium, assembly GCA_024276605.1. Taxonomy (GTDB): domain Bacteria; phylum Planctomycetota; class Phycisphaerae; order UBA1845; family UBA1845; genus JAJRPG01. Next base: position 2,028 of record JAJRWX010000094.1, on the reverse strand, counting down.
TTCGTTTCTCAGTACATACGCTTGCACGGAAAGGAACTAACATGTGGAGATGGGCTATGAATTCAGACTTGTACGCATCAAAATGCGAGATTTCAGCGTTCATATAGCCCTTTCCCCATCTCGTAACGCACAACTTGAAATATAATAAGATGCCTGGTCGGGGTGGAAATGGGGCGACAAACTATGGCGATTGGTTGTGTAACAACTGTGCAACTCGACGCTGGGGATTACAGTCAAGTGACAACAAACGTCACCTGTGCAGCTTTTTCGACTTTGCATCCAACATAATTTTTCATCCGCATAGATATGATGTTAAGCCGATCCGGATGCTGCACGTAACGCGCACTCAGCGTCATCAAGTTGTCCCAGTGCCGTATAGGCCAATGCTAATAATGTCTGAATGTCTGCTCTATATGGTTGTTGCAATGCCAACGGTTGAAGTATATCCACCACTTCAGTAAAGCGGCCAAGATCGGAGAGTGCTCTTGCACGAATCAATAACACGGCTGTTTGATTACGCTGATGCCGGGGTAGCCGGTCGAGTATCGTTAACGAGCCCTCGGCTTGCCCGGATACAATACTAAGCATCGCCCGTGTGCGCACCCATCGGATATCCGCGCGGTCTCGTGGATGAACCGCCGCTTGCAATCGCTCGCCCAGTGCCAGACGCGTCTCCAACGCTGTACGGGTAGCATCGACAAAGACAAGTCGTTGAACAAGTTCGGTTGCGATGGCTGGTGGCAGTATGGTTTCGCGAGATAAAATGTCGGCCACTTGACCTAATGTGGTGACATCATTTCGGCTTACCAACAATTCGATATACATTCGCCAAGCTTCAAATTGTCGAGGATAATCTACCAACATCTGCTTGAGTACTGTTTCGAGTTTCGACTGGGCATCCTGCCACTGTAATCGAAGCGCAGCGTCTAGTTCACCGGAATCGTCAGGTCGCAAAGATAAAGTGCGCGTCAAGTCCCGTACCTGCAGGGACGCCAATCGTATGCGCATCATCTTCAACTTGTGTGCGTCCAACACATCAGATACGACATCAACATCTGAGGTAACGGTAGTCAATAATGCCTCAAAAGTCCCTAGCGCTATCACCTCATCACTGGCAGTAGATGTCGATAACTGTGCCTCAAGCACAGCCATGAGAACATCTATGCGACCACGACGCAGGTCAAGCCTATCCGGATACAACATAACCAACTGGTTCACGAGGGATAGTGCATATCGAAACTGCAACATCTTCACGTGCGCTTGAATGACCAGCATTCTAGCCCCCAAATCATTTGGCTCAGCTACAAGAACGGGGTTAATCAACCTAAGCGCAAGGTCAGGACGTCCTTTCTGCAAAGCCAGGGCAGCCTGTTTGACTCGAACATCTCGCCCCTCATGGCCCAGCGTGTACCACCCCACCATCACACCCGCGCACACCAGCATGCCCAGCCCTACGACACACTGCATGATACGTCGTTGAAGCGTTCGCCCGGACCGCAATCGATTACGTGTTTGACGCTTCTCCAGGGCCATGCCTCTCAATCCATAGCATCAGCCGCCCAGAAACAATATGCGCCAGATGTCTTGTAAATGGCACTCATGTACCAAATAAAATCCCTGTTATCTTACATGCGGCGTGAAACAACCAGACACTTTGAGTTCATGTCCCCACTTGCGTAGGGTAAGTACTCGGGTATCGGTCCATCTTAGAGCATACTCCACTCAATCAACGTGCTAACAGATTGCCTATAAAATAAGGTGTAATAACGCATTAGTTATTGTCTTCGCGCAAGCGCCATAATATCGATGTGCATAGGGTGCAAGCTCCGTCGCGATAACGGATGAACGCACCCTGGCTTATCGCATCCGGTAATGTCGAGCAGCTACCCCAAGTTACGCAGTAGTTGACGATTCCAAAAAATATTCGAGAAAAAACCATTGATAACGAGCATAACTGCAGGATTTGTCTGCTCAAACGCCTTGTAGTCACGACCAAGTTGCTTGCCCGAGCGCATTTTTGTGCCATGC
>JAJRWX010000013.1 GCA_024276605.1 Planctomycetota bacterium | reverse complement strand
TTGACGTGCGCCAGTCCGCAGGCTGGCGCCGTGCGGCTCTGATCGATTATCCTGGTGGTAGGGGGTGCCAGATGACTGGTGGTAGCGCATGCCAAATGACTTCAGGCAGGTCAACCTTTCGCCAAAGCCTATGGGCTTTGGCGAAAGAACGACCTGCCCTACCGGGGTGCCCCATCCTTTGCCTACCGGCAAAGGGTGGGGGATGGATGTTGTGTGCAATGACTATGACACTTGTGATGTTTTGTGACGCAAGATCCGTCCCCCACCCTTCGGGGAGTACCCCGAAGGATGGGGCACCCGCCCCATCCATGCCCGCGCTTTCAGCTTGGGCATGCCACACGCCAACCCATACGTTTTGAAGACACGGGTCGCTGGCGCTCGCCGCTCGGATATGGGCGCGTAGGGCATAATCACAAGTGTAGCTTGACCATATGCGGGCGTGCTACTAGAAATACGGGGTTGTGCAGGTTGGTGTGTGGCTGTGCCGCTGCATGGTTCGTTTGGATTACTTGATCTTGCGATAGGTTTATAGAAAAATTTTAATCAAAGTGATGAGTTTGACTGATGTTTGATGCGCTAACAGATCGACTCTCGGGTGTACTACGCGGACTTCGTGGGCGTGGACGTATTACTGAGGAAAATATCGCAGAGGCCATGCGTGAAATCCGAACGTCTTTGCTCGAAGCGGATGTTCATCTGGAAGTTGCGCGAACATTTTGCGAGCAGGTGCATAAGAAGGCGATTGGCGCTGAAGTTCTCAAAACACTCAAGCCGGCGGAAGTGATCGTCAAGATTGTGCATGACGAGCTGATTGAGTTGATGGGGCCTGTCGATCCGAAAATCCCCTTCGTTACACCCGGACCTACCGTGTTGTTGATGGCGGGGTTGCAGGGCAGCGGTAAGACGACCACCTGCGGCAAAATGGCCAAGATGTTGATGGAACGGGCCAAGCGACCTTTGTTGGTGGCGGCTGACTTGAAGCGTCCGGCGGCTATCGATCAGCTTGAGGTGCTTGGTGAGCAGATTAGTTGTCCTGTCTATGTCGAGCGGGATCAACAAAATCCGGTCAAGGTGTGTCGCAACGGTATTAAGCAAGCTAGAAAGACGGATCGAGATGTTGTCATACTCGATACAGCCGGGCGCTTGGCCATCGATGAAGAGTTGATGGATGAGATTGCCAAGGTGGCGTCAGCTACAACGCCCCATCAGATTTATCTGGTTCTCGATGCCATGACCGGGCAGGACGCGGTCAACACCGCTAAGGCTTTTAATGAGCGTTTAGAACTTGATGGCTGCATATTAACGAAGTTTGATAGCGATACGCGCGGCGGGGCTGCGCTTTCCGTAAAACAGGTTACGGGTAAGCCCATCAAGTTTATTGGTGTGGGCGAGCGCTTGGATGCGATTGAGGAGTTCCATCCCGATCGCATGGCTAGTCGTATCTTGGGGATGGGTGACATCCTTTCGCTGGTGGAACAAGCGCAGCGGCATTTCGATGAAGACGAAGCTAAGAAGCTGGAATCCAAGATGGCCAGCGGCGATATGACGCTGGATGATTTTGTCGCGCAGCTTCGTAAAGTCAGAAAGATGGGGCCTATCGGCGAGTTGCTCAAGAAGATGCCCGGTATGGGTGACATGATGGGTGACCAGGAAATTGACGAGCGTGAGCTGGTGCGCATGGAGGCGGTGGTCGAATCCATGACGCCCAAAGAGCGGGCCAATCCCAAAATGATAGACACGTCGCGCCGTCGACGAATTGCGCGTGGGGCTGGTGCGGACCCTTCCGACGTCAGTGCTATCGTCAAGCAATTTGAGCCTATGCGTAATATGATGAAGGCGATGAGTGGTCAATCGTTAATGCAACGGATGCGTATGGGGTCTCAAATGTCTCAAATGGCCGCTAGTGGTGGGTTGCCGAAAATGAAGGGATCGTCGAAAGCACAAAAACGACGACCCAACAAGAAAGATCGACGTAAGGGCCGTAAGCGATAATCACATCAACTCATACCGGCGTGAATCTGATGGGTAGTGAGAATTCGGGTATTCGCTACGTAAACACATACGCTGCCTTGAAAAAACGAGCACGCTATACTCGTTGTATCGTTTCCCGCCTGTAACTACGCTGTTAACTTTTGTCATTCAAGCATAGCCTGCTGGAATAGTGTCTGCGCAATTGCTACGATGCGGTTACGGGCTGGCGCAGATGTGCGCGATGAGCAAAGTCTCGGGTATAATCTGCGGGTGTCCGATGATGATATAGCGTTGGGTCTGCATGGTAGAGGTGGCTTATCGGACGTGATAAAGCTGTGACTGAGTTTTGTATGTTTCGTTTGTTAACGGCTCTATTAACCTTAGAGCTTGCTCAAATGTGCTGAGCCGACCCGATGTATATCGGGATTTCGAAAGACACCACCCATCAAGTGATTAGCGACTAAAACATTAGTTTGGATTGCGAAGGTATTTGGTAGTATGTATGGCGACTCAACACTATATATCACGGATCATTTGTTATGTCACGCTGTGTTTCGTTTTGGGTTTTGAGGCGCAGGCGCAAGTGCAAAAAGTACGCCCCCGAAGAGGCGTGGGTATCCGTCGTCCTCCTGAGCGCCGCAAACCCCCAATAGCCGTCGCACCTCCAGTGTCGCATGTGTTAATTGAAACCTCCGCGCCGATAGCCAATCTTTTGCAGCGTGCTGAAGATGCGATCTTGCGCGAAGATTGGAAGTTGGCGATTGATTCATTGCAGCGGGTGATTGATGCCCCCGATGGATCGTTGATTTCTCCCAACAAGGACGAACGAGCATCCTCGACCATCTATCAGTCAGCCTCTCGTTACGCCGCTGGTCGCATTGCCTCTTTTTCGAAGGAGGGCATAGCTGCTTATCGCCTTTTGTATGACGGCAAGGCGAAGCGATTATACGACGAGTCTATAGCGAGTCACAACGCCGATGGGCTATGGACGATTGCGCGTCGTTATACGGGTACGAGTTACGGTGATGACGCACTGGAGACGCTAGCCTCCTGGGCGTTAGATGCGAATCGTCCCGAGCAAGCCCTGAGACTTTTACATGACTTACGGACATTGGTGCAGGATCAAGATCAGGACCGCTCGCGCATAGCCATGATGGAAGCTGTCGCGCAGGTGATGATTGGTGCCGTGGATAGTGCCCATAAAACGATGACGCCTCATATACCCGTGCTAACCCCAAGTCCTTCGGATCAGTCTTGGCATCAACTTGTCGTACACACTGCGAGCACCCAAGCGACGGATCGTTATGCGGTGGAGGAACCATCATATCAATCCTGGCCTATGTCGAATGGAAGTCTTGTCGGAAACGGTCGGTTACCTGCTGTGTCGCCGGAAATAACGTCAACAGCGCCGTGGCGCTACGAATTGGACGTGCGAAATTTTCGTTTGCCGCTCGGGCAGGGCAGCGATCTGGGACACGAGCGATTGGCTTTCCCTTTTTATCGATTCGCTATAGCGGATCATCGTATGATTTTACGCACACGACGCGGATGCGTGGCGTTGGATGCTGATGATCTGTCTATGTTGTGGCAATCGCCGTCGCCGAAACGTCGATTATCGGCGTCCCTTGAGTCAAGCGCGTCGACCGACGGTCAGCGTAAGGGGAGTTATGAGCCTGTGGCTGGGGAGATTGTGGTTGAGGGTCAATATGTCTATACCGTGCAGCGGGCACTTCCTGGATGGATGAAAAGTGACGATATTTTGGCACCACCGCGCGTAGCCCCACCGTCACCACGTGATCGTAAGGATGGCGGGGAAACGTCGAGCCTCGTGGCTCGCCATGTAGATACTGGAGACATGGCTTGGGTGCGCGGCGGGGATGGGGATCCGCTTGATCCGCTGGGTGAGGTGCGGTTTCGGGCTGTGCCGATTATCGTGGACGGTCTACTGTGGGTGCCCTATGAGCGACAGCGTGAGCTTTTTCTCGGTGTGCTCAACCCGGTGGATGGAACGGATATCTCACGTATCTTCCTTTGCTCAAATCAATCGTCAAAAAGACGTGTAACTACACCGCTGACGCCCGTTCATCAAAGTGGTGTCATATATTTGGCATCTGAACATGGTGCATTTTTTGCTATAGACGTGGCCGGTCGCGATGTGATCTGGGCGCATCGATTGAATACTTACCTTTCACTTGCGAACAGTGGAAGCCTATCGTGGGAGACAGGTTCTCCTGCCGTGGCCCGCGGATTGGTGTTTTTTCCTTCGCTTTTGGATGGCAAGCTCTACGCTTTGGATATGCTGGACGGGTCTATGGTGTGGTCGAAAGCTGTAGATCAGGCGGCTTTTATTACTGCGGCGGATGCGAAATACGTATGGCTGGCAGGGCGGACCATGACATGCCTTACGTCCGGGACCGGTGATGAAGTATGGACGAGGGAATTGCCCTTTACACAGACGGGACGGGCAACGGTTGTCGGCGATAGCATGATGATTCCAACCGTTCACTCCGTTCTCGCGCTGGATGCCTATAGCGGTGAGTTGATCAAAGACTATACGTTATCTGAAAAGCAACACCCCCTTGGGGATATTGTCTCGTTTCGCAGCTCTTTATATAGCGTTGATCCCACGTTTGTTCGGCGATTTCCAGATCTTTCTCAGATGTATCCTGCGTCCAAGGCTCGTCTTTCGGATCACCCCGAAGATGTTAGAACGAGATTGCGACTAGCCCGGTTAGAGATTTTACGAGGTCAACCGGAGGCAGCTATTTCTTTATTGGAATCAAAGGATCAACGATACGAGGGGACGAATCGACAAATGCGGGCGCGCACGCTGGTGGATGCATGGTTGTCCATGGCCGGTGAGGGTAAGGGTGAGCGTGGGCAAATGGCGCGGGCGTTACGTCAAGCTGAAAAACAAGCCACGACTAACGCACAGAAAATACGCGTGGCACTCGCGAAGTCGCGTTGGCAGCGAACGGATCACGACATCATTGGTGCAGCACGAACGATCTGGCAAGCGGCTGCTTCACTACCGGATGATAAAAATGTTGAGCTTGGCGGACTGGCCAAGGGGGCTGCGCAGGTGGTGCTAAGACGTGCGTTGCTCGACATTAATCAGGACATGGATGCGGCCTCGAGGGATCAGTTGGCACAGTACACCGACAAAGAACTACGTGCGATACTAGAAGGGAATATGGCAGACGAGAGGTTGTCGAGGCTGTTAGCCCGATCATTGCGGGCTATTGCGGAGCTAGGTGTGCCGCCCGCGACTGCGCAACGCGCGATGTTGGCCTATGCGAAGCGAAATCTTTTGCGAGGCCGATATGAATTGGCCGAGCGTGATTTCGTCGATTGTGCCGGCATGGAGGCATCACCTAGCCTATCCCGTGTAGCGCTCATGTATTTGATCAACATGCACACGCATGTTTTGCATAGTCCATCGCGTGTCATCGATCCTTGGGTTACCGCATTGAAGAGGTTCTCGCCCCATGAAGAGGTTCCATCAGCCTATGAGTGGTTTGATATGTTTGGCTCCAGGCCGGCCAGGGCGACTACGCTGGGTGCGTGGTTGACGCAAAACAGGGCTGTGGGTGGTGAGTCTCTTGCGGATGGAAAGGTGTCACCACCTCAGCGGTCGGCGAACCAAGTAGGAAACTCATGGTCCTTTATGGCTCAGTCATCCAATGAAAACGCCGGGCGACTTGGTTTTCGACGTGGACATACCGACGAGATCGGATTCGTGCCTGCCCTGGTTTTTATGCGCGAGGATCGTTTGGCAGCGTTACACCCTTCGACAGGTCGAGTGTTGTGGCAGGCGGATATACGTTTCCCGGAAGTATTTCCCAATTCATCGTTTCTTCGTCGCAACAGTCAACGGTCGCGTGCTAATGATCAAGGGCCTAGACGATCGTTTGTGGTGGATGGCCAAGTGGTTGTCGTCGTCAGTCGCGAAGGATTGAGTGGTATAGGGCTAATCACCGGAAAGCGGCTTTGGGTGAGGCCTTTTGATCTGCTACCGCTTGTGACGCATCCGGCGAAACGTGATAGCACCATTGCAGCACAGGGTGGTATGATGGCATCCATGCATACGGGTGGGCGACTCACGCTGATGCGCACGGCGGATGGATCAATAGTTTGGGAGCGGGATATGTACGGTGAGACGGTTCAGCATATCTGGCTTACCGATACGCGTGTGATCACGGCTGATCGTCAAATGCAGCGCGTACATATTATCGATCGAGCGGATGGCAAACTTATTCGACAGGTTTTGTTTGGGCAACCTGATGCTGATAGCGATCTTGTGTCACTGGTTATCGTAGGCGGTAGCCTTTACGGACCTACCCATTCTACGCGCGTGGATGGATTGTTGGGTGTGGACCTTGTTTCCGGGGAAGACGTATGGCGGCGTGATCTTGATCGGCCTTTGGTTCAATTGTTTGCATTGAATGAGCATATGCTCGGTGTTGCGCTGCTTGGCGGTGGTGGGTATGTTATAGATGCCGCGATGGGATATGAGTCAACTTCGTTTTTCTTTGAAAATGTTCCACGGGTGAAGGGTTTGCATTTGGTCGACGACTCGCTCATCGCTATCTATGCTGAGCGCATGAATCGTCGCCCCATCATGGGTATGAAGGCACTGGATGTGGCTACGGGTAAGCCACGTTGGTCGCGACAGGATTTGGCTGTGGTTAAGGGAAACACAGCATCCATACAGGTGATGGGTAATAATATCTTTACCGTGCTTGAGACAGTCACCAGTCCGCGTGCGCATGATACCCGGTATACCGTAGCGGCTATCGATGCCGCGACGGGGGCCGATGATGGTTGGCGGGAGGAGTTGCCAAAGATGGGTCCACAGTCAAGTTATCGTTTTGACGGCGATTTGGATGTTCGACCGGGCATTGTCCTGGTAGGAACAACTTCGACAATTTACGGTTTTACGCTGACAGAAAACGACCTTCGTGCGAACGAGATAGAGGTTGAACAATGATCCACGGTGTACGATTCAAAACCACGTTGTTGTCTATGTCGATATTGTGTCACTGGGCGTCGCCCGTGTTATATGCACAAACGCTACGACCGGATGTTGCGCCTGACGGTCTCACACCTGTGACACGTGCGGCGATTGATCGAGGGTTGTCCTATTTGGCGCGAGCGCAGAGTCGTCAGGGCGTTTGGACCAACCGTGGCGGGTACGGTGAATACCCGGTAGCGATGACCGCGCTGGCGGGTTTGGCCATGTTGATGGATGGTAATACGACGACGCAGGGACGGTATGCGCCGCATGTCGATCGGGCGGTGAGGTTCATTATGGACGCGGCTTCAACTTCCGGCATGATCGGACGTGGTGCCCGTGAATCTCGTCCGATGTATGGCCATGGATTTTCGATGCTTTTTTTGAGTCAAGCGTATGGCATGGAAGAAGATCAGATGCGCGCCAAAAAAATGCATGACATCCTGCGCCGCGCCGTGCAATTGACTGCCGGAGCGCAGAGTAAACGAGGCGGATGGATTTATACGCCGGATTCCGGAGGTGACGAAGGGTCGGTGACGATTACTCAGGTGCAGGCACTACGCGCCGCCCGCAATGTGGGTGTGGCCGTGCCTAAGAAGGTCGTCGATGATGCCATGAATTATCTGGCTGTTTCACAGAATAGTGATGGCGGTATTCGATATACGGCTTCGGGTCGAGGTCCGTCCCGTGTACCATTGGCTGCGGCGGCCGTATGTTGTTGGTTTAATGCGGGGCAATATGATAATCCACGGGCCAAGCGTGCCCTGGCTTATTGCAAACGCAATCTTAAGCCGGATCAGAGCATTGCCGGGCACGATTATTATGCGCACCTGTATTATGCCCAGGCGCTATTTGTAAGTCGTGATCCGTATTGGCAGGAATATTATGCCAAACGACGCGACCTGTTATTGAAGCAACAACAAACGGATGGTTCCTGGCAGGTGAGTAACATTGGCGATGTGTATGATACTGCGATTGCATTGATCATTTTGCAACTGCCTTACAACCAGTTGCCGATTATGCAGCAATGAGGGAATCTTGGACATATAGGCTAGTGGAACAAATATAGGGCGCAAAATGCACCATGCTGTAGCATAGCGGTAAGGGATCGAAGCGGGCCATCAGAGAACAGAGTCGATTGCCGGGGATAAGGCTTTTGGGAGATAAACATGCACGAAATGAATGAGGCGGATACTGGCGCCGGTCAACCGGAGGACAGTCAGGTTGATCCACAGTTAGTGGACGAAGTGACCGTAGCTTATCAGCGTCTACGCGATGAGTTAAGTAAGATTATCATTGGTCAAGAAGAAGTGGTGGATCAGATGTTGATCGCGCTTTTTGCCAACGGTCATTGTATGCTCGAAGGCGTGCCTGGCTTGGCGAAGACGCTGATGATTTCTTCGTTGGCAAAATGTTTAGCGCTATCGTTTCGTCGTATTCAATTCACGCCGGACTTAATGCCTTCTGACATTACCGGTACCGAGGTGATCCAAGAAGATCGGACTTCAGGTGATCGATCGTTTAAGTTTTTACCCGGACCCATTTTTGCCAACGTAATCTTAGCGGATGAGATCAACCGTACGCCGCCAAAGACGCAGGCAGCGCTGCTCGAAGCCATGCAGGAACGTCACATCACAGTGGGCGGTACACAGCATGATTTATCCCCACCGTTTTTTGTACTGGCTACACAAAATCCCATCGAGCAGGAGGGTACTTATCCGCTACCGGAAGCCCAGCAAGATCGGTTCATGTTCAAGGTGCTCATCAATTACCCTTCGTATCAGGAAGAATACACGATTGCGGATACCACGACAGGTGATGTTAGCCCCGAGCTATCGGCGTGTATTTCCCAGTCGCAGGTGATTGCGTATCAGGCGCTGATTCGGCGCATCCCGGCTGCACCGGAGATGGTTCGTTATGCTCTAGACCTGGTAAGGGCCACCAGACCAAACGAACCGGGCAGTCTCGATTTTATCAACAAGGTCGTGAGCTGGGGGGCCGGACCGCGGGCGGTTCAATCACTGTTATTGGGTGCCAAAGCTCGGGCCGTGCTTCAGCGTCGCTATCACGTCGCCATCGAAGATATTCGTGCGCTGGCAGCGCCGGTGTTGAGACATCGTGTGGTCACTAATTATTCCGCGGAGGCGGAGGGGTATACGACGGAACGTATTGTCGAAGAATTGTTACATTGTATTGACCCAAACCGGACGCCATTTGATGACGACGAATGCACACGCAAAGTACTTTCAGCCTGATGTATTAAGCAGGTTATCCAAGCTGGAACTCCGCGCGTGCCGTGTGGTTGACGGTTTCGTCAGCGGGATGCACAAGAGTCCGTACAAGGGGTTCAGTGTGGAGTTTGCCAGTCATCGGCCTTATGTGCCAGGCGACGATATTCGGCATATCGACTGGCGGGTCTACGCCAAGGCGGATCGTTTCTTCATTAAGGAATATGAAGAAGAGACGAATATGCGCGTGCATGTGTTGTTGGATTGTTCGGGGTCGATGGCTTATCCGGAGCAGCCGTTACCATCGCGCATGACCAAATGGGATTACGCGGCGACCGTGGCGGCTTCGCTGGCGCATTTGCTGGTGCATCAGCAAGATGGGGTGGGATTAACGCTTTTTGATGATACGGTTCGCACGAAACTTCCCGTCTCGTCGAATCCGGGATCACTGCATCGGTTGGTGCAATGTATTGAAGATCACGCACCGCGCGGGTCAACCGAGTTGACTATTCCTTTTCAGCAGCTCCTCAGCAGTATTCCTAGACGGGGGTTGGTCGTGATTTTGTCCGATCTGTTGACGGATATAGAAGCTTTTACGCAGAGTCTACAACGTTTTCGCCATCATGAGCACGATATTCTCGTTTTGCATATTTTGGATCAGGATGAAATAGATTTCCCCTTTACCGATCGAACGTTGTTTGAAGGTATGGAGGAATTGGACGTAGAAATTTTGACCGATCCCCAATCGCTACGTGCCAGCTATCTGGCGGCGTTTCAATCGTTCGTGAGTCAGGTCCGCAGTGCCTGCTTAGATCGTGGTATTGGGTATGCGATGCTTAGTACGGCTGACGCTTTGGATGTGGCGCTCACGGCGTGTCTATCTTCACGCATGCGAAGACGACGGTCGCGCGCATAATGTCGTTGTGCTCCGTCGCGCATGGTGTGATGTGCGATCCGAACCCCGACCGTGAGGGAGTGGGCCGGTAGAGGTTACGCGGAGAAAAAGACCGCTTCTTGACAGGCGCGGCTGACTAAGGACCAATTCGTCACATCCTTTGTGACGAAACACAAGAGGGGATTGAAGGCTAGGGTTTGACTGTTTCATTTTCCATATTGGCTGCAGCATTTGTGACGCCGGGTCTGTTTTTTGCCGGCGCTGCGGCTATGTCCGTGCCTATTATTATTCATTTGTTGGCTCGGCGACGCTTTAAGCGCGTGCGCTGGGCTGCGGTAGCCTTTCTTCTGGCGGCGGAGAAAAAAAATCGTCGTAGAGTCAAATTGGAAGAGTGGCTACTTCTCGCCCTGCGATGTTTGGCGGTCTTGTTGATTGCTTTGCTGATGGCCCGCCCATTCCTATCACCTAGTGGTATTGTCGCTTCACTGAGTGGCAGGGCACAAACGGAACGAATCATTCTTATCGACGATTCTTATAGTATGGCGTATGTGTCCGAAGGTACAGCGTTGTTTGCGCATGCTAAGAATAGCGTGCGTCGTTTGATCGCGTTAATTCGAGAAGAGTCGCCCGACGATACGGTCACGATTTTTCGCATGACCCAGCCTGACTCGCCCTTGGAACGAAGCACTTACCTCGATGATCGTCAAACGCCGGAGTTGTTAGCCCGGCTGGAATCATTGTCTACCACACAATTGGCCATGGACCCCGCGGAGGTGGTTGAACAAGTCGCCGGGTTTTTGTCGCGTAGTGAAGATATCATCAACGCCGCGGTGTATGTGGTCAGCGATTTTCAAAAGAAGGACTGGCTCATGGAAGAGCACAACCATGATAAAAATGGTGAGTCCGTGCTACAGCCATTGGTGCGATGGTCCGGTGATGATCACCACTTGCAGGTGATACTCATTGATGTGGGGGTGGACGAGGCAAGCAATATCGCGGTTACGGATATTCGCGTGTCAGGTGGTCAGTTGGTTACGGGGGCTGAGGCAACATTACGCACGAAGGTGGCTAATTTTTCTGACCGTTCAGCCACGAATGTGGACGTGTCCCTATCCGTCGGCCATCTCGCCCAGCCGACTAAGACGATTCCGGAACTTGTGGGTGGGTTGACTTCTTCGGTTGATTTAGATGCTTCGTTTGTCACCGCGGGCTATGAGACGGTGCGCGTTTCGATTCCTCCGGATCCGCTCGAAATTGATAATGTGCGTTATTTTGTAGCGGATGTGGCTAATGCCATTCGCATTCTCGTGGTTAACGGTGAACCATCAACGGATTTGTTTGAAGATGAGGTGACGTATTTGTCCACTGCGCTGCGTCCCAAGGGAGAGGTGTTTAGCGGTAATGATGTGGTGGTGGTCGATGAGTCGGAGCTTGAAACGGCGGATTTGTCAACCTATCACGCGGTAGTTATCGCCAACGTATATCGCGTGAGTGAGCCGGCCGCTCAGCGGCTCGAACAATTCACGCGTAGAGGCGGTGGGGTGATATTTTTTCTTGGCGATCAAGTTGATCCGGGGTTGTATAATGCGACGCTTTATCGTGATGGCCGTGGTTTGCTGCCGGCGATGTTGGAAGAACGTGTGCGCGGCGGGCGACCTTATCATCTGAACATTACGGATCGTTTGCATCCGGTCATGCGACCTTTGAGTTTGGAGGGAGACCCGCTAGGTCTTTCGGATATTCCCTTTTTCGAGTTTTTCGCCTGTAAGCCCTATCGCGAGGATGATGAGTCTGCGGACGCGGCGGCGGTATCCGACCCGGTTGAAGATGGTGACATATCGTTGACATCTCCGGCGCGCGTACTGGCCGTGTTTACGCAAGATCAAGATTATCCGGCGCTGATCGAGCGAAGGTTTGGGCATGGGCATGTCCTGTTGGTCACCACGGCTGTGGATAAGGAGTGGCATCTTTGGCCTAATCACCCTACCTATCTGCCGGTGATGATGGAGCTAGCTTTTCACGTGGCCCGGCGCCATGCTGCCGGTGGAGATTACACCGTGGGGACACCTATTGAGATGGCGATTGATCCTGCGAAGTTCGCATCGGATGTGTTGGTGCGCACGCCGGCCTTTCCCACGGAGCGTGAGGTCGTGGTAACGGCGAAACCGTCCGAAGCCGGTACTGGCCTGGTTGTGCACTGGGCACACACGCAGCGCAGCGGTGTGTATCAGTTCGTTTTGAGGCGGCGCGATCAGGGGCAAACGACTCGCCTGGTTGCTGTGAATCCGGATATGCGTGAGAGTGACGTCGCCTCGGCTAATGAATCCGAATTAAGACGAGCGAATGAGGGTGTACCTATCGAATACGTCGATGGTGTGGAGGCGTTGTCCGGTGATGTAGGTCAGCCAAAAACCGAGTTGTGGCGCCTGGCGTTATTGGCTGTGGTTGCGACGCTGTTGTTTGAACAGTTTCTGGCGTGGTCGTGGGGAAGGCGACGATAAATCGCCTCTTGTTTGTGGTGGTGCAATAAACGATTGATGTATAGTTTACCATTGGACATGATGTCGTTTCATTGGCTTTCAGCAACGATTGCGCCTGTTGTGCGCGACCAGGAATCGTTTGTCACTGAGCTTCGGCGCATGCCCGAAGGATGGTGGGCGGTTGGTTTTGTGGCACTGGTGATAGCCCTGTGCTGGCTGGTTATCACCATGTATCGACATGAAGGTCGCCGCGGCGCATCGCTCACATCGAGAATTGTACTCGGCTTGGTGCGCTGTAGCGTTCTGTTGATTCTTGCGATCATTCTTTTAGAGCCTGTCAGTGTGCGTATTGTGCGGCGATTGGTGGATTCGTACACGATTGTCCTGGTCGATGATTCGTCGAGTATGGATTTAGCGGACACCTATCGCACACCGGAAGCAGCCAAGCGGGTGTCATCGTTTAACCCGGCGGATACATCCGGAGGTGTGCGGCGGCGCGAGATCGTCCATACCATGTTGTCCGGTGACAATCGTTCGTGGTTGACTGCATTAGCGGCGAATAACCGGGTGAAAGTTTATTCGTTTAGTGATGAACCTCAATTGCGCGGTACGATTCGCGCTGCCGGGGAGCGGGCATCGCTGGCCACCGACGAAGTTGAGGAAGAATGGCGTACTGGGGTAGCGGATGATATTTCACTTGAGATGACAGCCGCCGGTCCGGTGACGAATTTGGATCGTGCACTTCGACTCTCCGTGGAATCCCTGGGCAGCGCCCCGTTGGCCGGGGTGGTGGTGCTTTCCGACGGTGGGTTCAATGAGGGAGGCAGCGCCGCTGACATTGCGCGATATGCCAAGGCACACGACATCGCCGTGTATACGGTGGGTGTCGGTGATCCGTCACCACCAAGAAATGTCCGAGTTACCGAGACCCTGGCCCCGGAAAATGCCCTGCAACGTGATCCTTTTGCTGTGACAGCCAAGGTGATAGCCGAGGGTGTGGACGGCGAGCCGCTCATGGTCGAACTGCTGGAAAAACACGTAGCTACGGACAGTGAACGCACAGTGGATACACGCCTGTTGACGCCTATGGCCGGAGAAACTCAGTCCGTCAGCTTTGAGCGGAAACAGGATCGCGTAGGTCGTTATATCTACACGGTGCGCGTGCCCGAAGTGGAAGCGGAATCCGTGGTGGATGACAACAGTCAACAAGTGACGGTCAATGTGGTTGATTCGCGGACGCGGGTGCTGGTCGTATCGGGCGGACCAAGTTGGGATTATCGATTCCTCACACGACTGTTGGAAAGGGACGACACGGTAGACGTCAGTTGTTGGTTGCAATCGGCTGACCTGAGCGCGGTGCGCGATGGTAACACCGAGATCGATCATCTTCCTCGATTAGCGGAGGAACTGTTTGAATACGACGTGATTGTGTTGATGGATCCCGACGTGGCAGAGTTTGATCAGGCCTGGGCGCAATTGGCTGATCGGTTTGTGGCTGAGCATGGCGGTGGGTTGTTATATGCAGCAGCCCGTGCTCGTACGCCGGTTTTTTTACGAGAATCGTCGATGTCAGCCATTCATGATCTGCTTCCTGTTGTCTTGGATCCGGAGGCGGATCTGGTGTTGAATCGTATCGGTCACTATCAAACCAAACCTGCACCTATCGATATTCCGGAAGCCTCGTTTCATCACAGCGTGATGCGATTGGCTGATGATGAGGTAGCCACCAAACTGGCCTGGCGCGGGTTGAGTTATGTGTATTGGCATTATCCGGTATTGCGCGCCAAGCCGGCAGCCACGGTGTTAATGCGGCACGGCGATCCACGGATGCGGCGCGCGTGGGGTGGGCATGTGCTTGCGGCTGTGCAATTTGTCGGAGCGGGGCGCAGCGGCTTCTTGGCGTTTGATGGCACATGGCGATGGCGGCGTAGCAGTGCCGACGTTTTTGATAGGTTTTGGGTTCAACTGGTGCGCTATTTAGCTGAGGGAAAATTGTTAGGTGGTACGAAGCGTGGGCTGTTGTTGACGGAGCGCGATCGGTATGCCATCGGCGAGAGCGTCACGGTGACAGCCCGTTTGCTCGATCAGCAATTTGAACCCCTGCGTAAGCGTGAAGTCCGGGCCACATTCGACATTGATGGGGAAAAGCGTGATTTTATGCTCACACCACAGCGTGATCGAGCTGGTTGGTATTAAGGGCGCTTCGTACCCACGCGTAACGGTGCCTATCGAATAGAAGTGCAGGTGCCCGGACGAGATTCAGCCGAGTTGACTACGATTTCACGTGAAGTGCGTGTGTCTCGTCCCAATATCGAGGTGCTCAAACCGCAGATGGCCCGAGAAGATTTGAAAATGCTCGCGCTGCAATCCGGGGGTGGGCGATATGTTGATGTTGATGAAATAGGTGAAATTCCTGGGCTTATTCCCGATCGTCATGAAGAAGTATCGGTGCGCTCACGGCCTACTTCGCTTTGGGATAATGGTTGGATGCTTACGCTGCTGATTGGTTTACTCTCTATTGAATGGTTCTGTAGGAAATGGATGCATCTATTGTAGGTCATCATGAAATGTCCCGACTGATGCGCAAACGGTGATCATGAATTCGTTAACCACCCAACCCGATCTCGACAAGCATGTTCAGGCTCGCCTGATGCGTGTCGTGCGACGACTTCGCATGGTGGTGACATTGGACGCTGCCATGCGCATCACGGCTACGGTGCTTGTTCTTTCCGTGGTTAGTTTTGCAATGGATTACGGCACACATGGGTTGCGATGGAGTATGCGCTTGGCCTACGGGGTGCTGGCCATGTCCATCATCCTTTTATTGGCGTGGCGCAGGCTATGGAAACCTTTGCATTTGACTATGGGGCTGGTAGAGGTGGCGCATTTGGTCGAGCGATCTTTTCCTCAGTTATCTTCCATTTTGATTTCGGCTGTGCGATTTTCCAGCACCGACATGACGCCTAGCCCGTCGAATTCTCCCGCGCTGATGCGCAGTGTTATTGAGCGGGCTGCGGGGGCGGTATCGGGCTTGGATTTTGATGTGGTGGTCAACCGTCAACATGCCCGTCGCGCCGGCGCTTATTTTATCGCTTTGCTAACTCTCTCGGTCTCTACGGTTGTGTGGGCACCGGAGGTTGTAGGGATGTGGTTTGAGCGAAACGTACTTTTGCAGGAAACTCCCTGGCCTCAGCGCACGCATCTGGTGGTTGAACTGGACTCAGACGTACTGTTTGGTGCCATTGGTGACGATCTGATCATTCAAGCCCATGCGCTAGGCGATCAGCCACGTGAGGTGGAATTTCACTACGAAACCTCCTCGGGGAAGCGCGGTCGAGAAATGATGGTGACGGTGGGTAGTGCGGGGTCTTACCGGTATCGCTTTACCTTTAAGGATGCACGTGAGAATTTTCAGTTTTCACTCCGCGGTGGAGATGATCGTACGCCGTGGTATCAAGCGAAGTTGGAGGAAAGACCGCGCGTAGCCACATCGGACATTGAGGTTCAACCGCCAGCTTATAGTCAGCTGGCTGCTGTGACGATGGGTGATGGTCAAAGACATATCGAAGTGCTGCAGGGTAGTCGTGTGAGCTTAACGGTGACCACCAATAAGGCATTGGCTGATATTACGCTGGTTAACGGTGACGGTTCCGTATCGCAAACGAAAGCTACGGATGATGCACGATATCGCGTAACTTTTTCACCCGAGCAAACCGACACTTATCATTTTCAGATGCTCGATCAGGTGGGGTTGCATAATAAACGTCCGGTGCGTTTTTCGATTCGTGTGATCGAAGATGAACCACCATTCGTTCGTGTGCGGATTCCTGGTGTGGGTGATATGGTTACCAAGGAAGCGATTTTGCCCATTACCGTGGAAAGTAATGATACCTATGGGTTAGCCACGCTCGATTTGTTTTACCGGGTGGGTGACGAATCGGCTGACGAAGTACAGGTATCACTTCCGGAGTTTGTACCGGGGCGAAAGCAATTCTCAACTTCGCTGCATTGGCCCATACTCGCTTCAGAGGCGAATGAAGGTATGCGCTTGTTATTGGGTGCGCGGGCTTCGGACTTCAATGATGTCACCGGACCCGGCACAGCTGATTCGATCACGGTTACACTGCGTATTGTCACTAGCGATGAATTGTTGGCAGAGCTTGCCCGGCGCGAGCAGGAATATCGTATGGACTTCCAGCGCATCGTCCATGCCCAGCAGCGGCTCCGAGGAGATTTACTGACCGCAGCCAGGCAAGCAGAGGCTGCGAAGGGTGAGCAGCAATTGGCGCAATTGCTATCTCCCCTCGAAAGGCGCCAGCGAAATCTCGCCCGCTCGGTCAATATCGTCCGTCAACAGTTTCAGCAGATTCTGGATGAACTTCGCATCAATCAACTAGATACGAAGGATGAGTCTGAGCGTCTAAGCGAAGAAATTATTGGTCCGCTTAACGCGCTGGCCACGCGCGATTTAATCGACGCCGCTGATGGGATCCGACGATGGTCCAGACAGGCCACCAAGCAGATTCGCCGCTCGATTGACGTTAAGCAGGAAGAGATTTTGAGAAAAATGCAATCGATTCTGGATGGCATGATACAATGGGAGGGGTATCACGAACTGGTGAACATGCTACGTGATATTATGCGATTGCAAAATGAATTGCATTCTGAGACCAAGGAGGCACTCAATACGCAGGGAGACGACGTTTTTGAAGATTAAGCAGCCAATTGATGTGGCGTGTACTATGATATGACGATGGTTAACGGCTGAATCTATCGGGCTAAGATAGTAAACATGAATCCAAAGTATCTGACAAAACCGTTTGTGCTCATACTGCTCGCTTGGGGGTCGTCGGTGGTCGTTGCGCAGTCACTGCCGAGATCGGGTGGATCGGCTGACATCATCGAGGAAACACCTCTGGCGCGGAAACAGCGCATGATTCACGATCGCTACGTGCGATTTCAGGATCGTATATTTCGACTACGAGAAGAACTATCCGAAACGGAACCGGATAATGCGCAGCGCCTGGCCAAAGTCCTCGAACGTTCCGGTGAACTCGGCTTGAAAGATCGTCTTGAAGAAATCATTCAGCTACTCGATGAGGTAGGGTCTTCGGGTACGGCTTTGGATGCCCAAACCAAATGGGTGGAGGATGCGGATGCGCTACTGAACATACTCATGCAGCGCGATAGTGAAAACGATGAACGTCGCAGCGAAATCGATCGACTTAAAGCGTATCAAGAGCGTGTGCAACGCTTATTGCAGGAGCAGCGACAACTACGTGATGAAGTGGATCAACAAGGCGCAGAGGGCGAGATCGGGAAGCAAATTGATCAGGCACTACAGCAACTGGAAAACATCCGGAAACAACAAGATAAATTATCGAAAGCTACGGCGGCCAAGGCCAATGCCGATGATGCCAACTCTGATTCATCCTCCCAGCAGCAAGAGTCCCTGGCTAAGCAAGCCGAGGCGCTTAGTGAGCAGGTAAAAAAGCTGGCAGAACAAATTCCGGATGATCCTTCATCAGACGATGGCGATAAATCATCCCAAAAAAGTGCCGACCAAGCTTCGAAATCCTTATCACAAGCCGCCAAGAAAATGTCAGGTGCCAAGCAGAGCATGCAAAGTGGCGATGCTAAGTCCGCACAGTCTCAACAGCAGCAAGCCCAGCAAGCGCTGGATCGCGCCAAAGAGCAGTTGGAAAACGCCAAGAAAAAACTAGAGCAAGCCAAGAAGTCCGAAGACGCCGCCGAGCGTCAACAGGAACTATCCCAAGAGACGAAAAAACTGGCTGAGCAGATGAAAAGTGGGCAACAGCCTGGAAGTGAGTCTCAACAAAACAATTCGCAAAAAAGCCAAAAGAGCGGCCAACAAAGTCAGCAGGGGCAGCAAAGCCAACAAGGGCAACAGGGTCAGCAAGGGCAGCAGGGTCAACAAAGTCAGCAGGATCAATCGGACCAACAAGATCAACAACAGCCATCCGACCAGCAGGACGCATCTTCCGATCAGCAGCAGCCCGGTCAAGAAAATGTCGAAAACGCCGAACAAGAAATGAAAGATGCTGCGGAATCGTTGAAGCAGAAGAAGACCGAAGAAGCCTTACCGCAACAAGACCGTGCCATTGAGGAGTTGGAGCAAGCGGAGTTGGAGTTGGAAGAAGCGTTGAGTCAGTTGCGCCAGGAAGACCGAGCCGAAACCTTGCGCCATTTAGAGGCGAGATTTCGCGTATTGCTTTCCAAACAGAAGGCGATCAATGCCCAGACGCTCGTGTTGGATCACATTGGACGTGATGCGTTCAAAAGGCCGGAAAAATTGCAAATTGCCGAACTCTCTGCCAAACAGGGCGCCTTGGCTGAGCAAGCGGCTAGTTGTGCGCATATTTTGGACGAAGATGGTACGACGATCGTATTCCCCTATGTGGTAGAACAAATCACGAAAGATATGCAGACCGTATCGCAGCGTCTTAGTTTATTACGCACCGGCATGTTGACGCAACAAATTGAGCAGGAGATCGTAGACGCCTTGCAACAGTTACTCGAATCCGTCAAAAAGATGCAGCAGGAAAACGAAGCGCAAGGCGGGCAACAGGGAAACCAAGGGAAGAAGGACGATTCACTACTCCCGCTCTCCGGTGAACTCAAGCTGTTGAAATCGATGCAGTGGCGCGTCAATACGAGAACTTCCGCCATCCACCAAGCGCAGCAAGCGGGAGATGAATCACCGGAATCGCTTCTATTACAACTCAAAGCCACCTCATCAAGGCAGTCGGAAACCGAGGGCGTAGCCAGGAAAATGCGTGAAAGGGTGGACACGCCATGATCGTACCAACATCGCAAGATCCATGTCCCGCTGGTTGCCGGCGTTTTTTATGGACGGCCTGTTGCGCGATAGGCATCCCGATACTAAGTTTTGGGGCAACGGTCCGGGCAAACCCAGCCGATCGATTTGTTGAATCCATCTCGGCAGATAGTTCGTTACCAGTCGATGTACGGGAATTAATACAAACAACCTGGCAAGCGTGCGACGATTGTGATAACGAAGAATTTCTCATCCAAGGACTTACTGTGTTGGTGCCTGCTTTTCGTGAGGGGATGGACGCATACGATGCGGATGACTACACACAGGCTGCGCGTTTGTTGCGAAAATTACAATCATCTGAGAATCCGTTTATCGCTACAAACGCGGTGGTATATGAAATTAAATCTCTGGTAGCGCTGGAGCGCATGCGCGAAGCCGGGGAACTCATTGAGCAAGTATACGATAGTACTGTTTGGGATTTGTCTACTTATACTTATCTTAAGGGTGAAGTGGCGTTTCTTCGGGGCATCTGCCTACTATCCGATATGCAATATGAAAAGGCTTACAAAGCTTTGGATGAGTTCTTGAAATCATATACCGGCGCTTCGCAACGTCTGGTCATCTCAGCGCAGCAAATACTGGCTGAGTTAGCCGGTCGAAGACCCGAAAGTATGGGTGACGTGGTGGATTTGATGGGTTACTCACGTCGCCGTCTCGTGTTTGGTGAGGCCGATGAACCTGTACAGCAACGACAGACACGCATTATCGAGCTGCTTGATAAAATGATTGAAGAAGCTGAGCAAGATGAACAAAGTAGTAGCAGTAGCAGTAGCGGCGGTAGTCAATCTGAGCAACAGAAACAACAACAGCAGCAAAAAGATGGTTCCGGAAGTCAGCAGTCCCAGCAAAAGCCGATGGAACGTGGGCGACTACCGGGGGGAGACGCGCAGGAAGGTGAGCTTGGCGCGCAGCGCCGAGCAAATCCTGCGGATCGATGGGGTTCGATGCCGCCGGCACAGCGTGAACAGATTCTTCAAGCGCTGCGCGATAGTTTCCCAAGTCGCTATCGCCAGCTAGTGGAACAATACTATGAAGAATTGGCCAAGAAACCTTAATTCCCCTTGGAGCATAGCTGGGTTTACGATATGCGCTGCGCTGGTCGCAGTTACCCAGGTTCGCGCGGAGTCTATGGCGACAACCGTGACGCACATTGATGGTCATATCGTCGTCGGACGTCTCATGGCGTTAACCCATAGCCAGGTCCAACTGGCTACGGATGTTGGCCGACAAATGCTCGATGTTGAAGATGTGCTGTCCATGACGATGGTGACAACGCCCGGTCAACCGATTGGAAACGTGACTGTTTACTTGGCTGATGGTGGTCGCATCTATGCCGAGTTAGTGGATAGCGCGGAAGATGCCATCGTCGTTCGATCGCTATGGGGAGAGTCGATTAAGCTATCTTTTGATTCACTGGCCGGGGTACAATTCGCCGCATCTGATAAATTCACTGAAGCAGCCAAACTTTTTTCCGATGCCTTGGACAAGCCGCTACCTGGACATGATGTGCTCATTACCCGAAGCAAAGACAAGCCGCGCGTGATGAGGGGGCGATTGGCTTCGTTGCGTAAGATGGATGGTCAGTTTGTGTTTGGCGATCGTCAGCGGGCATTTAAGAATGAAAAAATGTTCGGCATTGTGTTTGCAGGATCAAACCAACGCGACAAGAGCACAGGGGTGCGCGTTCATCTTGTTGATGGTTCGTATGTGTTTGGCCACATTATGCGAGCAGACGAACATCAATTATGGCTGGATACCCACGTAGCCGGGCAACTATCAGTACCGATTGACCGCGTGCGTTTAATCAAATTTTCCAGTCGCCGCATCACTTATCTCAGTGATCTGGCTCCTTTAGACGAAAAAAACGAAGGGCGTATTCACCGCCCCTGGCCTATTCGGCGTGATCGCAACGTGGCGATGGGGCCATTACGACTTGGCGGCGCCGACTTCGAAAAAGGGTTAGGGGTTCACAGTCGTTCGCGCATAAGCTTTGATGTGAATCGATCTTACGACCGATTCGTCTCCACGATTGGCCTTGATGATAGCGTAACGCCTCGTGGTATCGTTGTATTTCAAGTGCTTGGCGACGAGATGGTACTTTTTGATAGTGGGCTGATGCGCGGAACCGATCAACCCAAGCTGGTCAATGTAGATATATCCAATGTTGCCATATTGACCCTTCTTGTCGATTACGGTGATGAATTGGATTTAGCCGACCATGCTGATTGGGCGGGAGCGCGGCTCATCAAAAAACCTGATCGATTAGAGTCTGGAATCAATACCCAATAGATGGCGACAGTAGATTTATGATTGGTCGTCCCTCCATATTTATGTTTCCCATATATGTAACGCTGGTAGGGGTTTTTCTCGGCCCGGTAACCGTCCTGTTAGCGGATTCATCCAGTACACAAACAGCCCAACCGGTCCATGTGCCGGACGTCGTGCTGAAATCTCAGCGGCAAAGAATCCAAATGGTTGATCGAGTCACGCCAAGCGTCGTAGCTATTTATAACGATGAGCAACGAGCAGGCGGTTCAGGTGTTCTTATCGATCAACAAGGTTATGGCTTGACCAATTACCATGTTGTAGCCGGCATGTTAACCTCGCGTCGCGGGTATGGTGGGCTTAGCGACGGTCGCCGTTACGATCTGCACGTGTTGGGTATTGATCCCATTGGTGACGTGGCTATGTTCAGGCTATTGGGACGCAAGGATTTTCCCTTTTCTACGCTTGGCAATTCGGATCTAGTCCGCGTAGGCGACACAGCGCTGGCCTTGGGTAACCCGTTCAGTCTCACCGAGGATGAAAAACCAACGCTGACGCTGGGATTGGTGACGGGCATTCATCGGTATCAATGGGGGGTTAAGGGCAACCTGACTTACTCCGACTGTATTCAAGTCGATGCCCCGATCAATCCTGGGAATTCGGGTGGACCTCTGTTTAACGAAGACGGGCGGGTTATTGGGATTAATGGCCGTATTTCCATCAACACGCGTGGTCGATTTAACGTGGGATTCGGCTATGCGATTACCACCAATCAAATCAAACGATTCATGCCCCTGCTGCGTGCCGGTGGTCTGGCGACACATGGTTCTTTTGAAGCTACCGTAGAAGATGATGATCGTCATGATGTGCTCATCGATCGAATCCGTAGTTCCGGACCTGCGTATCAAGCCGGTCTGAGGCGCCGTGATCGCATCATAGCGATAGATGCCGTGCTCATCGAATCGTCAAACCATTTTGTCAGTTTACTCGGTACCTATCCGGGCTTTTGGAACCTTCTTGTTGATTTCGAACGAGCGGGCAGACCCGGACGAACGGTCGTACCTTTGCGTCCGGTGGCACCCAAGTTGACGCGTGCGTATGCGCCGGATGGGATAGCCAATGGTCAACAAGTTGATCGTGTCATAGGTGCTTTTAGAAACGCAGTCGGTATTAAAACTGATACATCTGAATCTGTACGATACCAATGGCACGCCTGTCGAACGTATGACGATACCATGACTTCAACTCGGAAGACGCTTGAATCTTACACGGCGTGGGCTACTGAGGATGGATCACTCTTATGGCAGGAATATGACGAAGAAGCTCAGCCTGCCAGATTGTTGGAAATAAATACTCAACAGGTGACGCTTCTCGGTCACGCCGATCGACGAGGCCCGGATATACGATCCTTCGAGCGTCGCGTGCTTACCGTGCTGCACCTTGTATATCAACGATTATTTCAACCCGTGGACCCGTTGAATATGATCGTATTCGATCATGACGGTGCGAATGTGGACTATCGTCTTGGTGATGATGGTTCGCCGGTCGATCTTTTTTTTACCGATGAGATGGCCAACGTGGAGATTATGTCACGGGAGGTTGAAGAACTTATTTCACCCATAGGCCAAGGTGCAGTCGTTCGACTGGCGTTTGATACACAAACTCACAAACTTAGCCGGGCAGTGATTTGGCATCAGCAAGCCGGTACTCTGGGAACGATTCATTTTTCGAATTATCAACCGGTGGCGGGTGTGCTTTTACCACAAACTATTTACGTTCGTGGCCAAGGTTATCGCTATGAGGATGCACTGAGTGATTGGGAAGTACTACCGTGACGATGAACGCATATAACACAAATCATTCCGCTCAAGTATTACGAGCCGAGGGCGAAATGAAATCCCGACGAGTCGGGAGCACGCGCGGTTTCACGAAAGCGTATGCGGTTTCCCAGCCAGTCAGGTGCAAGACAAAATTGACGCTTGGGTGGCATGGACAAACGCCGCGGAATCGGGCTATCGAATGTCCAATGGATGCTGCTCGTGGTGTTTGCCCGTGCAGGCGCAACCGAGAAAAGGCACGGGCAAGCGTCGCTCCATACGCCTCTTTTCATCCGCGATCCCTTCAACGCGACGCTTGTCCATGCCACCCCACGCAGGCCCGCCTAATCGATCCTGCACCCCAGCTAGTCCATGACACACATGGATATGGACAATACAACGTCATCCCGTGTATTCTAGGAATGTGCGGCATATTATTAAGCATCATCACGCCCCAAGCCTCAGCCGGCGGATTCGATTATGCCTTTCATATAGCCCAGCAGCGTGTCGTGAAGCTTTACGGCATGGGCGCAGGTCAACAGGTCGGGTACGGCACGGGAATGATCGCATCGGAAGATGGTTATATTGTCACAGTGCTGTCACTCCTAGTATCCGGGAATCGCATTCGTGCAGTCACGGCCAATGGATCGCGCTACGAAGCCGATCTTATCAAACGTGATGCAGACCGACAGTTGGCCTTGCTGAAATTGAAATGGCCGGAAGATGTACATCAACCGTTGCAGGATAAACCTATCGGCCCATTACCTTTTTTCGATTTCACCTGCGACCCTGCGCCGCAAGCTGCGTGTCATGAACCGCTGCTTCCCGGCGATTGGATCTTGGCGGCGGGTAACCCGTTTAAGATCGCCAACGGTTCGGAGCAAATGTCGCTTGCCCACGGTGTTTTTTCGGTGAGAACCCGGCTGGATGCACGGCGGCGCACCAAGGATTTTCCCTACACCGGCGACGTGTTAGTCATTGACGCCATCACGAGTAACCCCGGTAGCCCCGGTAGTGCGATGGTCAATTTACAGGGTGAGTTGGTGGGCATGATTGGCCGTCTTGTGATCTCCAACCGCACGCACACGCATCTAAACTACGCGATTCCTTATGATGTCTTGGCAGACTTTTTCAAACAGGCAACGCAAGCATCCAATGCAGATATGGCGAAAACTACAATCCCGACCGAGGTCGAGGCGTTCGACACGGGCATACGTATCAGTCGCACCGGTTATCGTACGATTCTACCTTTTGTCGATCGCGTGGTCAGAAATTCCCCAGCCCAACGTGCCGGGCTTCGTAAAGATGACTTGATATTGTCAGTAAACGATCACGAGGTTTCTGATGTGTCTCAATTCGATAAACGTATGAATGTAAGAGGCCCGGCGGAAACGGTCGAATTAATCGTACTGCGCGGGCGATCCATCGTCACGATTCATATTGAAGCACCGGAGGCAAAGAAGGCGCCATGAAACCCCGGTCCATACTCATATTGCCGTTACTTATTTATTGTCAAACACCTGTCGTCATGGCTCAGTTACCGGCAAAAGTGAATGACGATGCGGCACTGATGATCGCTACCCAGCAAGTTTTTCGCGAAATTGCCGCTTCGATGAAATCCTATCTGGTACGCATCGATACCGTAGGCGGCACGCAGCCGGGCGAACAGTTGAACCTGGATAGTGACAATAAAGAAGGCCGAAAACGTTCGCAAAATCCGTTTCGTGACACACTAGGGTCGGGTTTTGTCATTGCAGACGGCCCGGCTACGGGCATCGTTTATTCACGGGATGGGTATATTCTTACCAGTAGCTTCAACTTTGCGAGAAGACCCGTACTCATTTCGGTGACGCTGCCGGATGGTAGGCGTCTAGCTGCTGATCTCGTAGCACGCGATCATGTGCGAAAGCTAGCATTGCTCAAGGTGGATGCCCATGATTTATCGCTACCCACCTGGCGTGATACGCAAGATGTTCAAGTTGGTGAGTGGGCGATTGCGCTGGGGTTGGGGTTCGGCGGACGCGAGCCTTCCGTAACCGTCGGGGTGGTCAGCGCATTGAATCGCATGCAAGGCAATGCCATCCAAACGGACGCCAAGCTATCGCCGGCTAATTATGGTGGTCCGGTATGCGACATATTCGGTCGAGTCATTGGTATCGCCGTGCCTATGGCTCAGCGCGCCGGTGAATTAGCCGGGGTCGAGATGTATGACTGTGGCGTAGGCTTTATTGTGCCCCAGTCACGCATAAGCGTCATCGCCCCACAACTCATGACGGGTAAATCATTTCAGCGTGGCTGGCTTGGCATACAGGTGCGTAGCGTGCCTGGCGTCGGCGTGGTGGTTCAATCCATAGCTGATCCATCACCCATGAGAGATGCCGGCGCTGTCCCAGGCGATGTGGTCAAGGCCATCAACGGTTTTCATTTACGCAATTACGCCGACTTGGCCAAACAAATTTATATGATCCCGGCTGGTGAGACGTTGCAGGTACGATTATTTCGTGACGGTAGTGCGATTGATATTGACGTGGCGCTAGCATCAGCCGAGGCACTGGGTATGCTACCCGAAGCTGAGGAACCATTCGATCCATCGGTACCCGTAGAAGAACGAACACCGGAAGATCAAAAAGAACCCGCACCACCATCCCCGTAATTTATCAAGCGGAATCAGTATTCAAATAATGAGTCGCGGGCAAAATTAAATCCCGACGAGTGCTTTGTCACAGCTAAGAATTAGGGTGGCATGGGTAAGTCCCGATGTATCCCGACTTTACGTCGGGATACATCGGGACTTACCCGTGTAGTTCTGGAGGTCGACACGGGCAAAAAAAACGTTGCCCATGCCACCCTGGATGAACCCTAACATTAAGCTGTGACAAAGCACTAGTCGGGAGCCAGCGCGGCGTCTCGTCGCCCTTTTTGGCATCGTATGATTCAACCACGCAATCCCGGTATTACCCGTCTTGTTGTTCGCTCTTTTCCAGCGCCTCTTGTTCGGCGGCGGCAATGGCCATTTCTTTGATTTCTCTGGCGACCAGGGGGGATTGTTCAGGCAGTGCTTTGTACAAATATAGCACCAATAACAATCCGATGGTGGACATCATTAAGCTGACAAACTGCGAGATAGTCAAGAAGCCTAAGATGTCCGGGGGGTTATCCACACGGATAAGTTCCAGCGGAATTCGGGCGACCGGATACATGATGAACATGAGTAAAATGACAAGTCCGTGACGCTTACGTATGTAAAAAATCGACGCCAACAAACCGGAGAGAATGAAGGCGTGAATGGATGAATAGAGCTGCGTAGGATGCACGGGCAGAGAATGGCTCATCTGAGCGATCTGTTGAAGTTCAGTCACCGAGGATCCACGCTCCGGATGCAAGCGGGATGGAAACCGTTGCGCTAAATCCAGTTGGGCTAGTTGTAAGGCCTGCCTGACCATACGAAGCTTCGCGTGAGCCTGTTTGAGTTGATCAGCCAGCTTGCGCGTATCTTCTCCGTCGGGATCACGTAGCTTGGCCTTGGCTAAAGCGTCCTCAAGCCTACGCACCTCCAGCCTGGGTTCTTCACGCTTCTCAATGGGCAAGTTAAGGATAGATGCCGGGAGCAGACTACTACCCGCGATGGAAGAGGATATAAGTTCAGCCGGTACGCTCAAGCGGCGATCTTCCCATTGACGCACATGTGCAGGACTACCATAGGGAAACTGCACTGCCCATTGATATTGGGGTACGTCTTGTCCCGGGATCAGGCATAGTCCGCCGAAACAACAACCATTAAAAAAGCAACCCAGACGACCAAACCCCAGTCCCCACATCGTCGCCGGCGCAAGAATATCCAGGTACAAACGGATGGATAGTTTCTTCATCCAAAGATAACCACATACCGCGACAACCGCCCCGATAACACCACCGAGAAATTCCAGCCCGCCTTCACGGATGTCGATAGCAGCTAACAATTTGTTCTGGCGAAAAGCAAAATCGGTCTGCCAGTAGTGCATGACATAAAACAATCGGGCGCCACCCACCCCAAACACCAGTGAGAGGAATGAGGCATCCAACACACGATCCGGGTTGGCACCAACACGCTGAGCGCGACGCATGGCAAACCAGACCGCCGAGAGAAACCCGACCGTCAAAAAGAAACCGTACGTCTTGACCGAGATATCCAGGATAGGGACGGTAAATAGTTCAGGGTGCATATATTGAACTTCTTCATGTAACAGTAATATCGCAAACCGGGGGGTAATGCTATGCGGATCACGCAGGTACGTCCACGCCGACGTTATCAATCAACCGGCAAGGACCAATACGCACAGCCATACATATCCGCGCCGGCCTATCCATGCGTGACAAAGGCACCAGCGACGCCGCGTCGACGATGGTGATATAATCGATCTCCGCAGGGCCGGCGTCATCAATGACCTTGCGCATACCCTCACAAAGCGTAGCCGTGTCGCTAACACCGGCTTCAATCTGTTTTTGTGCGTCAAAGAGCGCTCGACTCAAGCAGCGCGCCTGCCGTCTTTCATCCTGGCTCAAATAGGCATTGCGCGAGGATAATGCCAACCCATCCTTTTCTCGAACGATCGGGCACCCTACGATCTTGATAGGTATATTCAAATCATCCACCATTTTATTGATCACCATCAAT
The DNA here is from genome assembly GCA_024276605.1 of Planctomycetota bacterium. GTDB lineage: Bacteria > Planctomycetota > Phycisphaerae > UBA1845 > UBA1845 > JAJRPG01. Next base: position 21,711 of record JAJRWX010000013.1, on the reverse strand, counting down.
TGTTGATAGTCTTTCTCTCCAAAAAAAGCGACATCCGCAGGCATGATGTTGAATAGCTTAGCGACGACGGTCGTCACACCGTCAAAATGCCCCGGTCGGTTCGCCCCGCATAAGCCTTCTGTCAGCCCGGCTACGTGGACGCGCGTCTTGTCATCTTTGCTGGGATACATCACATCGACAGTCGGCGTAAAAACCAGGTCTACCAGCGCTGAGCGACAGGCCTCCAGATCGGATTCCATGGTTTTCGGGTAAGATGCATAATCCTCGCCGGGGCTAAATTGCGTAGGATTGACGAATATGGAGACCGCCACGGTGTCGCACGTCTCCCGGGCTGCGCGGATCAGCGATAGGTGACCCTCGTGGAGGGCGCCCATGGTAGGGACCAATCCCACCCGTTTGCCTTCTCGCTGCATGTGATGAATAGCCATGCGACACGGATCAATTGTATGTAATACTTCCATCGATACTTCCGTCATTCAATACAAAGACACTGCCCAATGCTCGCGGATACTGTACGACTGAGCTAAAATTATGCAAAATCACCCGTACCGTACACACTGATACTGCTCATTCGATGGGTATCATAGCCAAGCGACGTGTGGCATGGCCAAAAATATAGGCTAACAGCCACTTTGAGATGGTTTTCGGACGCCGACCCCAGTTTGCAGGTAGCGATAGGTTGGGTTGATTTGGTTTAAATAAAACGTCTAACGGCCATGGCACTCACGTGTCTAACACCTAAGAAGATGATGGAGTCGCGACGAATTGGATGAGTTACAGGCGTCAGAGCGAGTCGCGGTCAACAAGGCACAGGAGGGTGATGCGGAGGCCTTCGCCGTGCTCGTTCGTGCGTATCAACGTCGGGCGGTATCGGTCGCCTACAGACTCCTCAACAACATGGAAGACGCCGCCGACGTCGCGCAGGATGCGTTTGTAAAGGCGTTTCGTAATCTGGGGCAGTTAGAAGACGCTGACAAATTCGGCGCTTGGCTATTGCGTATCGTTGGGAACCTGTCGCTCAATTTTCGCCGGGCAAGAAGCCTGCGATCAGCCGTGTCGCTGGATGGCGATTTCTTTGAGGATTCAGATGCGCCGGACGCTGCGACAAAGTTTCGACTCGTTGCGCGAAACGATGAAGACGCCGAACAAGGGCGTCAGATGCAGCGTCTTGTGCAAGAAGCGATAGCGACGTTGCCTGAAAAACAAGCGCTGTCATTGATATTGTTCAGTGTGGAAGGCCTACCGCAAAAGCAGGTAGCCGAGATAGTCGAATGTTCAGTCGAACTGGTGAAATGGAACGTGTTTCAAGCGAGAAAAAAACTGCGCACACTGTTGGCAGATCGTCTTTGAAAAAAGTAGTGAGATAGGTAATGCCGTCGGAAGATAACGACAACCCTAACGATCCGGAATTTCTAGCGTCTCGTGCGTTGGATGAATCGTTGACGGATCAGCAACGCCAACTTCTGAGCGACCATCTCGGCGAGTTGGACGAACTTCGACGTATTGACGCCTTGGTTCAATCGTTACGTGATGAGAAGGTAGACATCGACTGGGCGGCGTTTCAACAGACCATTCAAGATCGTATCACGTGTGCCTATGACGATGCAGAACTCGAGCGCGTTGATGAGATAGTTGAATGTGCAACCGAGGTGCCCGCCACATGGGATGAAAAAAGATTCACCCAGGACGTGCTTCAACTGATCGAATCGAACACCCAACTTCGACCTTCCTCGCTTCGTTGGATGAAAGTGGCTATGCCTCTAGCAGCCGCAGCAGCTATTGCGCTCATGGTCACCATAGCACCTTGGCAGAATCGGCCTGCTAAGCCAATATCGATTGTGGCCATCGGCCCCTCTATTCGTTCGGGTACTGTACCTGCAAACGTCCTATCGTTGGATAACGCGGTAGCCCTTGTATCGTTTCGTCGAGAACCGATCGTAGCGGATAACCTTGCGAATAGTCGATCGCGCGTCTCCTTTGTATCTGTGGGTGCTGAGCCGGTCAGTCGTCGTCTACGAGCCGCGCCACCACTGTAAGGGGGATAGTATGAAAAAAGGTACTGTCAGTCTGACATCGTCGAAATGGTATGCGACACAGTTAGCGCTTGCTCTAGATATGGAATGAGAATTATGAAAGTCAACGTTCTACTTTTCCTGTGTACCCTCACGAGCTTGGTTTCAGCTATGCAACCGATGCGAACGCTGATCGAACAAGCGCTGGATGAGCCGGTACACATCACGCTGGAGAACGTGCGTTTAGCAGACGCTATCGATCAGCTAACGCAACAAACCGGCATTACCATCCGCATGTCTTCTGATGTCATGACCCTGGTTCCGCACGGTGGGGAGACGGTGATTGAACGGGTGGACATATCAAACCTACCACTTCGTGAAGGGTTGAAAAGACTTTTCGGACCGCTGGGTATGACCTTTGTAGTACGCGAGCGGGACATCGACATTATCCCACAGCAGGCGATTTATAATCTGGGGCGAACCCCGATGTGGTCGGAATTGGATTTATTGCAGCGACTGACATCGCTCACGCCCGGCGTCGATGATGCCTCCCTTGATTCACTCAAGGCCATGGTTCAATTACGGGTAGCCCGACCGGATGCTTGGGAAGTTTTGGCGTCCGTGTTGCGGGGTATTGGTCCCGGCAGCGGTGATCAAGTGTTGCAGATAGCGTGCGATCAGCTTGGCTGGGCATGGTGGTTGGAGGATCGCGTCGTGGTCGTGGGAACATTCGATCAGCAGATTCGCCGTCAACTGCAAACGCGCATCACGCTAAAATATAATGGCCGACCGTTTATCGACATACTGCAAGGGCTTGGGCAGGCTGTCGGTTTAGCCATTCAAGCGGAACCCGCTGCGCTCACTAGTCTGCCCCCCCACATGCAGCAGCGATTCTCCGTCAACGTAGTCGACGAAACCGCCGAGCGCGTGCTGGATAGAATCGCAGCCTACACCGGCCTGGGTTATCTGCTCACGCCGCAAGGGGTGGTTTTCTTCAATCCCAAAGAATCCGCAGCTAGAACCCAAGCTTCCCCGCAGGCAAATACCATGTCCGGAGGATACGCTGGAAAAATTATTGTTCCCCTCAAAGATGGAACAACCATCGAATGGCTAATAACCTTCGACGAACTCCCCCAGGATTTACAACAACGCCGTCAGCATGACCTGGCCAAAGCCTTCGAGAAACTCCGAAAAATAGGCAACGATTAGCACATTATTTTTTCTTCACCGAACCGCGGGCTTCAGCCCCACGCGGAATTTCGTTGAGTTTAACTGGCCCATGTTCTTCCGTTTGGACATGGGGGGCTGGGTGGCCCAGGTCCTTCTTTTTGGGCCTGGGGGAGTTGATGATAGCGTAAGTGTACGTCATTCCCGCGCAGGCGGGAATCTAGCCGCGGTGTATGGACCGCAAGAATCTGGGTTCCCGTCTGCCCGGGAACGACGGGGCTACGGCGCCTATTGTTCATGCTTCTTTTCCCTCGCATTTTCGTCAACAATCCTTGCGTTACGTTGCAGCATCTCAAGTTTAGCCCGTTTGATCGCTGAGCCGCGTAGGTGTTTTCGATAGTCTTCCAGGGTCCAGTCTAGCACTTCCCCGACGGGAATACTCGGGCCGGGTGGTCTTGGCGCGAAGCGAGGTTCATTGGTGACAGATGCTTGGCGGTTGAATGGGCAGACATCCTGGCATACATCACATCCAAACAGCCAATCGCCCATCCGGCGGCCTAACTTTTCAGGTATGTCGCTACGATGTTCGATGGTTAAATAGCTGATACATCGTGAAGCGTCCATTTCATAAGCGACAGGAAACGCATCGGTAGGGCAGGCATCCAGGCAGGCTGTGCATGAGCCGCAATGGTCGCTGACTGAATCATCATATTCGAGTTCCAGCGTCGTGACGATGGCACCAAGAAAGAAAAAACTTCCCTGCGCTTGGTTGAGTACCATGGTGTTCTTGCCGATCCATCCGATCCCCGCAGCCGCAGCAAATTCACGTTCTAACAGCGGGGCCGTATCTACGCATACCTTTGTTGCAAATGTTTCGTCCAGCGTTGCGCGAAGTTCATCCGCGACCGCGAAGAGCTTATGCTTGAGCACATCATGATAATCGTCGCCCCAGGCGTACTTGGCTATGCGTCCATGCGGCGACGTAGCTGATTCAACAACCGTCTGCCCCGGCGCAGTTTGGTTATAAGAAAGCGAGGCGACAATTACGCTCCGTGCACCTTCGAGCATCTTGGTTGGGTTGATGCGCATGTCAGCATAACGCGACATGTAATCCATCGTGCCGGCTCGATCGTTGGTTAGCCAAGCCTTCACATAATCCGCTCGCGCAATGGGCATGGCCCGGGCGATCCCGCATCGTTCGAAACCGACCTGGCTAACGAGGCGTTTAATCAACTGTGATCGTTCGTGTGCATCCATATCAACTATGGTAGAGTGTTATCATTTATTGTGTATCGCCAAACTGGGCAAATCTCCTGGAAAAATAGTGCCGTGACCACAACAGAAAAATAGAGCTTGCTCTAACTTCGCCTATTCACTACACAACAAACATGGGATTTGACGTCGCCGTTAGCTACGGCTAGCTTTCACCGTTTCGTGTCGGTCAGCCGGGTAAATGCCGAAACTGACCTTGATACCCGTATGTTCGGCGTACCCTCAATGAGTGAGTTATTCATGTTCAATTACGATTGGTTTTACGGTGCTCCCTATAAACAGCAACGTGATCATGCTAGCGAGCGGTGTATCGCTAAGCGTTTCCCCGAAGTTGAGCGAGATCAATGGGACAACAGCGAGGAAGTATGTCAGTTCCGCGATGACTTGGTACTACGCACGCTGCTCTACCTTCGCGACGGGTATAGTTACGAAGTGAAGGAATTTATCGACCTGACGAATAAATCTCATCTGGTGTTCGAATGCGAGCCTGTCGAGGAACATTATAAAGTCGGTGCCTTTGTGGTGACGCTTCCGTTTGAGGAGATTGTACGCGTCGAAGTCTTCGCTGTTCACGCCAACGAAAAACCCGGCGATTGGCCGCAGATTACCGGCTTTAGACATAACACAGATTCGGCTGAGTCATCCTCACGAATGCCGGCCCAACCCTCGGAATCTTAAACGCCGGTTATGGTGCCGGTGAATGTGGTTTCATTTCGTTAGCCGGGTCGTTGGCTTCGTTTTCGTGCTCAGTGATCCATGCTCTAGCGCGATCCAGCAGCGTTTGCGGATACCCCTCGCGTTCCAATACGAGCAACGCGTTACGTGTGGTCGCCGGTCCGGTATGTAAGCGATAGTCGAACACCATGCCATGGGCACCGAGATTTTCCTGGAAATGGTAGTTACTCGCCGACTCGTGCGTATCAGCTAAGTCGGTCAACTGCTGTTCATGCGTTGCGACCAGGAAAAAATGGTGAGACATAAGAAAGTGTTCCATCACGGCCATCGATGCCGCAATTTGCTCGGAAGAATTCGTACCGCGATATGGTTCATCGATGAGTCCCAGCAGTAAACAGCCATCGACTTCCGGTTTGACCATGCGCCGAATCTGCCGCACCTCAGCTAGGAAATAGCTCTCATGTTCTGCAAGATTATCGCGCACCCGCATATCGGTAATTAAACAAACCGGCGACAGAGTCATACGATGCGCCGGTGCTACCGTACCAAGCTGGGCCAAGAGCGTGTGCATACCGCACATACGAAGCAGCGTACTTTTACCGGCCATGTTCGATCCGGTGATAACCCACATGCGCAGAGCGCTGTCCAATTGAATCGAATTAGCCACACCCTGCGCTGTCGGAATCAGCGGATGCCTTCCCTCATGAATCGACAAGGTAGGTTCATCGACTATGGACGGGTAGCAAGTCTCGCCGGTAGCCCGCGATTCGTATGCGAAGCTCGCCAGTGAGGCCATCGCCTCCAGGTCCGCAATAGCCGAGATAGCGGATAGTAGTTGGCGTTGCTTCGGCACTACGCAGTTTAGAATAGCCGAGGCTACGTGCAGATCGTAGAAGAACACAAAATTGCATATCTCATGAAATATACCACCACTTTCCGACCAACGTACCCGGTAACAAAATGATGGCAGGGCGGATTTATCATGCACCTCATGCAGTGCGTGTTTGATGTCCTGTAAAATAGTTTCATCCGGCAGGTCTGCACATCCCTGACCAACTACGCGCAGCAAGCCGTTGGCTGCTAGGGCGACCTCCTTGAAGTTGTCGAGCCGTTTGCAGAGCATCGATCTGATCGGCAAATAAAGTGAACCGTTGACCACCGCTAATGCGATCATGCCATAGAACCAACCCATATGTCCCAGGCTTAACTGGATCAGCGACAGGACAGCTATAGCCAATGAAACAAGCGACCAGACCCTCATCGAGGCCATAGCACCACTGTGCGGCAGCGCCTTAGCCTCTGTAATAGCGCGTACTAAAACAGTCAAACTGCGATCGTGATCGCGTAACAGCGCACAGGCAGCCATGATGCGTAAACGCTTGGCGGAGTTTTCTTCCAACCATGAAACAGCCCGTTGTCTATCTTTAATACGATCCGCATCCAGGCAGGGATGCTCCAGCAAGTCGCGCAAGCGCCGCGCACCAAAACACGTGGACGCTCGATTCAAAATGCCAAATAAACCGACCGGCTGGGTATAGGTATCAAGATCATCCAATTCTTGCGGTGTTAAGTGCCAGGTGTGACCATCCTGGAGTACGGGTGACAATTCGTAACCCGTCGCATCATCCGCAGGACGCCGCCAGTCGCGGATCAGTTCAATCTCGCCACTGCACCGCCGTTGCGATTCCTGCGTTTGAATGACCAGTTGGTCGGATAGTTCCCGATCAGCCTTGGCTTGACGATGGACTAACACACAATACCGAAAGACAACAAACAAAGCAGCGCTAAGGCTGAGTCCTACGATGGTGCTTTCACGAAAGGGATACCACGCACTGATCGCTGCGAAAAATGTAATGAGTCTGGCCCAGCCCCAAATATATTCACGGCGTAGTAGCCCAGCGCGATCCGTTTGGACCTGCGTCAGAAAAGCATGTAACCATGCGAGGTGGTCAAATGAAGATGGGTTGGATGAATCGTTATGGTCGTGCATGATCTCATATTACCGATGTAAATGGCGGACGCTATTTTACGAACACCTAGTGCTGTGTTACAGCTAAGAATTCGGGTGGCATGGGTAAGTCCCAATGTATCCCGACTTTACGTCGGGATACATTGGGACTTACCCGTGTAGTTTCGGAGGCCGACACGGGCAAAAAAGCCTTGCCCATGCCACCATCTATGACCCAGAAAAATAAGCTGTGACACGGCAATAGGCCAGCGTAACTTACTCTAAATATGTTTGCGAGACGAGCACCGGCTTGTGTTAATCTGTCATAAGCATGTTGAGATATGTTGTCATGCAGGCGCGTGCATTGGATCGATTTGCAGGTATTTCTTCAAAAAATGTACGCCCGCATAAAAGGGGATCGTATCCAGCGCTGCCACCAACAGTTTGAATAGATAGTTGCTAGCTATCAATATCGCCATGGCCGTGAGTGTCCTGCTACCGTTGGAAAAGTCGGCCCAGAAGGTGATGAAAATGACGGCTGTGGCGTCGACCAATTGCGAGATCATTGTAGAACCGTTATTTCGTAGCCAAAGGTGTTTGCCCTTGGTAACGCGTTTCCAGAAGTGATACAACGAGACGTCGCAAAATTGAGCGGCGGTGTATGCCACCATTGAGGCAATCACGGCCCCGCGACTACAACGATAGATAATGTCGAACAGATCAATGTCGATCGCCTCACCGCCGAAGGGCAATATCAACGGGGCGGATAAGTGAAGCGTTTGCCAAGCGGGCGGTCCCCAGGAGCCTTCGGGTAACCAACCCGGTCGCGCTGATTCCGCAATCCCAGGGAGCGCTTGTCCCAGCCACAAGAATACCAGAACGAAAATGTTGAGAAACAATCCTAATCCAACGACAAAGTTAGCCCGGCGCCGTCCATAAAATTCGCTGATGAAGTCGGTGCAGAGAAAAGTGAGTGGATAAGGAAGCACGCCAACAGCCAGCGCGAGTGGACCAATGTGAATGAAACGCGTGATACCCAAAATGTTGAGCATGGTCATAGCACCGAGAAAAACACCCGCTAGAACCAGAAACACACGTTCGCGGCGTTCATGTAGCCAAGTCGTTTCATGCACATGATGAGGATAATCTATGGTCATTACGCGGGAAGCTATCGTTACTGAAGAGTGCGGTCAAATAGTGAGTGTTGAATTCTGAACGATAGGTAAAGTGACGGAAAATTGGCACTTCGTCCGGTGTACATGCGGACTGCAAAGTGGTGGTCAGACAAAGATGTTGGTGCAACGCTGTGGTGTCGTTTCGGGGGACAACGCCCAGGGTACGCAGTTGTTCTACTAACGCACGTCTGTATTTTTGGAAAGTAGGGCTTTCGATTGTCGGGCGTGGCAGGAATGTGTACGGCCCCATCCATATCATGAGGAATACCCCCATAGCGATCTATGCCTGTGTAGTCCGTGCGTTGATACATACAGGCATGTTTATGTCGCTGATGAATTTTCGTAAAGTCCGATATGCTTTGAAGTTACGTGACCTTGGTTGAACTGAGGTTGTCGGACATACAATATATTGAGGTTTATCGTTGACGACACCCTAGGGGTAGGGTAGTATATTTTTTGTCGCAATTGGCGGCAGCGGACGCCGTAACAGTATAGCACCTTTGGCATCCCACACATTTTGGCATTCTGATTGTCGCTTCGTTAGTGCAAGACCTTACGCTTGTCAGGTCTTTGGTTTCGGCAGGTTTAGGGTAATGAGTTGGCGGTGCAAGACCACCAAGAGGAAAGGCAAGTCAATGTCGGATGTTTTGGTCAAAGAGACGAGTCAAGCTTCCAAGCGGAGCCGACGTTTATCAGCTTCATTCTCAGCGAATGGTGAGCGAGTTCTACGGGCGCGGTACCTAAAGAAAAACGAACAGGGAGAGGTAATTGAATCGCCTCGGGATCTTCTCCGCCGTGTGGCGAAGGCCATTGCTGACGTTGAACTACTTTATACCGACAACCCGGAAAATCGTAGCGAATGGGAGGAGCGATTCTACGAGCTGATGGCCAGCCGTCGCTTTATGCCCAACAGCCCGACGTTGATGAATGCGGGACGGGAAATGGGTATGCTCAGTGCGTGTTTTGTATTGCCAGTGGGCGACAGCATTAATGAGATATTCGATTCGATTAAGTATACTGCTTTAATTCAAAAAGCCGGAGGTGGGACAGGGTTTGCTTTCGATGAATTGCGCCCCACAGGCGATTACATCAGTAGCTCCGGCGGTACGACGAGTGGTCCTATTTCGTTTTGGCGGGCATTCAGCGAGGCGACGAACGCTATACAACAGGGCGCGTTTCGTCGCGGCGCTAACATGGGCATGATGAACATTCATCACCCTGATATTCTCAAGTTTCTCCATGCCAAGGAAGACCTGAGTCAATTTACGAATTATAACATCTCAGTCAAAATTACAGACGAATGGATGGACGATTTTCTGGCTGATCCTGATTCACCGCATGTTGTTCGTAATCCGCGCACTGAAAAAAATTACGTCATACCCAAAGATGTAGATATAGCCAATTACCAACTGCGCGATCTCATTGAGGTGCCCCAAGGCGGTTCGCCACCGGAGGGGGATTATCATCTTAGAAAAGATATTTGGGATACGATTGTTACCAACGCGCACCGTACCGGTGAACCGGGCATCGCTTTTATCGATCGCATTAACGATGCGAACCCGACGCCAAACGTGGGGCGTATGGAAGCCACGAATCCTTGCGGTGAACAGCCGTTACTACCTTTTGAAGCGTGCAATCTGGGTAGCGTGAATTTGTCGCTGTTTATTCATGAGGATCAAGCCGGTTGTCCAACCGTTGATTGGGACGGACTTCGAGAGACGATACACGAATCAACGCAGTATCTGGACAATGTGATTGATGCCAATCGATACCCGTTACCTCAGATCGATCATATATGTAAACGCAATCGCAAGATCGGCCTGGGCATCATGGGTTTTGCAGACGCACTTTTTAGGCTGGGGGTTGCCTACAACAGCGACGAAGGTGTGGAGTGGGGAGAGCGTTTCATGCGCTTCGTGAACGACGAATCGCACGCGTATAGCGAAAAACTGGCTGGCGATCGCGGAAGTTTCCCGAACTGGGAAGGTAGTATTTGGGATACGCAGCATCACAGGCCTATGCGAAATGCGACCTGTACCACAGTGGCGCCGACCGGGACCATTAGCATTATTGCCGGCTGTTCCGGTGGTATTGAGCCTATGTATAGCCTTGCTTTTTTCCGAAATGTCCTTCGTGGTCAGGATGAAGGCAAGACGCCTATGGTAGAAACAAATCCAATTTTCGAGTCGGTGGCTCGAGAGAAGAATATATTGAGCGAGGGATTGATGGAGCGAATCGCCACGGACGGCACCCTCGCCCATATTGAGGATATTCCAGAAGACGTCCGCCGGGTGTTTGTTTGTGCTCACGACATTGCCCCGGAATGGCACATGCGTATGCAGGCGGCTTTCCAAAAGCATTGCGATTCATCCATATCCAAAACGATCAACTTTCCGGAGCAGGCAACCTGTGAGGATGTTGAAACCATTTACAAGTTAGCCTATGAGCTGGACTGTAAAGGTGTCACCGTGTACCGCAACGGTTGTCGCGAGCATCAGCCCATGGCGCTGAAAAGTAGCGACAAGGCATCAGCCGGTGCGGGCAATGAGTTAGTAAGTGCCGAAACTGTGACGCCTAAGTTCACGCCATTGAAACCTGCGACACTACCTGAGATCACTAGTGCCATTCGAATTCGTCAGTTGACGCCATTTGGAAATATGCACATTAACATTACGGTTGATCCACACACGGAACGTGAAGTTGAGGTTTTTGCGCAATTAGGCAAGGGTGGCGATTTAGCGAACAGTGACTTGGAAGCGATCTGCCGGATGATTAGCCTATGGCTTCGTTCCGGTGGTGATTTGAACAATGTTGTTCGCCAATTACACGGCATTGGTTCATCGTTACAGATGCACACCAAAGATGGCAAGATTATGAGTCTTGGGGACGGTTTAGCCCGAGCTTTGCGGCGTTACATGCGTGCCAAATCCGATTGCGGGCTTCGATCGCTGCTCCTGGGGGAGATGACGCTCCCGGGATCAGACCATAAAGCTACTCGTAATGGCAATGGAAACGGGAATGGCAACGGAAACACCGTGCCAGCGCTGCCTCGCGTTACGGAACTCGAAAAAGCGTCGGCGATCTCAGAACCGCGTGTTTCTTCCCGCATGGAGGCCGGTAGTTTCCAGTGGCAACAGACCCAGTACAAGGTAATTTGCCCAGAGTGCCAATGTCAGCTGCGCTTTAATGAAGGATGCGAAACCTGTGATTCCTGTGGGTTCTCAAAATGTTAAAAAAATTAAGTAGGACCGAAAAAAAGGGGGCTGACAGGCAGGAAGAAAAGTGTTACAATAATTTTTGATTGATAACGCAAGGAAAAGGCTTAGTAATGCCGATATGGCCTGTTGACGGTTTTTGACGATTTTGAGATGGAACTTAGCCGTGTTAGAGTCGTATAATACATATAGGACGGAGGTAGCAACGAGCATCGTTGTATCATCATAACTTGAAGTACCTGGCTTCTTTCCCCTCCGGAAAGCACCGTTTCGCCTTAGGGCGGGCGGTGCTTTCTTTTTTTGGGTCTCGCTTAACCGAGTCGCCCCTTTTTTCATCACTATATCATCCTGTCGATTCATAAGCACTTGTCAGAGTTTTTCATGCAGGTATACTTGCTTGGCTCCGGCTATGGTCGGATGATTCAGTGGCGTTTTTCAAGCTTGGCACCATAGGTGTAAGGCATTAGGAGTTAGTGGTGGTACGTATACGTTTGAAGCGAATCGGTCGAAGGCATCATCCTGTGTACCGACTGGCGGCGGTCGATTCACGGCGTGCCCGCGACAGTAAAGTGATTGAAGAGCTTGGTCTTTATGACCCTATCAATCAGGTAGAAGACAAGCGGGTTACGCTCAAAAAAGAGCGTATTGAGTATTGGCTTAGTGTTGGTGCGCAGCCTTCAGATACGGTTCGTATGTTGTTGAAAAAGCACGGCGTAGGAGCGCAGGCAGCTACTGCGTAGTCGCTTGTAGTTAGCGCCATGCGCATCGATGTACTCACGCTCTTTCCTGAATCGATAGAGCCGTTTTTCTCGGTGAGCATTGTGGGCCGGGCCGTTGAGGCTGGTCTTGTATCGGTTTCGTGCGTAAATTTTCGCGATTTCGCAACGGACAAGCACCGTAGTGTGGATGATCGTCCATTCGGCGGTGGACCTGGTATGGTGCTGATGTGTGGTCCGGTGTTTGACGCCTTGGCCCATGTCGAACGACAAGCTTCCGACACGGTCCCCACGCGGATTATGTTAACGCCTCAAGGCGAGCCGTTGACGCAGTCTTTGCTTGTGGAGTTGTCCACGCATCCTTGGTTGGTCGTCTTATGCGGTCATTACGAGGGTTTCGACGAACGGATCAGGCAAGGGGCGGGTGTTAGAGAGATTTCGATCGGTGATTACGTCGTGTCCGGTGGTGAAGCTGCCGCGGTAGTTTTGATCGACGGTGTTGTTAGGCTATTGCCTGGCGCACTGGGTCATGAATGTTCCGTCGTTGATGAATCGTTTGCTGGCGGATTATTGGAATATCCGCAATATACGCGCCCACGCGAGTTTGGCGGCATGAAAGTGCCGGAGGTATTGCTTTCCGGTAATCACGCGGAGATTGCGGCGTGGCGATTAGCGCAGATGCGCGAAAGGACGATTAGTCGTCGTCCGGATTTGATGATGGGCGAGGATAGGTCGTCAGATGGCGGCGCGCCTAACTAAAGAAGAAGATGATGACGTGCTTGAACGGTAACCGTCACCGACGCAGGGGCACGAATAGATGAGCGGGAGTTTGTTATTATGGGTTCACCACTAATCGATCTTGTTGAAAAGGCCTACATGAAGCCGAATCCACCTAAGTACCATATTGGTGATACGGTGGATGTACGATGTCGAATCGTTGAAGGTAGTAAAGAACGCGTTCAAACCTTTACCGGTGTGGTGATTGCTGAGGGTGGCAAGGGTATTAGTGCGTCCATTACCGTGCGCCGCATTGTGGGTAATGAAGGTGTTGAGCGTAAATTCCCATTACACTCCCCCAATGTCATTGGTATCGATATACAGCGCCGCGGGAAAGTCCGCCGTGCCAAGTTGTTCTTCTTACGTGATCGCATTGGAAAGGCCCGCAAGCTTCGTGAACTACGGGTTCATCACAAGAAAACTGCTAAGCCTGCGCTGGCTGCGGCGGGCGCCTAGCAGTCGTCTACGCCTAGGCCCTGCGGGTGAGCGCCTTGCGGCTAAGTATCTTCGTCGTCATCACCACCGAATCTTAGCGCGAAACTATACTTGCCCCGTCGGCGAGATTGACTTGGTCACCTATCACGATGGCCAGTTTGTCTTTGTTGAAGTGAAGACGCGTGCGAGCGATACCTACCAGGATCCCATTGAGGCTGTGGGATCAATCAAACAAAAACGTTTGCAGCGTGGGGCACGTCATTATCTAGGGCGCTTGGGTCAATCGGACCACACCAGTCGATTCGACGTGGTGACGATCATTTGGCCGGACAAAGGCAAACCGCGCGTTGAACATATCGAGGATGCTTTCCAAGTCGGCACGTATTAACTTAGCCACGGAATGTGGTAGAGAGATGGTGATATGGGTCTGATCGATTCGCACGCGCATCTAACGTTTCCCGAGTTGTACGACAACATTGACGATGTCATCGCGCAGTTTCGTCAAGCCGGTGTCGATCGTGTTATTTCGATTGGTACGGATGTAGCTGATGCGCGTCAAGCGATTGAGTTGGCGCGGCGTTACCCGGATTCTATTTCCATCGCAGCCGGGTTTCATCCCCACGAAGCGATGAAGGTTGATGAGGCTGCGATGGCTTCAATGATTGAGATTTGGTCGCAATCTAGCGTGGTGGCCTGTGGCGAAATGGGTCTTGATTACCATTATGATTTTGCGGATAGACAGGTGCAGCGCGCGGTTTTTTCCAAACAGCTTGGACTAGCTCGTACAACCAATCTTCCCCTGGTGATTCATAGTCGGGATGCCATTGCGGATAGCGTCGAGTTACTGTTGGATCATGGATATGGTGAGCGACGGGTCGTGTATCACTGCTTTACGGGAACGCGAGAAGAGGCTGATCTGATTACCAGCCATGGTTGGCGGATTTCGTTTACCGGGGTGGTGACGTTTAAGAATTCTGCTTGGCTGCAGGAGATTGCCAAAGCGTATCCGGCTGATCGGCTCATGGTGGAGACGGATTCACCGTATTTGTCACCTGTTCCGGTACGGGGTAAACGACCATGTGAGCCGGCTTACGTTGTGCATACCGCTCGATTTTTGGCGGAATTGCGCGGTGTGGATGTTCCCGATTTGATCGAGAAGACCGCGGAGAATACGACTGCTTTTTTTGATCTGTGACGCATCATTCGTATGACGGTATAACAATTTGTGATCTATAAGTGGGGGAGAGGGTAAAGTGATTCCCGTTATAACCACGAGGATGAGTTAGACCCAACCGAGCCGCGTCCGTCAGAAGCGGTCTCCGTACTCCTGGGTGATGGCTGAATGCTCCTTTATTTCGGGCTGCATCGGACAACATGCCGTCATCAGCCATTGTGTGGTGTCAAAGGTTAGGTTGTCTGTTGGCGTACAGTTGGTAGAATGTTATTGTGGTTGGGAGGTCGTCAGCCTTGCCGGGCATGTCGGCCTCATCAATAAGCACCGCTAGCTCAATTGGATAGAGCATCGGTTTACGGAACCGAAGGTTGCAGGTTCGAGTCCCGCGCGGTGTAGTTGACATAAACGCTGAATCCATAACGACTTATGGATACCCGCCAACGCGGCGGAGCGGCTGTAATCAAGGTGGAAAAGGTACCACTGGTACCTTGCCTATTTTGAAAGGCTGTTCCGTTATGGCGACACACAAAATCCCCCAATATCGTAGGCAAAAAGAGAAGAATGGTAGTGACCGTGCGTTCGTCGTTTTTGATGGTGTTCGGGTTCATCTTGGACCATACGACTCGAAGGCATCGCATGAGGCGTACAGGCGGTGTGTGGCTGAGTGGCTAGCTGGCGGCGGTCGCACGAATGCGCCCCCCGATTCCATCACTATCGTTGAGCTTATCGATGCGTTCTGGAAATTCGCCGAAGGCTATTACGCCAACCCAAACAGTGACACGACGCCGGAGCTTGCCTGCTACAAGCAAGCATTCAAACCGTTAAAGGCGCTCTATTCTGAGACACCGGCCCAAGACTTTGGACCGATTGCCCTGAAAGCCGTCCGGCAACGGATGGTCGATACCGGCTGGTGCAGACCATACGTCAATAGCCAAGTGTTCCGACTCAAGCGTGTATTCAAGTGGGCGGCGTCCGAGGAATTAATCCCTGCATCCGTCTTTCACCGGCTGGAAACGGTCGAGAGCTTGCGGTATGGCCGGACGGATGCCCCTGAGCCTAAACGTGTACTGCCCGTCGAGGATGACGTTGTTGATGCAACGCTGCCATTCCTAACGCCAACGATCCGCGCATTGGTCACAGTGCAACGGTTGACCGGGATGCGACCGGGCGAGGTGTGCCGAATGCGGGTGGCTGACCTGGATATGTCCGGCGAAGTCTGGGTGTACGTGCCGGAGCATCACAAAAACACCTATCGAGGACAATCACGGGAAATATGTATCGGCCCGAAGGCCCAAGAGGCTATCCGTCCCTATCTGCGGAATCTCAAGGGCTACATGTTCACACCGGAACAAGCCGAGCGTGAGCGTCGAGAATTGATGCACGCCACCCGCAAGACTCCCCTATCGTGCGGCAACGTACCCGGAAGCAATTGTAAGCGTCGTCCACAATGGAAACCGGGTGAGCGGTATAAAACGCAATCTTATGGCAAGGCTGTTGCCTACGCTTGCTTACGGGCGTTTCCTGCCCCCAAGGGTATGAAGGGTGAGAAGCTGAAGCAGTGGAACCGGGAACATCGTTGGAGTCCGAATCAATTACGTCACGCACGTGGTACGCAAGTGCGTAAGGAATTCGGATTGGAAGCAACACAGGTTACGTTGGGACACGCGCAAGCTAACACGACGGAAATCTATGCTGAAACAGACCAACAATTGGCTATGAAAGTAGCGCTCAAGACAGGCTAACGACGAAACGAGATAATCGCGCCTCAAGCCTAGGGTATTTGTACTTGAGGCGCCTTCTAAATACCACTTACACAGGAAAAAAGACCATGACAACCAACTATGTAAAAGGTAGACGCGGCGTAAGTATCCCCGGCCACGTGCTGGATATAATCACTGAACATCGCCCCCACCTGGCTATCATCGTGAGCAACCTACGGCAGTATCCAAGCAGAGCACAACAGCTGGAAAAAGCATTGGCTGATGCCTATTTGATGGGCGAAACACGGTTAACGATGGCCGACACGTGGGCACTAAGCCGATGTTGCGTGGGTAAAGCATTCACAACCAACACGAAAGGGGGCATTTAATGCCAGAGGCACACACAACCGGCCCGTGGGTTTATCATTTAGGGTGCGTTTACGCCGATTGTCCGACCGCGTATCCCAAAGGCAAAGATACCGGCGTGCCGATTGCCCATATGGACCGCGAACCGGGAAATGGGACTACGCCCTGTGAACGCGATGCTAACGCCCGGCTTATAGCTGCATCGCCGGGACTATTAGAAGTTGCCAATCTTATCTACAGGCTTGACCGGGACAACGGCCCGAACATCACCGGCCCGGTATGGCGTGATATGGTCCGGACGGTTGCACAACATGCGAGGGAGGTTATCGCCCAAGCGGTAGGTGTATGTGATGAATAGGCATAGATGACGTTGAGCTTGCACGACCACAATGAGGTGGCATAATACGAGCAGCTAACACGATCAGCGTGTACGAAAAAATATAACCCCGCGTGTGTACCATTCCTTAGCTGGTTGGTGTTAGCAGCACACGCGGGGTTTTTTATTTGATGGTGGCATCATCTTGTCGCTATTGGATGAGAGATTGGAAGGTGCAGAACATGGCCACAAATCAAACAGTAGCACAAGTCATGGAAAAAATGGAAGATGGTGGCCGTAAAATTGTTAACCTGTTACCAGCGAAAACCGGAATATATAATTCAACTACCGTTTATGAATTTGTGACGGTGGACAATACGCCCGAAGGTCGTGAAGAATTAGAACGAACCCGAGAAAAAAGGTTTCGTGCGAATGTTGAACATAATCCATACGAACTCTTAGATAGGGCACGGGAAGCGTGTGAACAAATTTTAACTTCCAATTCACCTGGCTCGCATATACCAGACCCCGAACGCCGTGCAGCGTTTATCTGTGACGTAGAATCAGCTAGTTATGTTATTAAAATCATCGATGACCTACTGACACCATATCAACGCGATAAAGTTGTATCATGTGATGGGTACACAGCTACAATAGAGGATGGTGATTTTGATGACCACCTGCCTGGGTGGTTGATGGTATTAGGTCAACTAATAGAGCGTGCAAACATTCGCTCGCATGAACGGGACGCATGGGCTGGAAAAAAGCAAAAACAAGGTGGATATAAAGGTGCGCTAAAATCCAACCCTACCCCTGGCGAAATCAAGAAAAGAAATATAGAAATCCGTAAGCTATGGGCAAAAGAGGCATCGAAGTATCCCAACAACGCAAAAGGTATGATTGGTGTTATTGATAGCGATGTAGCAACCCAATTGAAAATCGAAGCAAGAATGGTCCGTCGCGCACGATTAGAATCAAATCACAAATAGTCTGACCAGCGCTCCCGATGGTCAACAAAATACTTTGGCCAGCGCTCCCGATGGTCAGTGCAACACCTTAATACTATCCGCGAAGGAACGAAAAACTCTTTTGCGGGAGGTTGTTATCGTGTTGCTATCAGAACAAATCGTAACGTTTTCCGAGGCCGCTAAGGCGCTGCCAAAACTAAATGGCAAGCGCCCCCACCCTAGCACATTGTGGCGATGGGCGCGAAAAGGCTGTCGTGGTGTGAAGCTTGAGGTCCGTCGTCTGGGTGGTCGATTCGTCACGTCGATGGAGGCGCTCGAGCGATTCTCAAAAGAGCTGGGCGAGGTAGAGTTACCCGACCGACCTGCCCCCCCACCGAAACTACCGACCAATCGGCAGCGATTGAAGTCCATCGAACGCGCGAAGAAAAACCTGGAAGCTGTAGGCATTTAATGGCTGAGAAGTCGGACAAGCATGGGCGCGAAGTGCGCATCGGTGATGCCATTGACAAGCTTCTGGCATCGTTGGGCAGCGCCATTGACCACCACGAGGCAAGTATGTGAAAAAAAAGACCGCCAAAGCCGGGGAAACTAGCGGCGGTCTTACAAGAATAAGGACACGTGTATTCTATGAAAAATGAACAGAATCTTCAAGCAGCATTAAAATACGCCGATTTAGGGTACAAAGTTTTTGCAATCACGCCGGGGGCTAAGCATCCGTTAATAGGTAGTCATGGATGCAAAGACGCCACCACTGATCCCGAAATCATCGAGGCAATGTGGGAAGCCAATCCCGATGCCAATATCGGCTTAAGCACAAATGGGTTGTTGGTTGTTGACGTTGACGGCGATGACAACGAATGGCCGGGTAATGAGCGAGCGAATGATTTGAGCGTCGCGCCAATGGCACTGACGCCGAATGGCGGCAGGCACTATATGTTCGGAACCAACGGTACGCGGTACGGGAACACAGCGGGCAAGTTAGCTACCAAGGTCGATACGCGCGGCAATGGTGGATATATCGTTGTCGGGCCGTCCATAGTCGATGGTAGGTCGTATCAATGGGCGCCGGTTTATCCGCTTGTTCCGCCCGATCAATTACCCTCGCCGCCTGCATGGTTAATGCAGGACATTGAGCAGGCAGACCAGCCAAAAACACGCAAGCACACCAACGACGGCAATACAAGAACAATTCCCGAAGGGCAACGTAACAGTACGCTAACAAAAATGGCCGGTAAGCTCGTCCGCTTAGGGCTGAATGATGACACCATATACGTTGCACTACACAGCGAAAATGAAAACCACTGCAGGCCGCCTATTCCCCGTGCGGAAGTTGACCGTATTGGCAAGAGCATAATCAGCAAAGGTTGCGAGCCGCTTGTGCAGGATTTCATTTACAACGACTTCGAAAGCGAGTGGCGAGCTACTGATATAACTTCGCCGGTGCCGTCTAAATTGACTCCTGACCCCGGACCTATGCCAGCACATTTAATCCGCGTACCTGGACTGATAAATATGGTGCAGGACTATTGTTTAGAAACCGCGCCTTGCCCTAACCCCGTCATGGCATTCTGCGGCGCGCTTACCCTGCAAGCATTTCTAGGCGGTCGAAAAGTGCGCGATGCGGAGGACAATCGCACAAACATCATGGTGCTCGGACTAGGGTTATCAGGATCGGGCAAGGACTGGCCCCGAAAACTCAATGTTAAAATTATGACAAACGCTAATCTGGGATTGTGCCTAGGCAACGGATTTGCAAGTGGCGAGGGTATTCAAGATGCCGTGCAGTGCCAGCCCAACATACTTTTCCAAACGGACGAGATTGATTCGATGTTGCAGTGCGTGGCCAACTCACGCGAGTCTCGCTGGAAAACGGTTATGTCAACCTTGTTGACGCTGTACACATCGTCGGCTTCTATATTTTATACCCGCAAACGAGCAGGCAAAGAACCACCATGCCCCGTGCATCAGCCGTCACTAAGCCTGCTAGGATCAGCTATTCCCAAAAACTACTACGGAGCACTATCTGAGCACCTGTTAACCAATGGGTTTCTTGGCCGGTCAATCATCCTGGAATCGTTCGGCGAGCGAATAGACCAGCGAGCACGGATAATTGATCCGCCCCAGGATATTATGGATATCGTCGGATGGTGGGCAGGCCTACAAATCTCCGAGGGCAACCTGAGCGATATAGCACCTGAGCCTATCATTGTGCCTACCACGGAAGCCGCTCACGCGATCCTAGTCAAATCTGGGACCGCCAATACAAAAAAGATCGTTAAGGCCCACAAGGACGACGACAACGTGGCGGCTGCGGTGTTGAGCAGATTCGGTGAGCAAGTTCGCAAGCTGGCGCTGATCTACGCCATATCTGAGCGGCACGACGATCCGGAGATAGGCGAGGAGGCAGTAACTTGGGCAATTGATTTTTACGAATATCAAATAGCAAGAATGCTATTCATGGTGCAGTCGCACGTTGCAGACACACCATTCCAAGCGATGTGCTTAAAGGTCGTAGAGAAATTGCGGTCTGCACCCGCCAAAACAATCTCGCATAGTGTGCTTCTAAAGAGGATGAAAATAAAAAGTGCAGACTTCACGGCTCTTGTTAATACTTTGCAAGAACAAGGCACTATTGCCACGGATGTGAATTCGACGCTGGGAAGAAAATCGAGAGCATACCGGCTACGTGAGTGAAAAAAGGTGCAAGAAGCGTGAGGGCAAATAGGGGTTTTTATAGGAAATAATAATGATTATAACATATTATATACTCTTCTTTCTCTTTTCACCACTACTTCCTTACTCATTCATTTTTTACCGTATTTACTACGTGTGCGTTAGAGGCCCCCCGGTGAAAGGTGAAAGAGGGAAAGAAGTAAAAATCAGATAGTGGGCAGTCAACATGATCGCACGACGCGCATGTTTTTAGACTCGCTACAGGTGTAACCGTAACCGATACCCCCTTAAACCCGCAGAAAAGCGAGGGTTTAGGTTACGGCTACACCCTAGAC
Source organism: Planctomycetota bacterium (assembly GCA_024276605.1). Taxonomy (GTDB): domain Bacteria; phylum Planctomycetota; class Phycisphaerae; order UBA1845; family UBA1845; genus JAJRPG01. The sequence continues at coordinate 787 of JAJRWX010000013.1, read as the reverse complement.
GCCCCCGAAAACACCACCAACACCGACAATGAGGTGCTGGACCTATGACCACGGTCGTAGAAGACCTACTCATGGAGTGTGTCCGTCTGGGGATCACGCTGGAATCCCACGGCGATAAGCTGCGGTGTAGCCCACGGGCATCCATGACGGATGACCTAGCTGGTAGGTTGAAGCACAACAAGGTGGCCCTGCTGGCCATACTGACTGATGGATCTAAGCAGACGGGAACACACGGACTACGTGAGGCTCGACGATTCCTGCGAGTGTGTAGGCCCTATCCCGATGGCCGTGGGGCTTACGATCCAAGATATGAGGCCACGGTAAGGATGCTGGTCGGCGTGCCTTGCCCCCAGGACCGCGAGGAGGAACCCCCGTAAAGGGGAATAGCGCACCAGTGGACGTACGCTATTGGTGCGTTATTTTGGATGACTACCCTCACTGAGAGGCTCTAAACGATGTTCATAGACTATACCTGCCCCACACAGGAGCTATATTCGGTGTTTTTTTCAAGGTACTTCCTAGGAGAATAGAGCGCGCGGGTCGGGGCATCGCGCCCGGACGGAAAATTAAATAATTATTTTCGAGGTTTACATGGGAGGCTTGACTATGGTTGAAACAGGTAGGTGTTGCCCCACCCAAGCGGCACTAGCGCGGGCGCTTGGCGTTTCGCGGATGACTGTGAGCAAGTGGAAAAGACATCCCTATTGGCGATGGCCTAAACCGCCATACCCGATTGATGCTATTGCCCGATGGCGTGCCGATTGGTTTTCGTATGACAACGCAGCAG
>JAJRWX010000093.1 GCA_024276605.1 Planctomycetota bacterium | reverse complement strand
CTATCATTCCATAGGCGGAAGCTGTCGTAAGCTTGGCAGTTATCGTCGCCGCATAGATCATGTTGGTCTTGTCTTAGCCTGTACCGGGATGTTAGCCATGATGGGATGCGATTCGGATATCTCCACTTCGGGAAATAGCCTGGCTGATCGTGATCAGGCTTCCCGCGCTTTCACAAGATCACCCTTAGCCGGGGTGAGCGTTGTATCAGACGAAGGCGCATTCTCCCTTTCCCAGGCCGAGCCACCGAAAGGTTTTTTGGGTGATAGTGTGGGTACGCTAGCATGGTGGAACGACCTCTCTTCGCAGCAGATGTACCTCTATGGTCGATTGGTTGTATCACCTAGTGACATGGGCCATGCCCTGCTCAATCTTGAACGTGACCTGGGCATCGACCTATCATTTACGGACGAATCCGCCGAGTTGAAACGAGCTATGCGCAAGGCCAAGATCGAACAGCCGGACCCCACCACCTGGCAACCAGCCACCTACGCCCTGGCGTTGGAAGTCATGGGCTTCGATCCATCGGAGTTTGCGGATGATATGAAAGCGCTAGATCCCGTTACCCCTGATTGCCGATTGGTCAAAAGTATAATTGCCACTGAGGCCTCGATGAAATCCGCTCCATCACCACTTAAGGCCATCCTCTTAGCTGCGCAGGCCAGTTGCGGTCATGGTTGTAGCTGCACAACGCGTAATGAGTGTCGCACCGCCAGGTGCGTCGGTGGGCAATGCACTTCTAGACTCGACGACGATCCATGCTGTGGTGTTTATTGTGTAACATGCTTCGCTTGTGAAGGCGGAACTTGTGTAAAGCCCGATCCCTGTTGCGGGGTTACTTGCGGTGATTGTGAATCTTGTTCCGGTGGCATTTGCGTACAGAATGATCCCTGTTGTGGGGTTATCTGCGGCGATTGTGAATCTTGTTCCGGCGGTTCTTGCGTGCGCGATGACCTCTGCTGCGGCATATCGTGCCCGACCTGCACGCAGTGTTCCCAAGGAGCCTGCATTACAACCGACCTCTGTTGTGGCGTGACCTGTTCGCCATGCTCTGTTTGCGAAGGCGGAGTCTGTATCCAGCATGATCCCTGTTGTGGGGTAACATGCGATGATTGTAAATCTTGTTCCGGCGGCACTTGCGTGCAGGATGATCCCTGTTGTGGGGCTACATGCCGCGATTGTGAATCTTGTTCCGACGGCATGTGCGTGCAGGATGACTTATGCTGCGGCGTATCATGCCCGCCCTGCACACAGTGTTCCGGAGGAGCCTGCGTCCAGTTTGATCCCTGTTGCGGGGTTACTTGCGACGATGGCAATCCATGCACGATTGATAATTGTGAGAACGGTACGTGTAAATATACAAATAGGGCTAATTGTTCGACCTGCGGGAGCGGATACTGCTTGAACGGCACTTGCCAGGCGCGTTCGTGCAATATGAGCTTATCCGACGCGACGGGCTGTCCGGGTGGCTCTTTTTCGATGGATGTGACAGCGAGTTGCTCCACTGCCTCGACGACCTGTGGCGATAGTGTAGGCTGGTTGGCCTTCTCAAAATCGCCGGATGTCAACCTATCCGGCGGCGGTTCATTCACCTGCCCAAACGGATCTGATACGGTGAACGGAACCATCAACCCCGATGCAGTCCCCGGATCGGCTTCGGTAGGTATCGCCGGAAGTATAAGTGGAGGCCCATCGTGCAACTCTACCGGCACCGTGACGATTGATAATCGTCTGGACTTGACTTTTGCCAATGTCTCCGATGCTGATGAGACGACGGTAGGTGGGTTTGTGGGCCTTAACGACAACGATGATAACGGCGACGGCACACCCGATAAGGATGATCCCGGTCCGACGATGGACGAGAATGATTTACAGCCGATGACCATATCGCTTCAGGCTGGGTTAACAGGCAGTGTTTCGTTAAGCGTCATCAACAACAAGATCAAGTTTTATGAAGCAGCGGATCGTAGTAATCCTCTCGGCACAAGTCCTTCTTGGTCCGCCGGCGAATTGACTACACCCAAGACCATTTACGTCGAAGGCATTGCGAGAAGTGCTTCTGTCCGCGACGTGGAAATCATAGCTACCTACACCGGCAACGGCGGGCCTTGCATGGATATAGTGAAGCTAACGGTTTATCAGGTTACAATGTTAGTTTGGGAGACCAAGGAAAACTCAGGTAACTTAGCTATCGATGATGACAATATCAACAACGGCGGGAAACGCATCTTCCCCGGTAAAATCAGTGCCAACGATACCGATCCTAACAGCAATCGCCGTAAAGTGGATTTAGTCGCGACGATCACACCAGCCATTGCCGATCGTAATGTTTACTTCGGGGTGTGGGATGTTGATGATCCGTTCGATCAGAATAATGCGGGAATGGCTGATGTTGGCCTGATTGATAGTAATACGTCCGGGCCGGACAATCGTCCAGCAGGTGAAGCGCCATGGAGCGACTCAGCGGTCACGATGGCCGATGGCACAGCCCGTGTCACCTTTACGGTGTCCATGCAGCCGGGCAATAACTATCGCGCGGGTGCAACATGTTTAACAAACACCGTGAGTGCCGTAACACAAACAACAGCCGACGAACAAAACCAAAACGGTGGAAGTTGGTCAGATTACGCGCTACCATTACGTTGGAGCGAAATGCTCACCGTCTGGCGGAAGGTTCATGTTGAACTTGACTCTATGGCAGCACCTGACTATACTAATACACAAATTGGTACTCTACCCTTCTCTCCAAATTACAATTCGACAACTAATCGTGCAATTGTGGATATTTCATCTCTTGACGCTGACTGGAAAGCAGACAAGCAACACAAAGTTGGTCGAATTTTCATTGAAGGACATGGTTCTTTTACCACAGTCAACACGCTTATTGGTCTATTTGACAAGATAGTAATTATTAATGCAACGCCAGACATAGTAAATGCTGTAGGAGCCCAATATACACTTTGGGATGATGACCATGGTAGTACACCTGGATTTACGATGGTCGCCTTCGACAGACCACCTGTTCCGCTTCCGATACTTCCTGACACTGGATTCATGGTTGCTGCATTTGCTCCTGCCTACGTCTTTCCTGTTCCAGATGCGACTGATTACGATCCACAGGTAACTGCACCTTTCAAGCATCAAATGGACAGCATTGTGGAAGTCGTCTCAGTGATTGCCGATGCCAACAAGAATCTTATATCACTCCCGTCATTTTGGGCCGTGCATGTGACTTCGGGCTTCCAGGGGCCGCCGCTTCAGGACCATGATCCAGAGGATGAATCTTCACTTGTATATGGAGTTACAGCTGCAGCAGATGGCGTCTTGAGTGTGGGGGGAACCGTTGTCCACTTGGAGACGATCCGAGATGACATGCTTGGTAATGTCGCAGGTATGCAGCATTTGGAGCAATTTACTGTAGTCCATGAAGTGGGTCATCAGTTCTATCTTAGACATCTCGACGGTGGAACTTTATACCTCATGACAGGCTTAACCGGTAATAATCAATTTTCACCGATAGAAGAATTCTCCTCATGTAGTCTTATGAAAATTCGAACACAACTGTATCCGCAAGGGCTGGACACACAACTACAATGCCCATAATTGATTTGAGAGGTATGTGATGAAGTACAAAAACGTTTCGATAGTTATTATACTGCTGAGCAGTTTCCTTGCCACTTCCCAATCACAGGAAGTTGATATACCAGCACTTTCGCGGCATAATAAGGGTTACACACTGGAGAGAGCGCTATCCGAAATACCTCATGATGCGCTACCATTGATATTAAAGATCAGAGTACCGCGTGATGAGGTAGTCGCTGGTGAGAATTTTCCGATTCAATTTACCATCACAAATCCGAACCCAACTGCACTACGTCTGATAGGTGGGGGTCGGTATCGTCCATCGCTTTATGCAGGGTTGAACGACAATGTATTGTCGCTTTTCGTCGAGGAATCTCTTGATTTACCGTCGGGCCGGAACGCACTATTGCTTGCGCCCGGCGAATCTGCAAGTATCACAATGATTAGAGTGTTCCCACGCACAGGCACTATTGCAAGTTCTCTCTACTCTAAGAATGGATACACGCTCCGTATGCGAGCATCTGGTGTCGTAGGTGCAGTTCAGATAGAGGAAACTGGATGTCCGGAAGTAATATGTAAATGGGAATCAGAGGAGATACATATTCCGGTACGTGCTCCCACTGTGCATGAGCGGAATTCGTATCTGTCCATCTTGGATTGGAATGAAATGCATCGCGATCCTGCACCCGGTGTGACTCTTGAGGAATGGACACTTGCTAGTGTTGACTTTTATCGCAGGTTTCTCGACGAGTACGGTGAAACACCTTACTCGAATTTGGTTCGGATCATGCTATTACGAGACTTGGAGAAGCTACCGCGTCAGATCTCGGACAAGAATGGAAAACCTTTACCACCATTGTTTACACTTTATGTAAATACAGTATCAGAAATACTCGACAGCGGACTACCATACGCTGCCAAAATCGATAAGCATGTATTGAGCACCCTCGTAATGAGTCAGCGCTGGGACTTATTAGCGACAACGTTAGAGAAGCATTTGTCATTGGACGTTGCTGAACGTACACTTGATGACACATTTTCGACTGTAGCACGCCAATATTGTGACAAACGTCTTCCGGAATTACAAAAAAACCTTAGCTATGAAATGAAACAAAGGATACGCAATAATGTGTTACAATATATAGATCGCTGCGCTACTTGGGAGGGATATCGTGCAATTCAGTTTGACCAACGTGTCTTCGCATTCCTGTCCGAGGAAAAACAATGGAACCTGATGGAATTGGCTGCTCTGCGAACAATCGAAACAGCTACTCTCACTAGGGATTGCAGTGGGCAGCAACAGTCCGAGCGCCTGACTGATGACAGTAAGGCTATTACCGCCGCCAAAGAAGCGTTGAGTGTGGCTCGAAGAAAACTGGAGAAACTGCCGCAATAAGGAAAGAAAAAGGGGACAACAGGGGACGGACAACAGGGGACGACAAGACAACAGGGGACAGTCACCCATATAATTGACAAAATCGAAGGTAAGGGTAGAATCCGCCTATGCCTCGAGTCGCACGAATTGTCATTCCGGGTGTACCGCACCATATCACACAGCGCGGCAACAACCGTCAGGACGTATTTTTTGTGG